>NZ_JAUSXB010000001.1:4092013-4430416 GCF_030823375.1 Pseudarthrobacter siccitolerans | reverse complement strand
ATTCCCGAAACAATTCATTCAGTGAATTTCTATTCAGTATTTCTTCGCTGCGATGTTTCAATCTTATTTCATTCAATTTCACTTTGCAAATCCGGTTATTTTCCCGGAATTCACTCGGTGGAATGAATCCGCCCAGCAAAAAAGCGAAGCATTTTCTTCAATCCACGCTTTGCGCGGCCAAGAATTGCTTCTTATTTGTTGGGGGTTTGTCACCACTCGGCGGTGGCGACTCAGAAAACAATACACGCCCCTCCGCGGGCGTGCAAATCGCCTGCGGAGGAGCGTGCAAGGTGTGTTTCTTTGGGCTAGGGAACCAGTACTTCGACTGTGGCCAGGTTCTTCTTGCCCCTGCGCAGGAGGAGGTACTGCCCATGCAGGAGTTCGGACTCCGGGATCACAGCTTCAGGGTCCAGCACCTTCTCGTTGTTCACATAGGCTCCGCCCTCACCAACCGTGCGCCGGGCAGCAGACTTGCTGTCCGAAAGACCGGAGGCAACCAGCAGATCAACGATCCCAAGCGCGTCCACCTGAACAGTGGTGGAGGGAAGCTCTGAGGTCGCCGCCTGCAGGGTCGACTTGTCCAGCGCTGACAGGTCACCGTTGCCGAACAGCGCCGCCGAAGCGGCGATGACCTTTTCGGTGGCCTCCACTCCGTGCACCAGCGACGTGACTTCGAAGGCAAGCTTCCGCTGGCCTTCACGGGCAAACGGTCGCTCGGCCACAGCCTTGGCGATGTCTTCGATCTCGGACCGGGTCAGGAAGGTGAACACTTTCAGCCTGTCCACAACATCGGCATCGGCGGTATTGAGCCAGAACTGGTAGAAGGCGTACGGGCTGCACATGCCGGCGTCGAGCCAGATGGCGTTGCCTTCACTCTTGCCGAACTTAGTACCGTCCGAGTTGGTGATCAACGGGGTTCCCAGGGCGTGGACGCTCTTGCCCTCCACCTTGCGGATCAGCTCGGTACCACTGGTGAGGTTGCCCCACTGGTCCGACCCGCCGGTCTGCAGCATGCAGCCGTAGTCCCGGTACAGCTGGAGGTAATCCATGCCCTGAAGGATCTGGTAGCTGAACTCGGTGTAGCTGATGCCCTCGTCGGAGTTCAGCCGCGAAGCCACGGCGTCCTTGCGCAGCATGGTGCCCACGCGGAAGTGCTTGCCTACTTCACGCAGGAAGTCGATGGCGCTCAGCGGCGCTGTCCAGTCCAGGTTGTTGACCATTCGTGCAGCGTTGCCGCCCTCGAAGCTGAGGAACCGGCTGACCTGCGCCTGCAGGTAGCCCACCCATTCGGCCACGGTGTCCTTGGTGTTCAAGGTGCGCTCGGCGGTGGGGCGGGGGTCGCCGATCAGGCCGGTGGAACCGCCCACGAGCCCGAGGGGCATGTGGCCGGCCAGCTGCAGCCGGCGCATCACGAGCAGCTGGACCAGGTTGCCCAGGTGGAGGCTCGGTGCGGTGGGATCGAAGCCGCAATAGTACGTGACCGGTGCACCGGCGAGGAGCTTTTCCAGCTCTGCTTCGTCGGTGGAGACGTGGACCAGGCCACGCCACTTCAGTTCCTGCCAGACGTTGGCAAAAGTGGGGTCGTTCTGTTGCGATTCGAGGCTGTTGATTTCCGGCACGCCTTCTAAGTTAGCAGTATTACCGGGCGCGGGCGCCGGACGAAGGCCCGGGCACCCGCGCCCCGAAACGGGACACCAGCCAGAAAGGGTCAGCGCTTGATGCCGGCCGGTACGGGCTCGGCAGCAATCAGCCGGAGCCGCTGGGTGGCGCGGGTCATGGCAACGTACAGGTCCCCCACCTTGCCATGCTCGTGGTTCAGCATCGTGGCGGGCTCCAGCACCACTACGCCGTCGAACTCCAGGCCTTTGGCTTCACGGGGGCTGATCACCACGATGTCCTGCTCGTAGCTGCCGGCACCGGTGCCGATCCGGCGGCCATACTCGGCGCGCAGGGCGGCGGTGGCCTCCGGCAAAAGGTGACCGTCGGCGATGACTGCCAGCAGGCCGCCGTCGAGCGCTCCCAGTTCTTCCGGCAGGACCTCCAGCAGGCGGCTGACCACCTGGCCCGGCTCCACCTCATCAATGACGGGCGACCAGCGCCCTTCCCGCACGGCCTTCGGCGCGGAAACCACAAGCCCCGCCGCGTTGGCCATCCGGACCGCTGCCTCGGCAATCTGGGACGGGGTGCGGTAGTTGACGGTCAGTTCTTCCAGCTGCCAGCGGTCCCCGAACATCGGGGCGAGCGCACCCTGCCAGGAATTCGCCCCGGCCACGGAACTCGTCTGCGCGATGTCCCCCACTATGGTGAAGGACTTCAGCGGGCAGCGGCGGACCAGCAGGCGCCACTGCATGGGCGAAAGTTCCTGCGCCTCATCCACCACAATGTGCCCGAAGGCCCACGTGCGGTCGCTCGTGGCACGCTCCGCTGCGGTCAGCCGCGCTTCCTGTTCCTGGTTCTGCTCTGCCAGTTCCTCGGCGGACATCAGCGGATCAACCCCGGCTGCCTCCATGTTGACCAGCGTCTGCTTGGCGTTGGCCAGATCCCGGGCGCGGTCATGCTCCTGCTGCGCCAGGCCCCGGCCGGCTGCGGGGTCCAACTCGCCCAGGAGCTCGGCGGCTTCGTCCAGCAGCGGGACATCGGACTCGGTCCAGGGCGCGTCAGCGGGCCGCAGCAGCAGGGCTCGCTCGGCCGGAGCCAGGTGCGGAGTGCAGAACTCCAGCACAGCCGGCTTGCTGAACAGCTCCGAGATCAGCTTCTCGGGCGTCATCGGCATCCAGCACAGGTTGAGGGCAATCCGCACATCACGGGCGGTACGGACGTCCTCGGCGAGGTAGGAGCGGTCCGCGTTGTTGCCGATGTTCCCGGCTTCCACCAGCTCGGTCATCTGCTCCGTCAGTTCGCGCAGCAGGATCTTGACGAACGTCACGCGGGCCTCGTTGTGCGGCTTACCAGTGGAACGGGCACGTTCACGGGCACGACGGACCTGGCGCGGGGTCAGCACCAGCCTGCGGCCGTCCACCTCCAGGATCCGGTTCTCCGCGGGAATACGCTGGCGGTTGGCCACGGCGTTGGCCACGATGGCAGCCATATCGAGGCGTCCCTTGATGGCGGCGACGTCGGCATCAGGTTCCGGAACGGCGTTGATGCCGGGCATCAGGCGGCCGACGCTGGCCATCACGACGCCGGTCTCGCCCAGCGAAGGCAGCACCCTTTCGATGTACTTCATAAACGACGACGACGGGCCCACCAGCAGCACGCCGGCGGACTTCAGTCGGTCCCGGTGGGTATACAGCAGGTAGGCGGCGCGGTGCAGCGCCACAGCGGTCTTGCCCGTGCCGGGTCCGCCCTGGACCACCACGGCACCGGAGATGGAGGACCGGATGATGCGGTCCTGTTCGGACTGGATGGTGCTGACGATGTCAGACATCCGGCCGGTGCGCTTGGAGTTCAAGGCCGCGAGCAGGGCGCCTTCGCCCTGAAGGGACTCGTCGTCCGTCAGCATGTCGGCGTCGAGGACATCATCCTCGATGGCTTTGACTTCGCGGCCCTGCAGGATCAGGTGGCGGCGGCGGCGGACGCCCTGCCGGTCGAAGGCTGTGGCCTGGTAGAAGTGGCCGGCTTCGGGCGCGCGCCAGTCCACCATGAGCCGCTGCAGGTCCTCGGTGGTGAGGCCGATGCGGCCGATGTACTGGGCTTCCCCGGAGTCCAGGTCCAGGCGGCCGAACACCAGCCGGTCATCCACCGCATCCAGCTGCGCCAGGCGGTCCTCATACAAAGCCGCGAAAGCATCACGCTCGGAAACGTTCTGCATGGTGCCCACGGCCCCTGCCCGCCGGACCTGCGCAAGCTGCTTGCGCTTTTCCTCGCGGAGCTCCTCCAGCCGGGCATACAGCCCGGCAACATAGTCCCGTTCGTGGGCCAAATCGGCGTCGAGCATTAACGTTCCCCTATCGCAAAAGACAGACCGTCCATTCTACAACCATTTCCGCTAACGCAAGTGTTGCCTGGCCGGCCTGGGCTTCGCTGCCTTGTACCTGGAAACCGTAGGATCGCCGCTGAGCCAGAACCGCCAGGCGTAATCCTCCGATCCACCGGCGCCGGAGACCCCAACCCGGGGCCCGGAGCTGACCTGCGTGGCCGGGCGGTCCGGAAGCGTGAGCCCGAACGGCGGCACCAGCGCGTCACGTCCGCTGTAGGCGGTGGTCAGGCCCAGGGCTTTGGCGAGGCGGGCCGGGCCGCTGGCCAGGTCGGCAGGATTTTTCGAGGTGGGACGGCGGTGCCGGGCCAGCTCGGCACCCTCCACGATCTCCCCGGCACGCAGCAGCAGGGCGGAGGCCACCCCCTCCGGACCACACACGATGTTCGTGCAGTGATGCATCCCGTAGGTGAAGTAGACGTACAAGTGCCCCGCCGGACCGAACATGGGGGCATTGCGCGGAGTGGGGCCCCGGTAGGTGTGTGAACCGGGATCGGGATGAAGGGAATCCTCCGGACCCAGGTAGGCCTCCACCTCGGTGAGGCGGACGGACACCCGCCCTTCCCTCGAATCGTGGCTCAGGACAGCCCCCAGCAGCAGCGGGCCCAGCTCGCGGGCATCTCCGGACAGGAATTCCCGCAACGGTTCCCGGTCCGGCGAGGGGCTTCTGCTCATGGCCAGACTCTATCCAAAACCAGCAGCAATACCCTGCACAAAGCAGAAAAAACGCCACCACGGCCATGTCCGATTTCCGCTAGCCCCTACCGTGCGCGGCTGGCAGGATGGAGGAATGGATTTCTGGCAGCGCTACCGGGCAATAGACGCCCGGGACACCCGGTTCGACGGGCAGTTCTTCACTGCCGTCCGGACCACGGGCATCTATTGCCGCCCGTCATGCCCGGCCAGGACGCCCAAGGCCGCGAACGTCACCTTTTACGAAACGTCCGCCGCAGCGCACGACGCCGGCTACCGGGCCTGCAAGCGCTGCCTCCCCGAGGCGGTTCCCGGCACCCCGGCCTGGAACGTCCGGCAGGACATTGCCGGGCGGGCCATGCGCCTGATCAACGACGGAGTGGTCAACAGGGACGGCGTGGACGGCCTGGCCGCCCGCCTTGGCTATTCCTCGCGGCAGCTGAACCGCATCCTCAGCCAGGAACTTGGCGCCGGTCCACTGTCGCTGGCTCGGGCCGGGCGTGCCCAGACGGCCCGGACCCTGCTGGTGTCCACGTCCATGAAGCTGGCTGACGTCGCCTTCGCGGCCGGCTTCAGCAGTGTCCGGCAGTTCAACGAGACCATGGTGGAGGTCTTCGACATGACGCCCACCGCCCTCCGCGCCGCACGGCACCCAAAAGTTCCCGCGGGATCCACCGCCCTGACCCTCAGCCTCCCCTACCGCGAGCCCTTCGATTCCGGCATCTTCACGTTCCTGGCCGTGCGCGCCATCCCCGGAATCGAAGCAGGATCAGCAACGTCCTACGCGCGTACCCTGCGGCTGCCGCAGGGCGACGCACGTTTTCGGATTGAGTACGACGGCGGCGCCCAAGGACGGCCGCTTACCCTCACCGTCGGCGCAGTGGACCTTCGCGACCTGCCGGCATTGCTGAGCCGCGTCCGCAGGCTGTTCGACCTGGATGCCGATCCGGTGGCCATCGACGGCGCGCTGGCAGCGGACAGTCGACTCTCAGCCTCGGTGGCTGCCGCTCCCGGCGTCAGGATGCCCGGGGCCCTGGACCCCGGCGAGATGCTGGTCCGGGCGATGGTCGGACAGCAGATCACCGTGGCTGCGGCGCGGACGGCACTCACGCAACTGGCCGCCGTCGGGCGTTCCAGCCAAAGCCCCGGCGAAGGCCTGGAGCGGATGTTTCCCACGGCGGCCGACATTGCCGCTGACGGCTACGCCCTCCTTCGCGGACCCAGGAAACGTGCGGAGGCCCTGCGTGCGGCAGCCTCCGCACTCGCTGAGGGCAGGCTGGATTTCGGCTACGGTGATGACCTGGCCAGCCTCGGCGCGAAGCTGCTGCCGCTGGCGGGGGTGGGACCATGGACGGTGGGCTACCTCGCCATGCGGGTCCTCGGCGCCCCGGATGTCTTCCTGGCCAACGACGCGGCGGTGCGGAACGGGATGAGGGCGCTCGACCGGCCAGGGCATGCGGAGCCTGGTGGCGGAATTGGTGCCGGCACCGCCAGCCCGGACTTCCGCGAGGTCAGCCCCTGGCGCTCGTACGCCACCATGCATTTGTGGCGGGCAGCAGCCCAGGCCGCAGCCGCCTCCCGTCCGGGCGGCACAACGAAGCTTGCCGGTGCAGGCACCGGAACAGCAGAGAAAGCGAAACGATGAAGGCCCAGTTGCTTCAGATGTCCACTCCGGACGGCCCGTTCACCATCCTCGCCCGGGACGGGCAGGTCCTTTCGAGCGGGTGGACCGACAAGCCCGGCGACTTGACCGGGCAAATTCATCCGTCGCTGCGGCCGGCCGCCGTTGAGCTGGTCACTGACCTTGGCAGCGTCTCTGCAGCCGTGGAGGCGTTCTATGCGGGGGATCCGGGACCGGCGATGCGTGTGCCCGTGCTCCAGATGTCGGGGCCCTTCCGTACGCACGCCTGGGACGTGCTGCGGCTGGTCCGGCCGGGATCCCCTGTCACGTATACCGAGTACGCCGGGCTGGCGGGCAATCCCAAAGCTGTGCGGGCCGCCGCCAGCGCCTGCGCCTTCAATGCTGCAGCCCTGTTTGTGCCCTGCCACCGCGTTATCCGGACGGACGGCTCGCTGGGCGGCTTCCGCTGGGGACTGCCCATCAAGGAGAGCCTGCTGGCACGCGAGGCCGCCTGAGCACGCTGCTGCCATCTCTCGCAAGGTGCCGGGGGCGGACCGTTACTTGGGGGCAGGCGTTCCGGCCGGCCAGGGCAGGAGGGCCGGCAGATCAACACCATCCGCCGCGGCGGAGGCGCGCAGGCTGCCAAGGGTAGGTTCGCGGCCGGCGAGCCAGGCCGCGATATCCGTGATCATTCCGCTGACCACTGTGGACCGGTTCCCCCCGCCGATGCTCACTGGCGGAAGGCCGAGGGGCTGCAGCACGAGTTTGTCCTCCGCCGGTACGCGGGCTGCGAGGAAATCGAACAGGTGCTCGCAGAACGGCCGGCTCCAGGTTTCCGGTCCCCTGCCCGTCAGCAGGTCCGCGGCATGGATGACGAGTTCCCGCCACAGGGCGAGCCCACCATCCAGGACCACTCCCCCTCGATAACTGATGGGTGCCCACCAGCCGGTGCCGTTGGCCGAAGAATCCTTGACGCCGGGCAGTACATCGAAAGCCCGCAGCACCCGGTCCAGGGCTGCCTTCAGGTCTGTGAGGTGGGTGGCGGCGTCGTGCCCGGCAGTCATGTCGATGGCCCTGTTCCGGCCTTGCATGCCTCCGTCGTACAGCTCAATGGTCTCGCCGCGGGCCGCGTACTCGAGCTGCCTGGCCATGGCGTTGGAGATTCCGGTCAGGTGGGCCAGCACGTGGCCCCGCGTCCAGCCGGGCAGCGCGGAGGGAGCCGTCACGTCCTCATCGCCGAGCTTGGCAACATCGGAGGCAACGTCGTCGGCGGCTTTATGGATTCCGGCAAGCAGGACGTCAGGTGCGGGAGCTGTCATGGCGCTCATACTAGCCGGGAATAACGCCATCGGGGCCGAAGCGGTGGCGGATGTGGGGGCCGTCGAGGCTTGCCTGCCAAAACTCGATTTCGGCGGGTTGGACGGCGTAGAGCTGCCAGTTGGGGTTATCGCTGCCGTCGGAGCGCGGGCGCTCGTCCCAGTCGCGGGCTGAAGCCTCGGCGGAAAGCTCCACCACGGGCCCCGCTACCCTGACCTGCCGCCCCAGCGACGGCCAGTAGAAGTTCAGGGCCGCACGAGGGTTGCCGCCGAGTTCCCTGCCCTTGCGTGAGGTGCGGGACGTGGCGAAGTGCCAGCCGTCGTCGTCGATGTTCTTCAGGATCAGCATCCGCGAGGACGGCTGGCCCTGGCCGTCCACGGTGGCGAGGCTGCAGGCGTGCGGCTGGCGCTCCCCCGCGGCCTGTGCCTCGTCCAGCCATTGCCTGAACAGTTCCGCGGGATCTGCCGGGGCGGTATCCGGGTCAAAGCCTGGCAGGGAGTCCGGGAAGTCGGGAAGGGCCCGGAGTTGCCTGCGGAAGGAGTCGCTCATGGCTCCACCCTAGCGGCGGGTCCGCGCCCCACTAACCCGCAACGCTCTCTCAGATAACGCGCGAATTTCGGAATCGCTCTCTCACTTTCCTAAGGAAAGCGAGAGAGCGTTGGCCAAAAAGGGGCATCAACTGAGAGAGCGTTGGGCTGTTACTTTGCGTACTCCCGCACGCCGGCGAGCTCGGCTTCCAGCGCAACCAGCTGGCGTTCGACGGCGGCCGGTGCCGTTCCGCCCTGGGAGTTGCGGCTGTTGAGCGAGCCCTCCGTGGACAGGACTGTGCGGACCTCCGGCGTGAGGTGCTCCGAGATGGCGGCATACTCCTCATCCGTCAGGTCCCACAGCTCCACGCCGCGGGATTCCGCCTGCTTGACGGCCGCGCCGGACAGCTCATGCGCCTCGCGGAACGGAACGCCCTGACGGACCAGCCATTCGGCGATGTCCGTAGCCAGCGCAAAGCCCTGGGGTGCCAGCGACTCCATCCGTTCGGTGTTGAACGTCAGGGTGGCGATCATGCCGGAGACGGCCGGAAGCAGGAGCTCGAGGGTGTCGGCAGCATCGAACACCGGCTCCTTGTCCTCCTGCAGGTCGCGGTTGTACGCCAGCGGCAGTCCCTTGAGCGTGGCCAGGAGCCCGGTCAGGTTGCCAATCAGGCGCCCTGCCTTGCCCCGGGCCAGCTCCGCCACATCCGGATTCTTCTTCTGCGGCATGATGGACGATCCCGTGGAGTAGGAATCGTGCAGCGTCACGAAGGAGAACTCCTTGGTGGCCCAGAGGATGACTTCCTCGGAGATCCGTGAAAGGTCCACGCCGATCATCGAACACACCCAGGCGAACTCGGCGAAGACATCCCGGGATGCGGTGCCGTCGATCGAGTTGTGGGCCGCCGAGAAGAAACCCAGGTCCGCGGCCACCGCTTCCGGGTCCAGTCCCAGGGAGGAGCCCGCCAGGGCACCCGAACCGTAGGGCGAGATGCCGGCGCGCTTGTCCCAGTCCTGAAGGCGCTGCACATCGCGCAGCAACGCCCAGGCATGGGCCAGGAGATGGTGGCTGAGCAATACCGGCTGGGCGTGCTGCAGGTGGGTCCGGCCCGGCATGGCCACGCCGTGGTGCACCTTGGCCTGCTCCACCAGCGCATCCACCGTGGCCAGCACGCCTCGGGCGATGATCCGGGCATGGTCGCGCAGGAACATCCGGCCCAACGTGGCCACCTGGTCGTTGCGCGACCGGCCGGCGCGGAGCTTGCCGCCCAGCTGCGTTCCGGCACGCTCGATCAGGCCGCGCTCCAGCGAACCGTGCACGTCCTCATCGGACTCCGCCGGCACATACGCGCCCGAGGCTACGTCCTCATCCAGCCGGGTGAGGGCCGTAAGCATACCCTCCAGCTCGGCGGCGTCCAGCAGGCCGGCCTTGTGCAGCACACGGGCGTGCGCCTTGGAACCGGCGATGTCGTAGCGCGCCAGCCGCCAGTCGAAGTGTGTGGACTTGCTCAGCGCCGCCAGGGCATCGGCGGGGCCGCCGGCGAACCGGCCGCCCCACAGCGCGCCCGTGTTCGTCCCCGAGCGCACCCCAACCTCGCTGCGCTCGGCCGGGGACCCCTGCGCCCGTGGGCCCATCTCAGCTTTTTGCTCAACCACCGGTTTTTACTTTCCTTCGACGCGGATGTCGCGGCCGGAGGCAACCTTGGCGGACATGCCCCACAGCTCGATGAAGCCGCGGGCCATGGACTGGTCGAAGGTGTCGCCGGTGTCGTAGGTGGCGAGGTCGAAGTCGTAGAGCGAGGTGTCCGAGCGGCGGCCGTTGACGATGGCCTGGCCGCCGTGGAGCACCATGCGGATGTCACCGGAGACGTACTTCTGGGTGTCCTCGATGAAGGCGTCCAGGGAGCGCTTGAGGGGGGAGAACCACTGGCCGTCGTACACCAGCTCGGCCCAGCGCTGGCCAACGGTGGCCTTGAAGCGGGCCTGCTCGCGCTCGATGGTGATGTCCTCGAGGTGCTTGTGGGCGGTGATCAGCGCCATGGCACCGGGTGCTTCGTAGATTTCGCGGGACTTGATGCCCACCAGGCGGTCCTCGACGACGTCGATCCGGCCCACGCCCTGGGCGCCGGCGCGGCGGTTGAGTTCCTTGATGGCCTGCAGCGGGGTGACCTTGACGCCGTCGATCGCTACCGGGATGCCGGCCTGGAAGGAGATGGTGACTTCGTCCGGTGCCGGCGGGAACTCCGGGGTGGCGGTGTAGTCGTAGATGTCCTTCGTGGGGGCGTTCCAGATGTCCTCGAGGTAGCCGGTTTCCACGGCGCGGCCCCAGACGTTCTGGTCGATGGAGTACGGGTTCTTCTTGGTGGTCTCGATGGGCAGGCCCTTTTCCTCGGCGAAGGCGATGGCCTTGTCGCGGGTGAGGGCGAGGTCGCGGACGGGGGCGATGCACTTCAGGTCCGGGCCGAGGGTCTGGATGCCCACTTCGAAGCGGACCTGGTCGTTGCCCTTGCCGGTGCAGCCGTGGGCAACGGTGGTGGCGCCGAACTCGCGGGCGGCCTTGACCAGGTGCTTGACGATGACCGGGCGGGAGATGGCCGACACCAGCGGGTAGTGGCCCTGGTAGAGGGCGTTGGCCTTCAGGGTGGGCATCGCGTATTCGTTGGCGAACTCGTCGGAGGCGTCGGCCACGTAGGCTTCGACGGCGCCGCAGCCCAGGGCGCGCTGGCGGATGGTCTCGAGGGACTCGCCGCCCTGTCCGACGTCGACCGCTACGGCGATGACCTCGGCGCCGGTGGCTTCGCCGATCCAGCCGATGGCTACTGAGGTGTCCAGGCCGCCCGAGTAGGCGAGCACAATGCGTTCAGTCACTTCAAATGCTCCTTGTGATTGGGGTTCGTAGATGTTGTCTTCAAGCTTATTGCCCGGCTTCTTCGGCCAGTTGCAGGAACCTGGCGGCGAGGTCCTGGCCGCCGTTCGGGTCCCGGGACACCAGCAGTACGGTGTCGTCCCCGGCGATGGTGCCCAGGATGGACGGCATCACCGAATGGTCAATGGCCAGGGCCAGGAAATTAGCGGCGCCCGGCGGGGTGCGGAGCACGGCGATGTTGGCCGATGCTTCGGCGGTGACCAGGAGTTCGCTGCACAGCCTGGCCAGCCGGGCATCCAGGATTTCCTGGCTCACGCCGCTTTTCGCCGCCCGCTCGCCGCCCTCGCCTGGGACTGCATAGACCAGCACACCCTCTTTCCCGCGGACGCGGACAGCCCCGAGTTCCACCAGGTCCCGGGACAGGGTGGCCTGGGTGACCTGCACGCCGTCGTCCGCGAGCAGGGCCGCCAACTCCGCCTGGGAACGCACCGATTCACCCGTCAGGATGGCGGTGATGCGGGCCTGGCGGGCGGTTTTGGTGGCCGGGCTGGAGCCCGGCGACGCCGGTTGGGCGGACACTAGAACGTGCTCTCCCCGGTGCCTTCTACGGGCGAAAGTCCGTCAACGAAGGCGAGGCCGGACCGGTGCATGAGCCAGGCCATCAGCGCCTTCTGGGCGTGGAGCCGGTTTTCGGCCTCATCCCACACGATGGACTGCGGACCGTCAATGACGCCGGCTGAGATTTCGTAACCTCGGTAGGCGGGCAGGCAGTGCAGCACGACGGCGTCTTCCGCAGCGTGTGCCATGGCCGCCTCGTCGACGGAGAACTCCCGGAACAGCTGCAGCCGGGCTTCCTTCTCAGCTTCCTGGCCCATGGATACCCATGTGTCGGTTGCGACGACGTCGGCACCCTTCAGCGCCTCCACGGCGTCACTGGTGATCAGCACAGAACCGCCGGTCTGGGCCGCGCGTTCCTCCGCTGCGGCCACGATATCTGCGGCGGGCAGGTAGCCCTCGGGCCCGGCGATGCGGACGTGCATG
Source organism: Pseudarthrobacter siccitolerans (assembly GCF_030823375.1). Classification (NCBI taxonomy): domain Bacteria; kingdom Bacillati; phylum Actinomycetota; class Actinomycetes; order Micrococcales; family Micrococcaceae; genus Pseudarthrobacter; species Pseudarthrobacter siccitolerans. The sequence continues at coordinate 4,418,375 of NZ_JAUSXB010000001.1, read as the reverse complement.
CCCGCCGTGACGCCGGCCAGCAGGTAGGAGTTGGCCATGTTGTTGGCCGCGTCCCCCAGGTAGCTCATGGTGAGGCCCTTGAGCTCGCCCTTGTGCTCCTTCACGGCCAGCAGGTCCGCGAGCAGCTGGCAGGGGTGGTAGTCATCGCACAGGGCGTTGATGACCGGCACCTTGGAGTTGTCCGCCATCGCCACCAGGCCGGCGTGCGCGCCGGTCCGCCACACGATGGTGGAGACCATCCGTTCCAGGACTTTCGCTGTGTCCTCCACGGATTCCTTGTGGCCGATCTGCGCCTCGCCCGGGTTGATGATCAGGGCATTGCCGCCCATGTCGGCGATACCCGTGGCGAACGAGACCCGGGTGCGGGTGGAGGTCTTGTCGAAAATCACGGCAACGGTCTTGCGGCCGCTGCCCCCTGCGGCGAAGGGCTGGACGCTGTACGGATCTGCCTTCATGCGGGCGGCGAGTTCCAGGACCTCAGCCTGTTCGGCCGGGCTGAGATCCGTGTCCTTGAGGAAGTGCCGGGTAGTGCCGGTGGCTGTTGTCACTGGGCGTCCTTAGCTGTCTGGAGGATGACCGGGAAGGCTGCGAGGAATGAGTCTGCCTGTGCTGTGGTGAGGACCAGCGGTGGAGCCAGGCGGATGGTTCGGGGCCCGGGGGCGTTGACGATGAAGCCGGCGTCAAGACCTGCCTGCACTACTGCCGGCGCCACGTCCGCGTCCAGGTCGAAGCCGATCAGCAGGCCCTCGCCCCGGACTTCCGTAACGCCCGGAATGGCTGCGAGCGCGGCGCGCAGGTGTTCCCCCACGGCAGCTACGTTGGCCAGGACATCCTGGCTTTCGATGGCGTGCAGGGTGGCCAGGGCAGCCGCCGTGGCCACGGGGTTTCCGCCGAACGTGGTGCCGTGCTGTCCTGCGCTCAACAACGACGACGTCGCGTCACCAAAGGTGATCAGCGCACCGATCGGGAAGCCGCCGCCTAGGCCCTTTGCCAGGGTGACTGCATCCGGAACGATGCCCGCATCTTCGCTGGCGAGCCATTTGCCGGTCCGTCCGATGCCGGTCTGCACCTCGTCGAGGATCAGCAGGGCGCCGGCTTTGGTGGTGAGTTCCCGTGCTGCGCGCAAGTAGCCGGCAGGGAGGGGACGGACCCCTGCTTCACCCTGAATGGGCTCGAGGAAGACTGCTGCCACGGTTTCGTCCACTGCGGCTTCGAGGGCTTCGATGTCGCCGAACGGGATGTGCACCACGCCGCCGGGCAGGGGCTCGAACGGGGCGCGGTAGGCTTCCTTGGCTGTCAGCGCCAGCGCACCCATGGTCCGGCCGTGGAAGGCACCTTCAAGCGCGATGATTTTGGTCCGTGGCCCTGTGCCGGCAGGATCACCATTGCGCCGGGCGAGCTTGAAGGCAGCCTCATTGGCCTCCGTGCCGGAGTTGGTGAAGAACACCTTGGAACCGGCCGGGGCATGGGTGAGGGCCAGGAGCTTTTCGGCCAGCGCAATCTGGGTGGGGCTGGTGAAGAAGTTGGACACGTGGCCCAGTGTTGCAAGCTGGCTGGAGATGACCGACGTGACGAACGGGTTGGCATGGCCCAGCGCGTTGACGGCGATGCCGCCCAGCAGGTCCAGGTATTCCTTCCCGTCAGCATCCCAGACAAGGCAGCCGGCACCGCGGACCAGGACGCGCTGCGGAGTGCCGAACACGCCCATCAAGGACGTGGAGTAGCGGGCCAGCCATTCGGAGCCGGCGTGGCCCGTGGTCTCCACCAGTTCTGTCACCGGGCTCCGGTGATCGAGCTTGTCGAGATTCTCCGTGCTGTTCATGCGTTGATCTCCTCGTCCGGGACTACCTGGGTGCCGATGCCCGCCGTCGTAAATGTTTCAAGAAGCATGGAGTGGGGCAGGCGCCCGTCCACAATATGCGCGCGTTCCACACCCTCATCAATGGCCTTGAGGCAGGCCGCCATCTTGGGGATCATGCCCGATTCGAGCCTCGGCAGCATGTCCCGAAGCTCCGAGGCGGTCAGCGAGGAGATCAGCGAGGACTTGTCCGGCCAGTTGGCATACAGGCCCTCGACGTCAGTCAGGATGACCAGCTTGGAGGCGCCCAGCGCCGAGGCGACGGCTGCCGCCGCGGTGTCCGCATTGACGTTGAGGACCTGGCCGGTGGGCTGGAAGCGCGCCGTGCCGGGCACGCCGTCTCCGCCGTCCACAATCTCGGGGGCAACCGTCGAGATTACCGGGATCCGGCCGGCCTCGAGGATGTCCACGATGCCGGCGGGGTCGACTCCCACCACCTCGCCGACCAGCCCGAGGTCCACTTCTTCGCCGTCCACCACGGTTCCCGTCCGGACTGCGCGCAGCAGGCCGCCGTCTTCCCCGGACATGCCCACAGCATAGGGGCCGTGGGAATTGATCAGTCCCACCAGTTCGCGTCCCACCTGGCCGGTGAGGACCATCCGGACCACATCCATGGCTTCAGGGGTGGTGACGCGGAGGCCGCCCTTGAATTCGGACTCGATGCCGAGCCGGCCGAGCATGGAGTTGATCTGTGGGCCGCCGCCGTGGACTACCACCGGATGGATGCCTACGTGATGGAGGAACACGATGTCCTCGGCGAAGGCGCGGCGGAGATCGTCGTTGACCATGGCGTTGCCGCCGTACTTGATCACCATGATGGTGCCGGCGAACCGCTGGATCCAGGGCAGGGCCTCAATCAGGGTTCCGGCCTTGTCCTGGGCATCGGACATGCTGGTGGTTTCACGCGTCTGGGTGTTCATGCTGTCACTTTCCGCAACGGTTCTTGCCGGGTGCGCGGGGGCTCCTAGCTGGAGTAGGCGCTGTTCTCGTGCACGTAGTCGTGGGTGAGGTCGTTTGTCCAGATGGTGGCCTCGGCGTCGCCCGCCTGCAGGTCGATCTCCACCAGCACTTCGCGCGGCTCCAGGTCCACGAGGGCCCGGTCGTCGCCGATGCTGCCGTTGCGGCAGATCTGGATACCGTTCATGGAGACGTTGAGCTGGTCAGGTTCGAAAACGGCGTCCGTGGTGCCGACGGCGGAAAGCACACGTCCCCAGTTCGGGTCTTTGCCGAAGATGGCGGCCTTGAAGAGGTTGGAGCGGGCCACGGAGCGGCTGACGGTTACGGCGTCGGCCTCGCTGGCGGCGTTGAAGGTGCGGATGGCGATGTCGTGGCTGGCACCTTCTGCGTCGCCGATCAGCTTCCGTGCGAGCTCGGCGCATACCTGGGTGAGGCCCGAGCCGAAGGCTTCGGCGGACGGCACCGCGCCGGAGGCGCCGGAGGCCAGCAGGACCACAGTGTCATTGGTGGACATGCAGCCGTCCGAGTCGGCCCGGTCGAAGGTGACGCGCGTGGCGTCGCGGAGGACGACGTCGAGCATCTCCGCCTCCACCAGGGCGTCCGTGGTGAGGACCACCAGCATGGTGGCCAGGCCCGGTGCGAGCATGCCGGCACCCTTGGCGATTCCACCGATGCTGAATTCCTGGCCGTCCGCGTCGGTGCCGATGAACAGCGCGGACTTGGGCACTGAGTCGGTGGTCATGATGGCGGTGGCCGCGTCGGGTCCGCCGTCGGTGCTGAGGGCAGCAGCGGCCGCCTCCACGCCGGGAAGGATCTTGTCCATGGGCAACTGCTCACCGATCAGCCCGGTGGAGCAGACAAAAACATCCGTGGCCGAAATACCCAGCACTTCGGCCACTTTTTCGGCCGTACTGTGGGTGTTCTGGAAGCCGGTGGGCCCCGTGCAGGCGTTGGCACCGCCGGAGTTGAGGATGACGGCGTCCACGCGGCCGTCCGATACCACCTGTCGGGACCAGTGGACCGGGGCCGCAGCCACGCGGTTGCTGGTGAACACCGCGGCGGCAGCCTTCGCGGGGCCGTCGTTGACCACCAAAGCAAGGTCCGGGTTGCCCGACGCTTTCAATCCGGCGGTGACGCCGGCGGCCCGGAATCCACGGGGTGCGGTAACTGTCACGGGGCTACTCCCTGCAGGTCAAGGCCGGCGGTTTCTGCCAGGCCGAGTGCGATATTCATGGACTGGACGGCGCCGCCGGCGGTCCCTTTGGTGAGGTTGTCGATCACGCAGGTGACAATCACCCGGCCGGTGTGCGCATCGAAGGCAAGCTGCATGGCAGCGTGGTTCGATCCCTGGACGGACTTGGTGGCGGGCCACTGACCTTCGGGCAGGACGTGCACAAAGGGTTCGTCGTCGTACGCCTCGGTCCACGCCTGGCGCAGCTGTTCAGCAGTGGTATCCGGCTTGACCCTGGCGGTGGCGGTGGTGAGGATCCCGCGGCTCATCGGTGCGAGGGTGGGTGTGAAGGAGACCGTCACCTGCTCCCCTGCCGCATTCGACAGGCCCTGTTCGATCTCTGGGGTGTGCCGGTGTCCGCCGCCCACGCCGTAGGGGCTCATGGATCCCATCACCTCGGAGCCGATCAGGTTCACTTTCGCTGCCTTGCCCGCGCCCGAGGTGCCGGACGCGGAAACAATCACGACGTCGTCGGGCTCGAGGAGGTGGGCGGCGAACCCTGGCGTCAGGGCCAGCAGGGCCGACGTCGGGTAGCAGCCGGGCACGGCGATGCGGCTGGCGCCCTTGAGGGCTTCACGCTGGCCGGGCAGTTCCGGCAGGCCGTAGGGCCAGGTGCCGGCGTGGGCTGAGCCATAGAATTTTTCCCAGGCCGCCGGGTCCTCCAGGCGGTGGTCGGCGCCGGCGTCGATCACCACTGTCCCCTCCGGAAGCTGGGCCGCAATTTCGGCAGAGGCACCGTGCGGCAGTGCGAGGAAGACAACGTCGTGGCCGGAGAGGTTCTCCACCGTGGTGTCCTCCAGGATGCGGCTGGACAGCCCGTGCAGGTGGGGCTGCAGCTCGCCCAGTCGTGAGCCGGCGTTGCTGTGCGCTGTGATTGCCCCGATGGTCACATCCGGGTGGCCCGCCAGGAGGCGGAGCACCTCTCCGCCGGCATAGCCGCTGGCGCCTGAGACTGCAACAGAAATAGTCATGGGTCCACCTTACAGCAAAATTATTCACTAGTACCGATATTTATGCATCGTGGGTTGATAACGCGGGCTTAGCTTGAAGAGTCTTTAGGATGGTTCCGGCAGCCGGGGCTGGAAAGGCCGGGCCCGGGGAAGGAGAGCCATGACGCATGCCATCGTCGCACGCCAGGCAGGCGGCCCGGAAGTCCTTGAGTATGCGGACGTGGACCGGCCGGTTCCGGGTCCGGGCCAGTTGCTGGTCAAGGTGGCCGCAGCGGGAGTGAACTTCATTGACACCTATAAGCGCAGCGGCACTTACAAGGTCCCGTATCCCTTCACCCCCGGATCAGAAGCCGCCGGCACGGTGGAAGCGGTGGGCGACGGAGTTACCGGGTTCGCCATCGGCGACAGGATCGCCACAGCCGAGGGCATCAACTGTTACGCCGATTATGCGCTGGTGGACGAGGACGCCGCGCTGCCCGTACCCCCCGGGATCGATGACTTCACCGCCGCCGCGCTCTCCCTGCAGGGCATCACGGCGCACTTCCTGATGAACTCAACCTTCAAGGTGGAGCCAGGGCATACCGTGCTGCTGCACGCGGGCGCCGGCGGTGTAGGACTGCTCCTGACCCAGATGCTCAAAGCCAGGGGCGCGGAAGTCATCACCACCGTTTCCAGTGACGAAAAGGAAGAGTTGGCGCTGGACGCCGGCGCGGACCACGTGCTGCGGTACGAGGGTTTCGCCGAACGGGTCAGGGACATTACCGGCGGCACCGGCGCCGACGTGGTCTACGACGGCGTGGGAAAGGACACCTTTGACGGCTCACTTGCCGCACTGCGCGTCCGTGGAATGCTGGTGCTCTTCGGAGCGGCATCAGGACCGGTCCCGCCCCGTGGATCCCCAACGCCTGAACTCCGGCGGATCCTTGTTCCTGACCAGACCCACCATTGCGCACCACCTGAGGGATGCGGCGGAACGCCGCTGGCGTTCGGACGAGGTTTTCGCCGCCGCTGCAGATGGCAGCCTCAAGGTCCGGATCGGCGCCCGCTACCCCCTGTCGCAGGCCGCCCAGGCGCACCGCGACCTGGAAGGCCGGCGCACCACCGGCAAGGTTGTCCTGGTTCCGTAAGGCACCGTAGCTGGACAAACGGGAAAGATCCCCGCCGCCAGGATCAATTCATCCTGGCTGTGGGGACCTTCCGTTTGTACCGTGTCTACTTCCCGGCTACCGCTGGACTGCCCCAAACCGCTCGGCGGCCAGGGCAACGGCGCTTTCGCGGGCTGCCGACGCTTCGTCCGCGGTCAGGGTGCGGTCATCGGCGCGGAACCGGAGGCCGAAGGCCAGGGATTTTTTGCCTTCCTCGATCCCCTTGCCGGCGTAGACGTCGAAGAGCGCAACATCTTCCAGCAGCTCACCGGCACCTTCGCGGAGTGCGGCCAGTACGTCGTCGGCCGGCACCTTGGCAGGAACTACCACCGCCACGTCCTGGGTGGCCACCGGGAACGTGGAGATGTGGCGTGCCACAATGACGTCCGGCGCAGCGTCAAACAGTGCGTCGGCGTTGAGCTCCAGGGCCACCGAGCGGGCCGGCATGTCCGACGCTGCGAGCAGTTTGGGGTGCAGCTCACCGGCGTAGCCCACCACTTCGCCGGTGCGGAGGGACAACCGGGCAGTACGGCCGGGGTGGAATGCCTGGTGGCTGCCCTGGCTGACCACCAGCTCCACGCCCAGGACGTCGCCGGCGAGCCGGGCAATGTCCAAAGCGTCAGCCCAGTCCCACACACGCGGGGCGTGCCCGGCGGCGGCCGGTGAATCATGTCCCGTGAGGACCACGGCGAGGTGGAACGGCTGGGCGGGGACGCCGTCGTACAGTGCATCCAGCACCTCATCGGCGGGCTTGGCGCCCAGCGGCGGGATTGACGCGGTACCCATCTCTTCGGCGGGCAGGAACACCAGGCCCGCCTCGAAGAGGGCGAGGTCGCGGAAGCCGCGGGAATGGTTCCGCTTGGCCACCTCGATGAGCCCCGGCAGGATGGAGGTGCGCAGGAATCCCTGCTCCTCACTGATCGGGTTGGCCAGCTTGACGGCGCTTCGAAGTGTGCCTTCTTCAGCAGTGCCGAAGGTGTCATTCGCCGCCTTGGAGACGAACGGGTAGGCCAGGACCTCGGTGAGGCCCGCATCAGCCAGGGCCTGGATCAGGCGGCGGCGCTGCTGCTGCACGCGCGTGAGGCCGCGGCCTGGAGGGGCCACGGGAAGCGTGGCGGGGATCTTGTCATAGCCCACCAGGCGCGCGACCTCCTCGGAGAGGTCCTCCTTGGTCTCCAGGTCGTGGCGCCAGCTGGGGGCAGTGACGCTCCAGCCGGCGTCGTTCTTCACCACGGCCGCGCCCAGGTCCTCGAGGGACGTGACGATCTGCTCTTCGGTGAAATCGATGCCGATCCGGGCAGCGGCGAAGCCTGCCGGAAGGTGAATCGTCACGGAGTCCGGGGCGGTTCCGACGTCGGTTCCCGCCTCGTCTGCCGTGCCGCCGGCGAGTTCCACGAGGAGGTCCACCACGCGCTGGGCGGCGATGCCGGCCACCTGCCAGTCGACGCCGCGCTCGAAGCGCTTGGACGCCTCCGACGGCAGCTTGTGGCGGCGGCGGGACCGGCCGATGGACACCTCGTCGAAGTGCGCGGATTCCACCAGGATGTTGGAAGTTGTGTCCCCCACCTCGGTGGCTGCCCCGCCCATGACGCCGGCGATGCCGATGGCGCCGGAATCATCGGTGATCAGCAGGTCCTCGGGGTCGAGGCTGCGCTCCTTGTCATCCAGGGTGGTGATCTTTTCGCCGGCCGCGGAGCGGCGCACCACGATCTCCCCGGACAGCTTGTCCAGGTCGTAGCAGTGCGTGGGCTGGCCAAGTTCCAGCATCACGTAGTTGGAGATATCCACCGGCAGGGAGATGGAACGGATACCGGCCAGGCGGAGCCTGGAGGTCATCCATGGCGGGGTGGGCCTGGTGGCGTCCACCCCACGGACCGTCCTGGCCACGAACCGGTCGCAGCCCGGCTTGCCGTAGATGGGGGCGTCATCGTTGAGCTTGACGCCGTAGCCGCCGGAGAGTTCCGCGGGGGCGCTGACGCGCGACGCCGGATCGGTGAACGTGGTACCAGTGGCGTGCGCGTACTCGCGTGCCACGCCACGGAGGGAGAAGGCGTAGCCGCGGTCCGGGGTGACATTGATTTCGGCGGCTTCGTCGTACAGGCCCAGCAGCTCCATGGCATCGGTGCCGATTTCCGGGTCCAGGCCGATGCGGGAGAGCACCAGGATGCCGTCGTGGTCGTCGCCGATGCCCAGTTCGCGGACGGAGGCGATCATGCCCGCCGAGAGGTGGCCGTAGGTCTTGCGGGCAGAGATGTGGAAGTCTCCGGGCAGCACGGCGCCCGGCAGGGTGACCACCACCTTGTCGCCTTCCACGAAGTTGTGGGCGCCGCAGATAATGCCCTGCACGCCGGACGGGTCGATGCCCTCGCCGGTGAGCGTCTGCTCCTGCCCTTCGGGGACAACGCGGACCTGGCACCAGTTGATGGTTTTGCCGTTGGTCTGCGGTTCCTTGACCAGGCTCAGGACCTGGCCCACCACGACGGGACCCTTCAGGGTGTCCGTGGGACGGTGCACGTCCTCTTCTTCAAAGCCGACCTTCACCAGTTCGGCCATTACGTCTTCGGCCGTTGCTCCGGCCGGTACCTCCGCGAATTCACGCAGCCAGGAAATAGGGATACGCACTGTTAGATCTCCATCCCGAAGTGCTCGCTGAAACGTACATCGCCTTCGATCATGTCGCGCATGTCGCCGACCTCGTTGCGGAACATCAGGGTCCGCTCGATGCCCATGCCGAAGGCAAAACCTGAGTAGACGTCCGGGTCGATGCCCGCGGCGCGGAGAACGTTGGGGTTGACCATGCCGCAGCCGCCCCACTCGATCCAGCGCGGTCCGCCCTTGGCGCCTGGGTGGAAGATATCGAGCTCGGCGGACGGCTCGGTGAACGGGAAGTAGTTGGGACGCAGCCGGATCTGGGCTTCGTCGCCGAACATCTGCCGCGCGAAGTGCTCAAGGGTGCCGCGGAGGTCCGCCATACTGAGCTTTTTGTCGATAGCCAGGCCCTCGAACTGGTGGAACACCGGCGTGTGCGTGGCGTCCAGCTCATCGGTGCGGAACACCTTGCCAGGGCACAACACGTAAATGGGAAGCTCGCGTTCCAGCATGGAGCGGACCTGCACCGGAGACGTGTGCGTGCGCATCACGAGGTGGGCCTCGGGGGGCTCCACAAAGAAGGTGTCCTGCATTTCGCGGGCCGGGTGGTCCGGCTTGAAGTTCAGGGCATCGAAGTTGAACCATTCGGATTCCACTTCGGGACCCTCGGCGATTTCCCAGCCCATGCCAACAAAGATGTCCGCCACGCGGTCCTGCAGAGTGGACAGCGGGTGCCGGGCACCGGCACGACGCCGGCGGGGGGCGGCGGTGACGTCAACCGTCTCTTCCAGCAGGATCCGGGCGTCGTTTTCGGCTTCCAGCTCTGCCGTGCGGTCCGCGAGCGCCTTGTTTACCCGCCCGCGGGAGGCGCCCATGAGCTTTCCAGCGACGGCCTTTTGGTCCTTGGCCAGCTTGCCGATTTCACGGTTGGCGAGGCTCAGCGGCGACTTTTCACCAGTGTGCGCGAGCCTCACCGCCTTCAGCTCATCAAGGGTGGCCGCGCCGGCGATGGCGGCGATGGCCTGGTCTACAGCGGCAGTAATGGCGGCTTCATCCGTAGGGTTCGGGATGGCGGCGCCCGGCAAAGTTTCAGTCATCTACTGTTCTTAGCTACGAGTCGTGGCTGCCGGTGAACAGGCAGCCTGCGCGGTTTCCCGGCGGCTCGTCCGTCACTGGCAGGTCATGGATGAATGACCCTAATTCACGTGCAAATATCGGTTCATTCAATGACCAGGTCAGGGCATACCGGAAAATCCGGCGGCCACTGCCCTCCAGTCTAATTGAACGTCCGGCTAGCATGGCCTCATGACACCACGGGAGCCATGGGCGCTTCGGGGGCCCCTGACAGTTCCGCAGGTGCTGCGGCTGGCCGCGAACGCTGCGAACGGCAGCACCCTCCTGGGCCTCGCCGTGGCAGGACTTGCGCGGACGGAGCTCCGCCGGGGTCCCCGGGGGCTCATCATGGCCGGTGGCTACCGGTGGCGGGTGCCGTTTGCGCACGCCTACACCCTGGGCAATGTGATGCTGTGCCGCAGCACAGCCGAAGACCTGCTGTCACGGCCCGCGCTCCTGGGACACGAGGAAAGGCACTGCAGCCAGTACGCCTGGTGCCTGGGACTGCCCTTCATTCCGCTGTACCTGGCAGCCGCCGGGTGGTCGGTGCTTCGCACCGGCAATCCGGGGACCGGCAACATCTTCGAACGGCACGCGGGGCTCGCGGCCGGCGGGTACCCGCTGCGCAACAGCCCGCCCCGTCCCCGGCGCCGCCACCTGCCCGGGATGGCCGGCCCTTCCGGAATGGAGGCGTGACCCATGCCAACGGAAGCTGAGGGATTCACTGACCCGAGCAGGCCCGGTGAAGGGGGCAGCGTCGTGGGGCAGGACGGCCCTCAGTTCGACGGCGGGGCCGCCGGGACTGTCAGCGTCACCGGAACCGGGGCGGCGGAAGCTGCCCCTGACCTGATGGTGGTGTCCATCGGGGTGGAATGCCGCGCCGAATCGGTCGAGGCGGCATGGTCCCGGGCCGGGAGCAGTTCAGACACCGTGGCGTCAACGTTTCGGCGGCATGGCGTCGCCGGCGGGGACATCCGAACCACCGGACTGAACGTCCGGGCAGACCTCGTCTGGCGGGAGGGCGAAGGCCAGAGTGTCACCGGATACGTCGCGGCCAGTACCCTCACCGTCAGGCTGCGGGCCCCGGGTTCTGCCTCGGCAGTGATATCCGACGCTGTGCAGGCCGGCGGAAATGACGTCCGGCTTAATGGCCTTGAACTGACCTTTACGGACGACGCCGAGGTCCGGGCACGTGCGCGGGAAGCCGCATGGCTGGACGCACTTAGCTCGGCCCAGCAGTTTGCCCGCCTCGCCTCCGGCCGCCTGGGCCGGGTCCTGTCCATCACGGACACCGTGGCGCCCCAACCTCCGGTCCCGCTCCCCCGGATGCAGCGCGCCGTCTCAGTGGAAGCGCTCTCGGTGGAAGCCGGGGAAACCTCAGTGAGTGTGGCCATCAGGGTGGTTTGGGAGCTTGAAGCTTGAGTTTGCGTCTCATTGGTGCGGTCGGAGGCCCGCTCGGAGCACTGCCAGCTGCTTGACTTAAGTTCGAACGTATATTCGAATGGAACCCATGAGATGGGACGCCCAAGCACTGATGCAGCCGCCGGCAAATACAGCCGCCGGTGATGCCGCTCCTGCACTCCTTCCCCTGGCGGGGCTGGTCCGGTCGGTCACCACACCGGAATTTGCGGGCATCACCTTTCATGAGGTCACCGCCAAATCGGTGCTCAACAAAGTTCCCGCAGGCTCGCGCATGCCGTTTGAATGGACCATCAACCCTTACCGCGGGTGCAGCCACGCCTGTGTCTACTGCTTCGCCAGGAAAACCCACACGTATCTCGATTTCGACGCCGGGCGGGACTTTGACAGCCAGGTGGTGGTGAAGGTCAACGCGGCGGAGGTCCTCCGGAAAGAGCTGGCCAAGCCATCCTGGGGCCGGCACCAGGTAGCCCTCGGCACCAACACGGATCCGTACCAGCGCGCCGAAGGGCGCTACCGACTGATGCCCGGGATCATCAACGCCCTGGCCGAGTCCGGCACTCCCCTGTCCATCCTCACCAAAGGAACCTTGCTGGCCAGGGACATTCCGCTGTTGAAAAGTGCTGCTACCCAAGTGCCGGTAGGCATCGGCATCTCGCTCGCCATGACTGACGAAGCATTATCGGAAGCCATCGAGCCCGGCACTCCGGGACCCCGGGCACGGCTCAAGCTGGTCTCACGGCTTCGCGACGCCGGCCTCCCCTGCGGAGTCATGGCCATGCCCATCCTGCCCTGGCTCACGGACAGCGACGAAGCACTCGACTCCCTTTTTGCGTCCCTTGCTTCTGCTGGGGCCACCGGCGTGACTGCCGGCGCACTGTACCTGAAGCCTGGCGGCACCAGGGAGTGGTTCATGAAGTGGGTGGCAGCCAATCATCCTGAGCTCGCGGGCCGTTATCGCCGGCTCTATGCCGGCTCCTACGCCTCCAAGGAATACCGGGCATGGCTGGCCGGCAGAGTCCGCTACTTCAAAGCCCGGTACGGTTTCTCTGATTCGTCGGGCTTCAGCCACCGCGATCTGGACGATCCCCGCGGCGAGGAAGCGGAGTACCCCGCAGGCATTATTCCGGCCACCATACCCGCAGGGGCCGCCGCCAGTGCAACGCCGGCAACGCAAGCGACCCTCTTCTAGGCAGGGCAGGGCAGGTCAGGTCAGGCCTGGGAAGGGCAGGTCCCGGCGGTACAGGTTCACGGCAGCAAAGGTCCCGGCAGTACAGGTTCAGGCCAGCGCAGGTCCCGGCAGTACAGGTTCAGGCCAGCGCAGGTCCCGGCAGTACAGGTTCAGGGGCACGGTCCCAGGAGTGCAGTTTCCAGAAGTGGGATTTTACGGGCGCCCGCACGCCGCCGGCACGCTGAGCGCGGCCAACAATTCCCGAACGATCGGGAAGTCGGCGGGAATCCAAGGCAGGCCAAGCACCTCGTCCCGATCAGCCAATGACACCCACCGCAGTTCGTCATGGTCCTCGAGGGGCTCCGGCTCACCCTCCAGGATCTCTGCGAACCAGACGCGCATACTGGCCCGGTCATTCAGAGGCCAGCCATGGGGGGAATGCGCCGGAAGCTCAGCGCCGAGGCGCACCTCGATTCCCAGCTCTTCGCCCAGCTCACGGCACAACGCCGCCTCCGGTCCCTCGCCCGGCTCCACTTTACCGCCCGGGAACTCCCAGAGGCCGGCCAGCTTCTCGGGGGCACTGCGGCGCGCCACGAGCAGCATGGAAGGTTGCGCAAGGCTGTCCACTACGGCTCCGCCCACCACCTGTATCAGTCCAGTCACCGCCCCATTCTATGAGGGACAATGGGAAGGCCCGGGCGCTCACTTCCGTTTCCGGGAATACCTGCGCCGAACCGGGGGTTGTCCCGGTGGTCCAGGCCTCATCCAGCCCCACTGCCGTGGCTGCAGCCCACCTTGTATCTCCAGCATTCGAAAAGCAGGCACATGAGCAGCGTCGTACAGTCCGCCACGGCAACCCGCACCACCGCCCCCAACCTCGCCATGGCCATCATTGCCCTCGCCATGGGCGGGGTGGGAATCGGCGTCACCGAGTTCACCATGATGGGCCTGCTCAAGGAAGTTGAACAGGGCCTGAACATCAGCACCCCCGAAGCCGGGCACCTCATCTCCGCCTACGCGCTGGGAGTGGTGGTCGGCGCACCGCTGCTGGCCGCCGTCGGCGCCAAACTTCCCCGGAAGAACCTGGCCCTGGGCCTGATGCTGTTCTTCACCGTGGCCAACCTGGCTTCCTTCCTGGCCCCCGATTACGGAACCATGCTGGTTTCACGTTTCGCGGCCGGGCTCCCACACGGCGCATTCTTTGGCGTTGCCGCCGTCATCGCCGCCTCGCTGGTGCCGCCCACCCGGCGCGGATGGGCGATCTCCATGGTGATGGCGGGCCTGAGTATCTCCAATGTCATTGGTGTTCCGGCAGCAACCTGGGTGGGCCAGACCTACGGCTGGCGGCTGCTCTTTATCCTGGTGGGCCTGCTTGGAATGCTGACCCTGGTGCTGATCTGGCGGTTTGTTCCCTTCCACGAGGCCCATCCGGATGCCAGCATCCGCCGCGAACTCGGGGCGCTCAAGCGGCTCCAGGTCTGGCTTGCCATCCTGATCGGCATCGTGGGCTTTGGCGGTTTCTTTGCCACCTACACCTATATCTCCCACACCATGACCCACGTTGCCGGCCTCCCCTCCTCGCTGATTCCACTGGTGGTGGCCCTCTACGGGCTGGGCATGGTGGCCGGCAACATGGTGGGCGGCAGGCTCGCGGACGAATCCGTAATGGGCACGCTCTACAGCGTGCTGCCGGCCATCGCCGTGGCCTTGGTGGTGTACGCCATCGCCGCGCACTGGCCCTGGTCGGCCCTGGTGATGGTGTTTGTGGTGGGCGCTTCCGGATCCATGCTCATACCGGCGCTGCAGACCCGCCTCCTGGACGCCTCCCCCGACGCACCGTCCCTGGCGTCATCCCTGAACCACGCCGCCCTGAATGTGGCCAACGCACTGGGAGCATTCCTGGGCGGGCTCGTGATCGCCTGGGGCTGGGGCTATGTTGCCCCCGCCCTGGTGGGCGCCGGCCTGGCCATCCTGGGCCTGGGCGTTGCCGTCACCAGCGGCCTGCTGGAGCGCAAAAAGCCGCTGGCCGCCTGATGTGAGGCAGCCAGCGGCTGCCTGGCGTTGATGGTCTGGCCGGGCGCGGTCAGGGTCCCGGTGCTGCGGCAGCAGGTTGATGGCCGGCACCTGCTGCATCGGAACGGTGCAGGTCCGGCTCCAGGTAGATCACCCTGGCAATAGGCACCGCTGAACGGATGCGTGACTCGGCGCTATCGATTTCCCTGGCGATCTCTTCGCCGGTGGCGTTGCGGTTGATGGCGATCTTGGCGGCCACCAGCAGTTCCTCCGGCCCGAGGTGCAGCGTCTTGAGGTGGATGATCCGGCTACCGTCCGCCTCGATGGCTTGCGCAATACGCTCCACGTCATCCTTGGAAGCTGATTCACCCAGGAGCAGGGACTTCGTCTCCAGGGCAAGGATCACGGCAATTGCCACCAGCAGGAGGCCGATCATGCCTGTGCCCGCAGCGTCCCAGAGTCCGTTACCAGTAGCAAGCGTCATGCTGACGCCCACGAGGGCGAACGCCAGGCCCAGCAGCGCCCCCAAATCCTCGAGCAGGATGACGGGCAGTTCCGGCTGCTTCGCGCTGCGCACAAACTTGGCCCAGGACTGCTGTCCGCGGAGGTGGTTCGATTCCTTGATGGCAGTCCGGAACGAGAAGGATTCGGCGGCGATCGCCCCCACCAGAACTGCCAGGGGAACCCACCAGAAGTCGCCCTCGATGGCGTGCGGATGCTGGAACTTCTCCCACGCCTCATACAGGGCAAAGAGGCCGCCGACGCTGAACAGCACGATGGACACAATGAAGGCGTAGATATACCGCTCGCGGCCATAGCCGAAGGGATGCTCCGGGCTGGCAGCCCGCTGGGACTTCTTGCCGCCAACCAGCAAAAGCATCTGGTTGCCGGAGTCCGCCACCGAGTGGATGGCTTCGGCGAGCATCGACGACGAACTCGTCAGGAAGTACGCAACAAACTTCAGGAGGGCGATGGTCAGGTTGGCGGCAAGAGCCGCAATAATCGCCTTTGTACCGCCACTTGCAGCCAATGGGGTTCACCTCATTTATGGTTTGGGAACACACTCAATCTGCGGATCCTGCCTCGGCTCCGCCCATAGTTACCGTACCCTCCCCCTTTGCAGACACGCACCAGCGACAGGCCATAAGCCTGCTGACAACCACGGGGCCCTATGTTAGCTTGAACCTCATCGGGACGGTTTATCCCGGTCACTATAAGGAGGAGACATGGGTTTTCTTGCTTGGATTATTCTCGGCCTCATCGTGGGGGCCATTGTTAAAGCCGTGATGCCCGGCAGGGTGGGCGGCGGTTGGGTCACCAGCCTTGTTCTGGGTGTGGTTGGCGCAATAGTAGGCGGCTGGATCGGCAGCCTGCTCTTCAACAAAGGCGATATGGCCTTCTTCGATCTCGGCACGTGGATTCTCGCCATCGTAGGCGGCCTGGTGGTTGCCGGCATCTACGGTGCCATCACCGGACGCGGCAAGGCAACACGCGCGCCCTGAGTTCCCGGTAAATTTCCGTTTCACACAAGCGAGGGCTCCGGTTGATCCGGGCCCTCGCTGCCGTTGGTACCCGGATTCAGCTACCTCGGCAGGGCTGCCGGCAGGTGCTGGGAGCGCGCGCTGGCATAAAGGCAGACGGTGGCAGCGGTGCCGAGGTTGAGGCTTTCCGCCGCCCCGTATACCGGCACCGCCACCCGGTGGTCGGCCAGGTCAAGCTCGGACTGGGACAGCCCCTGCGCCTCGTTGCCGAAGAGCCAGGCGGTGGGTTTTTCCAGGTCATACTCCGACGGGGTATTGTCCCCCGTCAGGCGGCGGCGGGCGTTCTCGTCCTGCAGCGCGTCCAGGTTGAGGGAACCGTACCCGTCTGCGGCGAGGATGCCGATCCCCCGGGCCCGGCAGGCAGCGGTCAGTTCGGTGACGTCCGCGCCCAGCACAACGGGAAGGTGGAACAGGGAGCCCGCCGTCGAACGGACCGCCTTGGGGTTATAGATATCCACGCTCGAGCCGGTAAGGATGACGGCGTCCGCTCCCGCCGAGTCCGCGGCGCGCAGGACCGTTCCGGCATTCCCCGGGTCCCTGACCTGGCAGAGTACGGCGATGAGGCGCGGGCCGGCGTCGAGCACTTCCTCAAGTGCCACATCGACGAACCGGCAGACGGCAATGATGCCCTGCGGGTTGACTGTGTCCGCCATAGCGGCCAGGACCTCGTCGGTGGCCAGCCGCGCATTGCTGCCTTCGGAAAGTTCTTCGAATTCCGGGAATTTGTCCAGGCAGGCTTCACTGGCGAACACCTCGGTGACAACACCAGGGGCTCCCCCGGCGAGGCGCTGTTGATGGAGCTTCAAGGCTTCGCGTACCGCCTGCGGGCCTTCAGCCAGGAACTGTCCGCGCTTTAAACGGGCCGGGCGCCCGGCAAGTTTTGCCACATCCCTGACCCGATCAGCTCGGGGGTTGGAGAGTGGAAAATCCTGCGGGCGCCCGGTTTCGTTCATATAGGAAACTTTAGTGGCTAGGGCCACCTGTTCCTGAACTGCCCCTCCTGGGAGGGAAGGCATCAGCTGCTAGGCCGTGGCAACCTTCTTGGCGGAGGTGTCAGCGGGCAGCGAGTCCTTGGCAACCTGGACCAGTGCGGCGAAAGCGTTGGCGTCGGAGACAGCCAGCTCGGCCAGCATGCGGCGGTCAACCTCAACCTCGGCGGCCTTCAGGCCCTGGATGAGACGGTTGTAGGTGAGGCCGTTGGCGCGGGATGCAGCGTTGATGCGCTGGATCCAGAGGCGGCGGAAGTCGCCCTTCTTCTTCTTGCGGTCGCCGTAGCTGTACACAAACGAGTGCAGCAGCTGCTCTTTGGCCTTGCGGTACAGGCGTGAACGCTGTCCACGGTAGCCCTTTGCGCGTTCAAGGATAACCCGGCGCTTCTTGTGGGCGTTGACCGCCCTCTTCACACGTGCCACGTGCGTACTCCTTCGAAATTCTGATCCCAAGCATCTACTGCCGGATTTCCGGCGGCCTGAGAAGGCTTTTTGGCAGGTGACTTACACCAGGTGGTGCCAGTCAAAGAACTTGGAAATTAGATGCCGAGCATCTTCCGGATGACCTTGGCGTCGCCCTTGAAGACGATCTTGTCGCCGGCAAGGCGGCGGGTCAGCCTGGAGGACTTGTGCTCGAGGTAGTGGCGGCGGTTGGCCTGCTGGCGGCGCAGCTTGCCGCTGCCGGTCAGCTTGAAGCGCTTCTTAGCACCACTGTGGGTTTTCATCTTCGGCATGGGAACCGATCTCCTTACGTATCCGCAGGCGGGGCCTGCAGTTCTATCGCGCAGCTGCCCCTGGGGGCGGCGTGCTGGTTGCGGACTGCCGGAGGGCGACCTCCGGCAGCTGTGAACTAAGTGGTCTTCTTACCAGCGGGCTTCGGCACTGCCTTGGGGGCAGGGCGGGCAGCGGGCTTGGGTGCAGCTGGCCTGGCCACCGGCTTCGGCGGAGCAGGGACTGCTGCGGGCTTCGGCGCCGCGGCTGCCGGCTTGGCGGCTTCGGGCTTTGCCGCGGCCGGCTGGGGAGCCGGTGCAGCAGCCTTGGGTGCGGCAGCCTTGGGAGCTTCCTGCCTCGGAGCCGCAGCCTTGGGAGCTTCCTGCCTCGGAGCCGCAGCCTTGGGGGCTTCCTGCTTGGGAGCTTCCTGCTTCGGGGCTTCCTGCTTAGGAGCTTCCTGCTTCGGGGCTTCCTGCTTAGGAGCTTCGGCTGCCTTGGCCGGAACTTCTTCAGCAGCAGGTTCGACGGCGGGTGCCGCCTCCTGCACGGGAGCCTCAGGCGCTGCTTCCGGTTCCGTTGAAACCGTGAATCCCTCAGGAAGCAGGTCCGCGAGGGACTGCGTCAGGGGTGCCTGGTCGTCGCCGGACACGTCGATGCGGCCAGATGCCTTGGCTTCGTTCTGTGCCTTCGCTTCTGCCCGCTGCGTGGCGCGGCGTGCTTCGGCCTTGGCCTCAGCCTTGTTCTTCAGCGGCCCAACCACCATGACCATGTTGCGGCCGTCGATGCGGGGACTGGATTCAACCACGCCGACTTCGGCGACGTCCTCGGCGAAGCGCTGGAGCAGGCGGATGCCCATTTCCGGACGCTGCTGTTCACGGCCACGGAACTGGATCATGGCCTTGACCTTGTCCCCGGCGCCGAGGAAGCGCAGTGCGTGCCCGCGCTTGGTCTCGTAGTCGTGGGTGTCAATCTTCAGGCGGAAGCGGATTTCCTTCAGAACAGTGTTCGTCTGGTTCTTCCGTGCTTCACGTGCCTTGACCGCGGCCTCGTACTTGTACTTGCCGAAGTCCATCAGCTTGCACACCGGAGGCTTCGCCTGAGGTGCAACTTCAACGAGATCAAGATCGGACTCGGCGGCCAGACGCAGGGCATCCTCAATACGGACGATTCCTACCTGTTCACCTGCAGGGCCGACCAGCCGCACCTCGGGGACGCGGATACGCTCATTGATTCTTGGCTCGCTAATGTTAAAGCTCCTGTGTTGTTGTGGGATCCGGAAAATAGGGAAGGCCCCCAATTGCCGGAGCAATCGAAGGCCTCAAAGACTGGGTGGGTGCGTCCAAAAAGGAACAGCACGTTTGGTGCCGGCGTATGCCGGTTCCGCTGCCAACCAGGTACCCGGCAACCTTGCGTTCCATAAAACTTCCGGAACAGCGGCTGACGCGGGTGGGAGAGAACTCCGCTTGCAAACTGCATGCCATTCTACAGAAAAAGTTCCCCACAACGCAGGCGTTGCTGGGAACCTTGATCGTTTTTGGGAACAATCTCTGAAATAACGACATCCAGTCGGTCTGTGTCAAGCTTACCAGTATGAGCACCCCAGACAGTAATTCACACGTTTTCGAGCCCGCCGGCGCCGCCGGCGACGTCTCCCAGCAAATCCGCGACATTTCCGAAGTGCCGGCCATTGAGGTCATCACCACCGCAGCCGTCCACCTGATGAGTGCCGCTGCCGTCAAACTTGGCCTGGCAGCGGAAGAGAACGCCGAGGAGCTCAAGGACCTGGACGAGGCCCGGAAACTGATCACCGCGCTGGCCGGCCTGGTGACCGCTGCGGCTCCTGAAATCGGCTCCCAGCACGCAGGACCCTTGCGTGATGGCCTGCGGTCGCTGCAGCTGGCTTTCCGCGAAGAGTCGCTGATCCCCGATGCCCCCGGCAAGGGCCCGGGCGAAAAGTACACGGGCGCCGTCAACTAAGGACTGCCGTACCACGCCACGAGCACCTCACATGATTACGACGGCGGCGGGCCGGCCCACACGGGCCGCCCGCCGCCGTCGTCGGTTCCGGCAGTGCCAGCCCCGTCGGGACCAACGGTTGCTCCGTAACTGCCGTCTTGGCGAACTTTAGAGGCCGTTACGGGCAATCGATGAAGGGTGGGGGTCAGGCGGCCCACCTGCGGCGCCGCCGGCGCTGGAGCACCAACCCCACCAGGCACAGCGCAACTCCCGCCGCACCCACCGCGACGAAACCTCCGGACGGCCCCACCTGGTCGATGAAGACGCCCGCCAGCGGAGCGCCAAACGCCACGCCGGCCGTGAGCGCCGAGCCGTACCAGCCCATTGCCTCGCCCCGGCGCTCCTCGGACACCAGGTCCGCCAATTCTCCGATGCCGAGGACAGCACCGGAGCGCACAGCAGGCCGGGGAGCAGCGAGACCAGGGCGAGGGTCCAGGTGTCGTGGGCGAAGCCCATGGGGATGGTCAGGGCGGCCATGCCCAGGAGCAGGAGAATGGGCGAGATGGGCCGGTGCATCGCACCGTAGATGAGTCCGCCCACTACCGAGGCAGCGCACCAGAACAGGAAGACGATGCCGATTTCGGCCTGGTGTCCGCCCCTTTCGAGCGCGGCGACGATTCCCACGTCGGTGCCACTGAGAACCATTCCTGCCCCGGCGGCAACCGCGAAGAGTGCTGCCACAGAGGCGGTGAACCACGTAAAGCTGACCGCCACTCTCTCCCTCAAACCGGCGCTGCGGGCAGTGTGTGCACCCGCGGGGGCCAGGTCCGCGGCCGCTTCCTGAACGTGGGCGGGGGCGGTGGCGACGACGGCAGCCTCGGCCGCGCGCTGCTGGTCCGCCTCGCAGTCGTCAACGATTGTGACGCTGCGGGTGGGTGGGTTGAACCACATCAGGAACAGTCCGGCCAGTGACGTGGACACGCCCACAATCGTCAGGCCGGCAACGCTGAAGCCGCTGGTGGCGACGATGGCCCCGGCGGCCGGACCGATCATAAACACCACTTCCGTGGTGATCGCGTCGAGGGCGAAGGCGGTGCGGCGCTGATCGCCGTCGGCCAGCACGCCCAAGGACTGCCGCACCACGCTGAAGATGGGCAATGTGAGGAGTCCGCCCACAAAGACCAGCGGCAGGAGCCACTGGTAGGACACATGCGGTACAACGGACCAAATGACCGTCTCGGACACCACCGAAGGAATCAAGGCCTTGCGCAGGCCCACCGTATCTACCCGGCGGCCCCGCCAGGGTGCGCCAACGGCGATGCCGATGGTCATCACCGCGGCGGCCGCGCCGGCAGCGGCGTATCCCTGGCCGAGGGTAAGGACGATGTGCAGGGTCAGCAGCACGCCGGCTGCCGAGTGCGGGATCCGGGCGATCATACCCACCAGGAGCAGCCGCCTGATGGGCCGCACGGCGAGCAACTCCCGGTAGAGAGCGAAATTCACTAAAGAATCCTTCGGTCTGCCGCAGCCGGCCGGGGATCCCCCTCCTCGCCGCAGCTAGTGGACAGCGCGCCGCAGTTTTACCTCGATGGAATCGACCCGCTCACCAAACAATACATTCCGGGACCACTCAGCCTGGAGTCCGGCCACCAACTCCTGGACGGCGGCGGCGTCCAGGCCGTCCTCAAGGTAGAGGACCACCTGCAGTTCGGGACCGGCGCCCCCGCCGCCGAGGGTGGCGCCGGCAGCCGTGCGGGTTGCCACTCCCCTGCCCGGCAGGAGCTCCAGGCTCCGCACCGCCGGGAAGCCCGCTGCAGCCTGCCGCATCTGGAGGGCGAGGGCGTCATCGGTGTACGACGGAATCCACTCGTGCTGCTGGGCCAGTGCCCACATGGCAGGCCGCCGGACCACAAACGTCACTGCCGAGCCCGGGTCAAGGACCAGCAGTTCGGCTCCTTCGGATACGGCGGAAAGGGCTGCGCGGGCTGCGTAGACCGCTACCGGCCGCGCCTCTGGATGCCAGGAACTGAGCGCTTCCGCGGAGGTGAACGCCGGCATGGCGGTCCTGCCGTCAGCGGCTTTGAGGGTCACCAGCGCCATGTCCGACTGCTTGTCGGCCTGCAGGCCGTCCCGGCCTTCGGCTTCTTCGGCGAGCTGGGCAACGATCGGGATAAAGACACGGGCGGTGGCGAGGGCGGCAACCACGGCTGCTTCGTCCCCGTGCCCTGCCTGCAGGGCCGCGACGGCGGTGAGGTAGCGGGGGTCGGCCAGTCCGTCGTCGTTATCAAAGTTATGGATCTTGGCGTGCTCCCCCGCCAGGCTGCGCCCTGCCCAGGGCTGGCCGGCAGAGTCGGTGGCACCACCTGCGCCGGCCAGTGCTGCTGCGATATGGCCGGGGAGGTGGCGTTGGGGAGTGCCGGATCCGGGTTCGGTGCTGGCCATGGTGCTGCCTTTTTGGCCTGGCTGCCTAGCGGCGGCCGGCGACGTCGAGGGCCTCGGGCAGCGTAAAGGCACCGGCGTACAGGGCCTTACCCACGATGGCGCCTTCAACTCCCAGCGGCACCAGGGAGCGGAGCACCTTGAGGTCATCAAGGCTCGAAATGCCACCCGAGGCCACCACGGGCTTGCCGGTTTTGTCGACCATTTGGCGGAGCAGTTCCACGTTGGGCCCCTGCAGGGTCCCGTCCTTGGTCACGTCGGTGACCACGTAGCGCGAGCACCCGGCCTCCTCGAGCCTGCCCAGGACGTCCCAGAGGTCCCCGCCTTCCTTGGTCCAGCCGCGGCCTGCCAGGGTGGTTCCGCGGACATCCAGGCCGACGGCGATTTTGTCACCGAAGCGTTCAATGGCCCGGCGGGTCCATTCCGGGTTTTCCAGCGCTGCCGTCCCCAGGTTCACCCGGGCCACGCCCAAGTCCAGCGCTGCTTCGAGGGTTTCGTCGTCGCGAAGGCCGCCGGAGAGTTCAACCTTGATGTCCAGCCGGCCCACTACCTCCCGCAGCAGCTCGGCATTCGAACCGCGGCCGAAGGCGGCGTCCAGGTCAACCAGGTGGACCCATTCCGCACCCTGCTGCTGCCAGTTCAGGGCCGCTTCCAGCGGGGTTCCATAGCTTGTTTCGCTGCCCGCTTCGCCTTGGACCAGCCGGACGGCCTGGCCGTTGACGACGTCGACGGCGGGCAGCAGTTCAAGAACCGGCAGGTCGGTAGCGGTGTTCATCAATATCCTCGAAAGTTGGGGGGAACGGATGGGTAGGGTGCGGCTAGTTGGCCGGCAGCGTCAGCAGGTAGGCGGCCAGCAGTGCCATGCCCGCCAGGACGTAGAAGGAAACCTGGGTCCAGAGCGGTTTGCGCTGCTGACGGAAGGAAATACCGCCGCCGATGAGCAGGCCGGCGAGGCCCATCAGGAGGACAGACCACATTTAGGCGTCGCCGCCGGCCGGGGCGGGCCGGCGGAGGGCTTCCACCCAGTTGCGCAGGAGCTGCGCACCGGCGTCGCCGGACTTTTCCGGGTGGAACTGGGTTGCGCAGAGCGGGCCGTTTTCCACGGCAGCGATGAATGGAGCGCCGTGCTCGGACCAGGTGACCAGGGGCGCGGCCATCCGTGGCTGGATGACGTCGAAGTTCCATTCCTGCACACCGTAGGAGTGCACGAAGTAGAACCGTTCGTTTTCGACGCCGGCAAAAAGCTTTGAGCCTTCCGGTACCTTGACGGTGTTCCAGCCCATGTGCGGAACAACCTCCGCGGGCAGGAGTTCCACCTTGCCGGGCCATTCGCCGATGCCTTCAGCCTCGGTACCGTGCTCCACGCCTGCTTCGAACAGCACCTGAAGGCCTACGCAGATGGCCAGGACGGGGCGGCCGCCGGCGACGCGCCGGCCGATGAGGCGGATGCCGTCCACTGCTTTGAGTTCGCGCATAACTGTTTCAAAAGCGCCCACGCCGGGGACCACCAGGCCGTCGGCGTTCAGGACATCCTCGGGCTTGGAGCTGAGGATCACCTCGGCGCCAGCGCGCTCCAGCGCACGGACTGCCGAGCGGACGTTCCCGGAACCGTAGTCGAGGACCGTGACCGTGGGTTTCCCCTCGGGTGACGGCAGCTTCTGTGAAGCAGAGGGATCGATGATGGCGCCGTCCCGAAGGACCTGGCCGCTCACAGCGCACCCTTGGTGGAGGGAATGCCTTCGACGCGGGGATCGGACTCAACAGCTGCGCGCAGGGCACGGGCGAACGCCTTGAACTGGGCCTCGACGATGTGGTGCGGATCCCTTCCCGCGATGACGTTCATGTGCAGGCAGATCCCCGCGTGCAGGGTGATCGCTTCAAAGACGTGGCGGGTCAGCGAGCCGGTGAAGTGGCCGCCGATCAGGTGGTACTCCTGGCCTGCAGGTTCCCCGCCGTGCACGAGGTACGGGCGGCCGGAGACGTCGACCACGGCGTGCGCCAGTGCCTCGTCCAGTGGCACGGTGGCTTCACCGAAGCGGCGGATTCCGGCCTTGTTCCCCAGGGCCGTTCGCAGCACCTCTCCGAACGTGATGGCAACATCCTCCACCGTGTGGTGGACGTCGATGTGGGTGTCTCCGGTCGCCTTCACCGTCAGGTCAATGAGCGAGTGCTTGCACAGCGCGGTGAGCATGTGGTCGTAGAAGGGCACCGACGTGTCGATGTCCGAGATGCCGGTACCGTCAAGGTTGATCTCCACGAGCACGGAGGACTCGCTGGTGGCACGCTCCATGCGCGCGGTCCTGGCCGCATTGGATCCGGTGGAACTCATGGTCAAGTGTCCTTTGGGAAGAAGGAGTGGTTCAGGCGTCCAGCGCCGGTACTTCCAGTCTAGGCCGGAAGCCTGGCCTGGCCGGCAAGGATGCTTTCCAGGGACGTGAGGAAGGCTGTGGTTTCCGTCTCAGTGCCTGCGGTGACGCGAAGGTGGCCAGGAATTCCGACGTCCCGGATCAGCACGCCCGCGTCGAGCAGCTCCTGCCAGACCTGGTGTGGGTTCTCCAGCCCGCCGAAGAATACGTAGTTGGAGTCCGAGGCGGCGGGCTTCAGGCCCATCCTGGTCAGCTCCGCCACAATCCGGTCGCGCTGTTTCTTGATGTCTTCAACGTCCGCCATCAGCGCCTCGCGGTGCTGAAGGGCAGCCAGGGCGGTGGCCTGGGTGATGGCGGACAGGTGGTACGGGAGCCGTACCAGCCGCAGCGCATCGGTGACCTCTGGCGCTGCGGCCATGTAGCCGAGGCGCGCCCCGGCCAGGGCAAATGCCTTGCTCATGGTGCGCGAGACAATCAGCCGCTCCCGCCCTGGCAGGAGGGAAAGGGCGCTGGGCGTGCCGTCATGGGCGAACTCGTGGTACGCCTCATCCACGATGACGATCGTCTGGCTGGCTTCGCCGGCCTCGTATACGGCCTCCACCACGTCAAGTCCAAGGCCGGTACCCGTGGGGTTGTTCGGGGAGCAGAGGAAAACGATATTGGGCTGGAGTTCCTTGACCTGCAGGGCGGCAGATTCAGCAGTGAGGCCGTAACCGTCAGCCCGTTCGCCAACAATGTATTCGGTGTCCGTGCCGCTGGCCAGCAGCGGGTACATGGAGTACGTGGGGGGAAAGCCCAGCGCGCTGCGGCCGGGGCCGCCGAAAGCCTGGAGGATCTGCTGGAGTACCTCGTTGGAGCCGTTGGCCGCCCACACGTTCGATGCATCGAGCCCGTGCCCCAGATACTCCGCGAGGGCCGTGCGCAGCTCGGTAAATTCGCGGTCAGGATACCGGTTGAGCCCTGCAGCGGCCTCCGTCACTGCCGCACTGATGGCGGCGCGGACATCCGCGGGCACACCATGGGTGTTCTCGTTGACGTTGAGGAGGATGGGGACATCCAGCTGGGGCGCGCCGTACGGGGTAAGGCCACGAAGGTTGTTGCGGAGGGGAAGCCGGTTCAGGCGCTCTAGCTGGTCATTCACCTGAACAGTTTAGTGCCCGTGCGGGAGACCGGAAAATGTGACGGTGCGCTGTTCGCGCTCAGCGTGCAGCTCCGCTGCGACAGTGCCTGGCGCTAGGGCGTGGGTACGTAGAGCTGTTGCCCGGGATGGACCACGCCGGCAGTCAGGTTGTTGAGCTGGACGATGTCTGCCACAACGTCACGGGCATCACGCTCCGGGTCGACGGTACCGGCTATGGCCCACAGTGACTGGCCCGGCTGTACGGTGACAGTAACCGTGGGGGTAAGGGAAAGGTCCGCCGCGGAGTCTGAGGCCTTTGCCGGCGAGTTGAAGAAGCCGGCGAGGGAGAGCAGCAACGCCGCCAGCAGGACCAGGGGGATGCCGATCAGGACGATCTTTCCGCGCCGGGTCAGGCGCAGCGGCGGCAGGGGGGCCGGGCGCGCCGGCTGCGCCATGAGTTGATGCACTGAAAGAAGCTGCGGACGTGAACCCTGTGAAGCAGATGTAGCTGACATGAACTGAGCCCTCCTGGACCTGACCGTGCTGCCCGATGTTCGCCCGGTGGCCGTCGATGTCCCCGGGACGTGGTCCTGGTTTTCGAATGGCTTGAAGCCGAGTAGAACAGATGTTCGAACTTTGCTTTCTCTGTTTTAGCACTTATCAACGAATAATGTCGAGACTCGCTAGAACAAATGTTTGAAAATGCAATGTGGCTGGCCTAGCTTGGAAGACAAGAACAACCACCTCTGAAGTTGATCAGCAGGGTCTGACAATTACGGCGGCAACTCCAGGTCCGGGCCAAACGGCAAGGGCAAACTGAAAGGCATTGGCGAATATGGCAGCAGCAGCCGCCGGGGGCAGGGCAACCTCCCAACCGAAGAAGACCGCCAAGGGCCTGACGCCGCGGCAAAAGAAAATCCTTGAAACTATCCAGCGCTCGGTCAATGACAACGGCTACCCGCCGTCCATGCGGGAAATCGGTGACACCGTGGGCCTGGCGAGCTTGTCCAGCGTTACGCACCAGCTGTCGCAGCTGGAAAAGCTCGGCTACCTTCGCCGCGACCCGAAACGGCCCCGCGCCATGGAGGTGCTGATGCCTCTGACGTTGGATGGTGGTTCAACCAAGCCGGCAACCGAGCCTTCTGTCCTGCTGCCGGGCAGCGGCAGCACGGTGACCCAACTTCCCACCGCCATGGACACTGCGATGGTTCCCCTCGTGGGCCGCATCGCCGCCGGTGGTCCCATCCTGGCCGACCAGGTGGTGGAGGATGTCCTGCCGCTGCCCCGCCAGCTCGTGGGCCAGGGGGAACTGTTTATGCTCAGGGTGGCCGGCGATTCGATGGTGGACGCAGCGATCTGCGACGGCGACTGGGTGGTGGTACGCCGCCAGGCGGACGCCGCCAACGGGGATATCGTCGCGGCGCTGCTGGACGACGAAGCCACCGTCAAGACCTTCCGTCAGCGGGACGGCCACACCTGGCTGCTGCCGCAGAACACCCAGTACGAACCCATCCTGGGCGACCACGCCACCATCATGGGCAAGGTTGTGTCGGTGCTCCGCTCGCTCTAGAAAGCGTCAGGCGTTCACCCGCAACGCGAAGGTGTTGCGCGAACCTGAAGGCCGCCGGCAGCGCGAAGGCACTCCCGGCAGCGTCAGGAGTTCTCCTGCGCCAACCGCTCAAGCGCCGCGATGGCCGTCTTCCGGTCCGTCGTGGGCCAGAAGGGCGGCAGCGCGCCGCGAAGGAAGCCTGCATAGCGTTCGGTGGCGAGCCGGGAGTCCAGTACGGCCACCACGCCCTTGTCGCCCGTCGAGCGGATCAGCCGTCCGGCTCCCTGGGCCAGGCGGATGGCAGCATGGGTGGCTGAAACGGACATAAAGCCGTTACCGCCGGCCTGCGCCACGGCGCGGGAGCGGGCCGTCATCAGTGGATCGTCCGGCCGCGGGAACGGAATCCGGTCAATGACCACCAGCCGGCAGGACCCGCCGGGAACATCCACCCCCTGCCATAGGGACATGGTGCCGAACAGGCAGGTATCGGGTTCGTCCGCAAACTGCTTCACCAGGGCCGTCATGGTGGAGTCGCCCTGGCAGAGGATGGTCATTCCCAGCTTTGGCCGCAGCGCATCGGCCGCTTCCTCAGCCGCCCGGCGGGACGAAAACAGGCACAGCGCACCGCCGCTGGATGCCCGGATCAGGGCTTCCAGTTCGGCCAGGGATTCCGGGGACGCTCCACGGCCGGGCTTGGGCAGGTGCCCGGCCACGTAGAGGATGCCCTGCTTGGGGTAGTCGAAGGGCGATCCCACATCGACGCCGGTCCAGCTGGGCGCGCCCTCGCCGACGAGGCCCAGGCCTCCGGCGGCGGGCTCGAACGCGGAACCGATGGCCAGGGTTGCCGAGGTCAGCACCACCGTATGCCCGGCGAACAGGCCCTCCCGCAGCCGTCCCGCCACGGACAGCGGGGCAACGTTGATTAGCGCGGGCGCGGTCTCGTCCGGCTGGGAGTATCCCTGCTGCGGGTCAAAGGAGCTGGTGCGGGAGAACCACACCACTTCCCTGTTTTCGCGGGCCGCGAGGAGCCGTTCGCACAGTTCCAGGATGACCATCAGCCGGGAACGGGCGAGCTGCCGTCCGCCGTCGGCAGTTGTACTGCTGTCCCCCTTGGAATCGGACAGGGCCGCCCGGCAGGCCTCGCGAAGCTGGTCCACGCAGTCGAGCTGCTCATCGTTCAGGCCGTTGGGCAGCAGTCCGTTGGGGACTCCCGCCAGGGCCAGCTCGAGGTTGGCGGCAGCGGCGTTGAGCGCATCCACGGTGATGGCTGTGTGCTTGCGGGCACCTGCGGCAGCGGCATGGACCATGGCCACCGAGAGCTGCCCGGAAACAGCCCCGGTCACCCGGTCCTGGAGCTCGTGGGCCTCATCAACCACCACCACGTCATACTCGGGCAGCACGGCCAAACCTTCGAAAGCACTGACGGCGAGCATGGCATGGTTGGTGACCACAACATCGGCTTCGTCGGCGTTCTGGCGGGCCAGCTCGCTGAAGCATTCTGCCGCCATGGGGCACTTTTGCGCCCCCAGGCATTCCATTGACGTGACGGAGACCTGCCGCCAGGCGCGGTCCGTGACGCCGGGCAGGAGCTCGTCCCGGTCCCCGGTGGTGGTCTTCTCCGCCCATTCCCGGAGGCGGACCACTTCCTTGCCGAGCTGGGAGGCAGGACCGCCTACGGCCGCGGCAAAGTGCGGCACGCTGGTGTCTTCCCCCAGGGAAAACAGCTGGCCCTCGGCGGGTTCCTCGGAGGGAAAACCACCTTCGAGTTTATGCAGGCACACATAGTTGGACCGGCCCTTGACCAGCGCCACTTTGACGGGCCGGTCCAGGGCGGGAGTGATGTTTTTCAGGAGCCGGGGAAGGTCCCTCCCCACAATCTGGGTCTGCAGGGCGAGGGTCGCGGTGGACACCAGGGCCGGCTTGTTGCTCTCCAGGGCATGGGCTATCAGGGGTATGAGATACGCCAACGACTTTCCGGTACCCGTGCCGGCCTGGACGAGCAGGTGGTCCCCGGTTTCGATGGCCCGCGCCACGTGCCTGGCCATCTCGTGCTGGCCGTCCCGGCTCTGCCCGCCCATGCCTGCAACGGCCCGGTCGAGCAGTTCGATGACGAACTGCTCGCCGGCCGTTCCTGTGGCTTCGTCAGCCACGAGGTCAGTCATGGGTGACGAATGATTCCAGTTCAGCCGCGAGGCCTTCCCGGACTTTGACAACTGCCCGGGTACCGGCTTCATCATGGTCAACGCTGATGATCTCGGCATCCGATTCGTGCAGCTTGCTGACCAGGTCCCCACGGTCGTAGGGAATGAGCAGCTCGAGCTTGACGGACGGACGCGGGATGGCCTCACTGATGGCCTGCAGCAGTTCGGGGATGCCTTCCCCGGTACGTGCCGAGACCACGACGTTCCGCGGTTCGCGCTGCTTCAGCCGTTCCACCACAAAAGGATCGGCGGCGTCAGCCTTGTTCAGGACGATGATCTCCGGAACCTTGCGGGCGTCCACTTCGCTGAAGACCTTGCGGACAGCAGCGATCTGGCCTTCGGGGTCCGGGTGTGAAACGTCCACCACGTGGAGGATCAGATCGGAGTCCGCCACCTCTTCGAGCGTGGAGCGGAAGGCCTCCACCAGCTGCGTGGGCAGCGAGCGGACAAAACCGACGGTATCCGCCAGCGTGTAGCCGAGGCCGTCAGCAGTTTCTGCCTTCCGGACCGTGGGATCCAGCGTGGCGAACAGTGCGTTCTCCACCAGCACGCCGGCGTCCGTCAGCCGGTTCAGCAATGAGGACTTGCCGGCGTTGGTGTACCCGGCGATGGCCACCGAGGGCACCTCATTACGACGGCGGTTGGCGCGTTTGGTTTCGCGGGCGGGCTTCATCGCGGCGATCTCCCGCCGCAGCTTGGCCATGCGCGTGCGGATCCTCCGGCGGTCCAGTTCGATCTTGGTTTCACCGGGACCACGTGAACCCATACCGGCCGCAGCGCCGCCCACTTGGCCACCGGCCTGGCGGGACATCGACTCGCCCCAGCCGCGGAGGCGCGGCAGCAGGTATTCGAGCTGCGCCAGCTCCACCTGGGCCTTGCCTTCCCGGCTCTTGGCGTGCTGCGCGAAAATGTCGAGGATCAGTCCGGTCCGGTCGATCACCTTGACCTTGACGATGTCCTCAAGGCCACGGCGCTGGGACGGAGCCAGCTCGGCGTCCACCACCACGGTATCGGCGCCGGTGGACATCACGATGTCCTTCAGCTCCAGCGCCTTGCCGGAGCCCAGGAACGTTCCGGGGTCCGGCTTGTCACGGCGCTGGACCAGTCCGTCCAGGACCTCTGAACCGGCGGTTTCGGCGAGGGCGGCGAGTTCGCGCAGCGAGTTTTCCGCGTCCGCCAGGGTTCCTTCAGACCAAATGCCTGCAAGGACCACCCGTTCCAGGCGCAGCTGCCGGTATTCGACTTCGGTGACGTCTTCGAGTTCGGTGGACAGCCCGGCCGTGCGCCGCAGGGCGCGGCGTTCCTCGAGGTCCTGCTGGTCGCCGTCGTACGTTGAATGTTCTTCATCCAGGCGGGAGATTGCCTGGGCTTTCCCCAGTACCCCTTTTCCGTCGCCGCGTTGCGTTGTGCTTGGCGTGCTGACGGTTTTGGCCGGTACGTCCTTGGAGAGAATCCGGTCGATGACAGCCTGTATTTCCTCAGGACTCATGTCCTGGGCGGCTGGATCGGATCCGGTGTTGGGCTGGCTGGTCATGGTCTCCTTAGAAGGTTCGGCATTTCCAGAATAGTGCCGATTGGTGGTGATTGGGGAAGTATTCGCGCTGGGCTGACGGCCTGCGGTCATGTAGTTCTCCTGGATTGTCCCGCCGGGCAGCAAGCGGTCCGGCGGGTGGTTGCCACCTCACGCGAGGTGGCGAAGCGGAAGAGGCCGGAGAATCGCCGAAAGGGACAGCAGGAGGCTGACTTTCGAGTATTGTCCGGCGGCCGGAGCGAACGCCTATGCGTGGTCCGGTGCACATGTGCGGAAGGCGTAAATGCCTGCATCGCTGTGGGACAGTTTCTTCGGGACGGGCGTGGCCCGTGCCGGCTACTCGAAGATCAGGAACATGGGTTCTACCCTAACAGACCGTCCCCCGCGGCGGTTTCCCATTACGCTGCAAGGGGAACTACTCTGGCCAGTTATGGAGTCCGCACACTATTTCAGTTCATCCCCCGCCGGCCCGTTTACCCGCAAGCCGCTCACGGTGGAACTGGCAGGGGAAACGCGGCGGCTGCAGACTTCAAGCGGGATCTTCAGCCCGGACGGCATCGACAAGGGAACGGCGGTGCTCCTCGCCGAGGTCCCCGCCCCTTCGCCCACCGGCAACCTGCTGGACATCGGCTGCGGCTGGGGCCCCATTGCGCTGACCATGGCCCTGCGGGCGCCGCATTCAAAGGTCTACGCGGTGGACGTCAACGAACGCTGCATCACCCTGACCAATGAGAATGCGACAGCGCTGGGACTGACTAACGTGGTGGCCAGCGCGCCCGATGCTGTAGATCCGGGCGTGCGTTTCGACACCATCTGGTCCAACCCGCCCATCCGGATCGGCAAGGACGAACTGCATTCCCTGCTGAAGCTGTGGCTGCCCCGCCTGGCACCGGGTGGAACGGCATGGCTCGTGGTGCAAAAAAACCTGGGCTCGGACTCCCTGCAGCGCTGGCTGGCGGCCGAACTGGATGATTCCTTTGCCGTAACCCGGGAATCAACATCCAAGTCGTTCCGGATTTTGAAGGTCAGGAAAGCGTCCCTGTTGCCACAATAACGGCGGGCCCGCTGAGCTCCACGTGTTCATGGCCACCGGGGCCGGCGAAAAACTTCACGCCTACTACACCTCCGGGAACGTTGACCCGCCAGGTGTCCGGAGCTTCCGCTCCTGCCCAGTGCCGGATGGCGACGGCGGCGGCGCATGCGCCTGTGCCGCAGGACTGGGTCTCCCCCACGCCGCGTTCGTGGACTCGCATGGTGACGGAACCGACGCCGTCGTGCACCAGCGGGTCGGACGGAACCACAAACTCCACATTGGTGCCGTTGGCGGGCACCGGGTCCACCTCGGGCGCGGTGTACAGCCTGGTCCCTGCCAGTTCCGAGAGTTCCGCGAGGGCAACCACGGTGTGGGGGTTGCCCATGCTGACGGATAACGCGGGACGGGGAACTTCCAGTCCGTCAGCAGTCACCAGCGAGTCCATGGCCTTGGCGGTGGCCTCGCCGGGGAAGATGAACTCCCACGGTCCCATATCGACGGCGTAATCCTCGCCTGTGCGCACCACTGTTTTGGTGCCGGCGCGGGTGCCGATGGTGAGTGCACCGCCGTCGGGCAGGTCGATCAGGCCCTCCGTGCGGAGGAAGTGCACGAAGACGCGGACGCCGTTGCCGCACATCTCGGACAGTGATCCGTCGCCGTTGCGGTAGTCCATGAACCATTCGGCATCAGGGGTGCCGGTCAGCAGCTCCCGGCCTTCGGGCAGGAATCGGGACGGGACCGCCCGGATCAGGCCGTCGCCGCCGATGCCGCGGTGGCGGTCGCACAGGGCGGCCACCTGCTCAGCCGCTATGGTGTGTTCGCCCTCCGGATCGGCCACCAGGACAAAATCGTTGCCGGTGCCGTGGCCCTTGGAGAAGCGGAGCCCGCCCAGCGTGCGGAAGGCGTGCCCGGTTGACTCGGCAAGGGTTTCATTCATGCTGTCAAGCGTACCGGCCGGGCTGAGCAGGCCCGAAACCGAAGTGTCTCTCCATAACGCGACCCCCGCGGCAGGAACTGCCCCAGACGCGGACAAGGACCTCCTTAGCAAAGCAGCCCTTCAGCCGCAGAGTGCTGCCGCGCGGGACGTCAGCCCGAGGTCCTGCCAGTCCAGCCAGTTGATGCGCGGGTCAGCCCGGAACCAGGTCAGCTGGCGACGGGCGAACTGGCGCGTGGCCACGATGGTTTCGTCAACGGCCTCCGCGACTGTTGCTGCGCCGTCGAGCACCCGCAGGAACTGTGCGTAGCCCAGGGCGCGGGGCGCTGTTTTGCCCTCCCGCAGTCCTTGGGCTTCGAGCCGCTCCACCTCGGCAAGCAGCCCGCTGTCCACCATGCGGTGCACGCGGAGCGCCAGCCGCTCGCGCAGTTGGTCCCGGTCCACGGTGAGGCCGATCTGCACTGCAGGCTGGAAGTACTCCCGTTGCGGCATAAAGGAACTGAACGGGCGGCCGGTGAGGTGATGGACCTCCAATGCGCGGATGATGCGCCGGTCATCGAGGAGCCGGGCGGCGGACACCGGATCAACGGCCTGGAGCCGGGCCAGCAGTGCCGCCGAGCCCTGGGCCGCCAGCTCTTCCTCAAGCTGCTGCCGCAGCGCCTTATCTGTTCCGGGGAATTCCAGGACGTCCAGGGCGGCCCGCACGTACAGGCCGGAACCCCCGGCGAGGATGGCCCGCTTGCCGCGCGCGTGGATATCGGTGATGGCGGCCCTTGCCTGCTCCTGGAACTGCGAGACGCTGGCCTCCTGGGTCACATCCAGGATGTCCAGAAGGTGGTGCGGCACTCCCCTGCGTTCAGCGGGGCTCATTTTCGCCGTACCGATGTCCATGCCGCGATAGAACTGCATGGCGTCGGCGTTGATGACTTCGCCGTCCAGTTCGAGTGCCAGGTTGACCGCCAGGTCTGACTTGCCTGAGCCGGTGGGACCGACGACGGCGATAACAGGCTGGGAGCCCACCGGTCAGCGGGTGCGCACAGGCAGCGAGGGCATGCCGAGGGAAACCCCGGTCCTGCCGTCGCCGGTGCCCGGGGCGGGAACACCGCAGGAATCGGCCTGCGACCTGTCCCAGGCGTCGCCGGCGCGGGAACGGCGGAGGCTGTAATCGTCAAGGGTGGGATCGGCCACGAGGTGGAAGGCTGCGGCCTCCGTGATGGTGACCGTTACGAGGTCGCCCGGGCGCGGTGCTTCAGCGCCGTCAGGGACGGAGAAGTGCACCAGCCGCTGGTCTTGGGACCGGCCGGACAAGCGGTGGGTTTCCCCGGCCTTCCGTCCCGACTGCGCAGTGACCATAACCTCAACTTTGCGGCCGAGCTGCTTGCGGTTTTCCTCGGCGGCGATGCGGTCCTGGAGTTCGGTGAGCCGTTCGAAGCGTTCCTGCACCACTGCCTTGGGAAGCTGGTCCGGCAAGTCCGCAGCGGGGGTTCCGGGGCGTTTGGAGTACTGGAACGTGAAGGCCGTGGCGAAGCGGGACTTCTCCACGACGTCGAGGGTCGCGTGGAAGTCCTCTTCGGTTTCACCCGGGAAGCCAACGATGATGTCCGTGGAGATGGCGGCATGGGGAATCTTTTCACGGACCTTGTCCAGGATGCCCAGGAACTTCGCCGACCGGTAGGAGCGCTTCATGTCGCGCAGGACCTTGTCCGAGCCCGACTGCAGCGGCATGTGCAGCTGCGGCATCACATTCGGTGTTTCGGCCATGGCGTCAATGACGTCGTCTGTGAAGGCGGCCGGGTGGGGGCTGGTGAAACGGACGCGTTCCAGTCCCTCAATGTCACCGCAGGCGCGAAGGAGTTTGGAGAAGGCCTGCCGGTCGCCGAACTCCACGCCGTAGGAGTTCACGTTCTGTCCCAGCAGGGTGACTTCGATGGCACCGTCATCAACGAGGGCCTGGATCTCCGCGAGAATGTCGCCGGGGCGGCGGTCCTTCTCCTTGCCACGCAGGGCCGGAACGATGCAGAAGGTGCAGGTGTTGTTGCAGCCCACCGAAATGGAAACCCAGCCCGAGTAGACGGAATCGCGCTTGGTGGGGAGGGTGGACGGGAAAACGTCCAGGGACTCGAGGATCTCCAGCTGGGCCTCGTGGTTGTGCCGGGCCCGCTCCAGCAGGGCGGGCAGGGCACCAACGTTGTGCGTGCCGAAGACGGCGTCCACCCAGGGCGCCTTCTTCAGGATCGTCTCCCGGTCCTTCTGCGCCAGGCAGCCGCCCACCGCGATCTGCATTCCCGGGTTGGCTGCCTTCACGGGGGCCAGCATACCGAGGTTGCCGTAGAGCTTGTTGTCCGCGTTTTCCCGCACGGCACAGGTGTTGAAGACCACGACGTCGGCCTGCCCGCCGTCCGCCGGCACGTAGCCTGCATTCTCCAGCATGCCCGCCATACGCTCGGAATCATGCACGTTCATTTGGCAGCCGAAGGTACGGACCTCGTAGGTGCGTGGCTTCTGGGTACCGTTTTCCAAGATGGACGCAGCCTGGGCAGCGCCCAACTCCACAACAGCGCCTGGGCCGGAAACGGGGGAAGGAATGGTCAAACTCACCTGTTAAGGGTACCGGTTCAAAGGCTCATCATGGTCTGGAGCCGGATGGGCGTCCAGGACCTCGGTGACGATGCGGAAGGCCTGGGACGGCTGGTAACCCTTCCGCGCCAGCATCGATGCCAGCCGGCGCGTGGCTTTGTCCCGCTCTGCCTGGTCTGCCAGATCGGCGCCGGGCCGCAGCTTCCGCTCCACCAGGCTCCTCGCAGCGGCTTCCTCATCATGGTCGGAGATCTGCTCCAGGGCCGCCGCAGCGGTTTCCTGGTCCACACCTTTTTCCGCCAGTTCCCGGCGGAGCGCACCCTTGGCCAGCTTGCGGGACTGCGAACGGCTCCGCACCCACATGTCAGCGAAATCGGCGTCATTGATGAGGCGGGCTTCCTCGAACTTGTCCAGGACCGCCTCAGCAACGTGCTCCGGGATGTTCCGCTCGGAAAGCTTGCGGGCCAGTTGAAGCCTGCTTTTCGCCGACGCGGTCAACTGCCGGTAGACAATGGCCTGGGCCACCGAGAAGGGATCCGGTTCGAGGTCCTCCGAAATCGGAGAGT
Source organism: Pseudarthrobacter siccitolerans (assembly GCF_030823375.1). NCBI lineage: Bacteria > Bacillati > Actinomycetota > Actinomycetes > Micrococcales > Micrococcaceae > Pseudarthrobacter > Pseudarthrobacter siccitolerans. The sequence goes on along the minus strand of NZ_JAUSXB010000001.1, from coordinate 4,382,416 downwards.
CAGGTTCCGGGCCGTCCGGGTAAGAATCTGCAAAGGAAGCAGCGCGCCGCCCGCCGGTCCGGGACCGGCGGGGACGCGCATCGTCAGTACCCCTCAACGGTTAGAACCCGTCAACAGCCTTCAGCTTCGGGGAGTCCTTGGACTCGGCCTCGGCAGGCTTCACGCCGACTCCAAGCTTTTCCTTGATCAGCCGCTCCAACTCGGCGGCGAGCTCCGGGTTGTCCCGGAGGAACCGGCGGGAGTTTTCCATGCCCTGGCCCAGCTGGTCGCCGTCGTACGTGAACCAGGAGCCGGACTTCTTGATGATGCCGTGCTCAACACCCATGTCGATGATGCCGCCCTCGCGGGAGATGCCCTGGCCGTAGATGATGTCGAACTCGGCCACCTTGAAGGGCGGGGCCATCTTGTTCTTGACGATCTTGGCTTTCGTGCGGTTACCGACCGAATCCGCGCCTTCCTTGAGGGTCTGGATGCGGCGCACGTCGATACGGATGGAGGCGTAGAACTTCAGGGCCTTACCACCGGTGGTGGTTTCGGGGGAACCGAAGAAGACGCCGATCTTTTCACGGAGCTGGTTGATGAAGATCGCCGTGGTTTTGGTCTGGCTCAGGCGGCCGGTGATCTTACGCAGGGCCTGGCTCATCAGCCGGGCCTGGAGGCCCACGTGGCTGTCGCCCATGTCGCCCTCGATTTCGGCGCGGGGCACCAGGGCGGCGACGGAGTCGATGACGATGACGTCGAGGGAGCCTGAACCGACGAGCATGTCCATGATCTCCAGCGCCTGCTCGCCGGTGTCCGGCTGGGAGACCAGGAGCGCGTCCGTGTCCACACCGAGCTTGGCGGCGTACTCGGGGTCAAGGGCGTGCTCGGCGTCGATGAAGGCAGCGATGCCGCCCAGGCGCTGGGCGTTGGCCACGGCGTGCAGTGCCACGGTGGTTTTACCGGAGGATTCCGGGCCGTAGATCTCAACCACGCGGCCGCGGGGAAGGCCGCCAATTCCCAGTGCTACGTCCAGGGCAATGGAGCCGGTGGGGATAACCTCGATGGGTGCCCGGACTTCGTCGCCGAGCCGCATGACTGAGCCTTTACCGAACTGCTTGTCGATCTGGGCCAGCGCTGCTTCGAGCGCTTTTGCACGATCCGGGGCTGCCGCCATGGTTCACACCTCTAATGCTTTCTCGCTTTGGAGTGGCCTCAGGGGCCGTTTATTGGTCATCTCTGACGCTAATGGGACCCACTGACATTCCGGCCGGAGGACGGCAGCTATGTGGATAACCCGCTGTGAAAAGCATAGCTTTACCCGAACAGGTATTCGAACAATGGCCCGGCGTGTCAGGAAGATTCGGCTATTCGGCGCGGGGCTTCATGTCCCGGCCAAGCCGGCGTCCGGCGGGAACATCCTGGACATCACAGACCGCCAGCCACACCTTGCGCGGTTCCACGCCGGCGGCCAGCGCCTGGTCCGCGGTGCGGCCACCCACGCCGGCAAGAACAAGGGTGCTGCTGAGGACCCGCGAGTAGCCGGCGCCAAATTCGTCGTCCATAAGTCGCCAATAGTCGCTGATTCGCACCTGAAAAGTCTCTCATGATCGCGCACCCTTAGAATTGTTGCCATGAGCAACTCCCCTGCCGCCCCGACCCCTGACGGCCGCGACGACGATTATTTGGTGGACGCAGCCCTGCAGAACGTCGAACACCAGATCAGCCTCTTCTGGCGGCGCGCGCGGGCCATCTCCAACCAGCTTTCCCGCCAGGTCCACCCGGACATGGAGCCCGCCGCCTACGGCCTGTTGACAGTCATCCGCCGGGAGGGCCCTATCCGGCTCACGGATCTCGCGATGAACATCGGTGTGGGCAAGCCGTCAGTCAGCCGGCAGATTGCATTCCTCGAAAACATCGGCCTGGTTTCCAAGGAAGCCGATCCGCTGGACGGGCGCGCCCAGGCCATCCAGCTGACCCCCAAGGGCGAGGAAAAGATGCACCAGGTCCAGGACGCGCGCCGCCAGGTCTTTCGGGAGCGGCTGGGTGAATGGCCGGTGGAGGACTTGCAGGAGCTGGCCCGGTTTATGGCCAAGCTGAACGCAACGTATGAGCGTGACGGTTTCCCGCAGGATGGTCCGCCTGCCGCCCCGGCCGGGGAGAAGTAGGGCCCACGTTCGTGAGCAGAAACACGTGAAGCCCCCGGCGGATTGCCGGGGGCTTCAACGTGCAGGATTCCACCGTGTGGTGGATCAATCCTTACCGGGCGCCGGAGAGGAGTCCCGTTGAAAGTTCATCGTTGAGTTCGTTGTTCAGGTCGCGCTCAAGGTCGCGTCCGTAACGCTGGGAGAATTCCTGCGGAACGGTGTCCGGAACGGCTACGCCTTCGGCTACTGCCACCCGGTCGCTGACCTCGCGGAGCATGCTGGACAACGGGACGTCCAGGGCCGAGCAGATTGAAGACAGCAGCTCGGAAGATGCTTCCTTCTGACCGCGCTCCACTTCGCTGAGGTAACCCAGGGAGACACGGGCGCTGTGCGAGACTTCACGGAGCGTGCGCCCCTGACGCTGGCGAACATCGCGCAGGACATCACCGATTTCGTGACGAAGTACCACCATCTTGCGCTCCTTCTGTTCGCTCTTAGCCTGATCGGCGAGGCCCACATCCTTCCAGCGGACAACGCCGTTTACGGATACGGGCTGCTTTACCATCTGTATCGCCTTGCTCCTCGTTTAGTCCGGTTCGCCGTGAAGCGAACCGTTGGTGTTTTCATCCTAGGCGCCTCCGCTCTCCGGAAGCGACACAATGTAATAACTAATCGGTACCGGCTTTTGTTCCCATCAACTTTACAGCCCGGTAACTTCAGGAAGCCAGGGCTTCGATCAGCCGTTCCAGCGCAGCGCCGCAGGCCTGCCCCCGGATCTCCGACCGGTTCCCTGAAAACACATACTCGTAGCCGTTTGTTCCTGCTGCCGTAGCAATGCCTATATACACCGTTCCCACCGGTTTTCCGTCGTGGGCTTCCGGTCCGGCAACACCCGTGGTGGAGACGCCAATATCGGCGCCAAGGGCCGTCCGGGCACCTTGTGCCATGTCGGCGGCCACCCCGGTATCAACGGATCCCACACGGGCCAGCAGTTCCGCGGAGACCTTCAGCACGTCCGTTTTGACGGAGTTCTGGTAGGCCACCACTCCGCCCTGCAGCATCCCGGAGGCGCCCGGAGTGTCAGCGAGGACTGCGGACACCATGCCGGCTGTCAGCGACTCGGCTGTTGCCACCGTACGCTTGAGCTCGAGGGCCTGGCGGACGGCCTGCTCCGACAGGTGGTGAAGCGACAGATGGTGCTGGTTGTTCATGCCGGTTCCTGTCCGCTGTTTTTGGTTCCCTGGACTTTCCCCTTGGCGCGCAGGCGCATCGCCTCGATCACGTACTCGACGCCGGTCCAGACGGTGATTGCCACGGCCACCATCATGACGGCGAATGCCGCCCAGGTGAGCCACGGCGCAACGGCGGCCAGCGGGAGGAGGTACAGGAAGATGGCCAGGGTCTGGACCACGGTTTTAAGCTTCCCGCCCCGCGAGGCGGGAATAACGCCGTAACGGATGACGAAGAAGCGCAGGGCGGTGACGCCCCATTCACGCACCAGGATCACCAGGGTGGCCCACCAGGGCAGTTCGCCGAGCACGGACAGCATCACCAGGGCAGAACCGATGAGCAGCTTGTCTGCGATGGGGTCGGCGATCTTGCCGAAATCGGTCACCAGGTTCCGGCTCCTGGCGATATCGCCGTCGAGTTTGTCAGTGTAAATCGCGACGGCGAACGCGGCCGCTGCTGCCCAGCGCCAGGGCCCGGACTGGCTGTGGAGTCCGGGCGCGTCCGCGATCAGGAACCAGACGAAGAACGGCACCAGCGCGATGCGGAGCATGGTCAGGATATTGGGAAGGTTCCAGACCCCGGCACGGCCGGCGGCGGTTGCATCGGTACTTGTCACCTTTCTAGGCTACAGTCTTCGGCCTAGCGCCCGGTGAGGGACCAGGCGTCTTCGGAGCCGTCCTCGTCGTCATACCCGCCGGGCGGGGAATCGGAGCCGTCGTAATATTCCACGTTCTGCTTTCGCTGGTCCAAGTCCGCGGCCACCAGGTCTTCGGCGTACCCGCCCTGGGCAATGTTCGCGTTGGCGTTGTCGCTGAGCGCGGCCGTCTGGGCATCCGGTGCGGCCGGAGCCTCCTGGCCCTTCATGGCGGCCAGGACGGGGGCGAGGTCGTCCGGTTTCACCAGCACGTCGCGGGCCTTCGATCCTTCGGAAGGGCCCACCACTCCCCTTGATTCGAGCAGGTCCATGAGGCGGCCCGCCTTGGCGAATCCGACGCGCAGCTTGCGCTGCAGCATGGAGGTGGAGCCGAACTGTGTGGTGACCACCAGTTCGGTGGCCTGCAGCAGTACCTCGAGGTCGTCCCCGATGTCGTCGTCGATCTGTTTCTTGGGCGCCTCCGCCGCAACGTCGTCGCGGTAGGTGGCCTGGAGTTGTCCCTTGACGTGCTCCACCACCTTGTGGATTTCAGACTCCGTGACCCAGGCTCCCTGGACACGCATGGCCTTGGAGGCGCCCATGGGCAGGAAGAGCGCGTCACCCTGCCCGATGAGCTTTTCGGCGCCCGGCTGGTCCAGGACCACGCGGGAGTCGGTCACGGAGGAGGTGGCGAAGGCCATCCTGGAGGGAACGTTGGCCTTGATCAGGCCGGTCACCACGTCCACCGATGGCCGCTGGGTAGCCAGGACCAGGTGGATGCCGGCAGCACGGGCCAGCTGGGTGATGCGGACGATCGAGTCTTCAACGTCCCGCGGGGCGACCATCATGAGGTCTGCGAGCTCGTCCACGATCACCAGCAGGTAGGGGTACGGGCGGATGACGCGCTTGGAGTCCACCGGCGGCTGGACCTTGCCGGCACGGACGGCCTTGTTGAAGTCGTCGATGTGCTTGAACCCGTAATTGGCGAGGTCGTCATAGCGGGCGTCCATCTCGCGGACCACCCACTGGAGGGCTTCGGCGGCCTTCTTGGGGTTGGTGATGATGGGGGTGATGAGGTGCGGGACGCCTTCGTAAGCGGTGAGTTCCACCCGCTTCGGATCCACCATCACCATCCGCACCTCGTCCGGGGTGGCGCGCATGAGGATGGAGGTGATCATGGAGTTCACGAAGGAGGACTTACCGGCACCGGTAGCGCCGGCTACCAGCAGGTGGGGCATCTTGGCGAGGTTGGCCACCACGTAACCGCCTTCGACGTCCTTGCCCACGCCCATCACCATCGGGTGCTCGGTGCGGCGGGCGTTCTGGCTGCGGAGCACATCGCCCAGGGACACAGTCTCGCGGTCCGTGTTGGGGATTTCGATGCCAATCGCGGATTTTCCCGGGATGGGGCTGAGGATCCGCACGTCGCTGGAGGCCACTGCGTAGGAGATGTTCTTGGACAGCGCCGTGACCCGCTCCACCTTGGTCCCGGACGCGAGTTCGATCTCGTACCGGGTGACGGTGGGGCCGCGGCTGAAGCCAGTCACGGTGGCGTCGACGTTGAACTGCTGGAGCGTGTCGGTCAGGGCAGCGACGACGGCATCGTTGGCTTCCGTGCGCTCCTTGGGGATGGATCCGGGCGTGAGGTAGTCGGAGGCAGGGAGCGTGTAGGTCACGTCGCCCGCGAGGGACAGCTGCTCGGTGCGCTGCGGGATCGGCACGGGCGGCGGTGCGGGAGCCACCGGGTTGGAGGGCACGGTTGGCGGGGCGGCCGGCTTGCCCGCGGGTGCGGCCATACCGGGGGTGACCATCGGGATGGCTTCGGTCGCGTTGTCGTGGCCGGCGGCAGCAGGGCCAAGCCCCTGCGCGGCCTTGATTTTTTCGACGGCGATCTCCGCCTGGGTGGGGCGGCGGACACCGGGGGCGGGATGTGGGGGCTGTGGATCATCGTCATCGACGACGGCATGTTCGAAGGCTTCGTCGCCCACGTAACCTTCCAGGCCGGCGTCGGCATCTTTATCCTTGCCGAAGAAGCGCCGCTTCTTCTTTTTGGGCGCCGCAGGCGGCGTCCGCTCAAGGTAGCTTCGGTCGTGCTTGTTCCCGTCCTGTTCCTCGTCCAGGAGGTCGATGCCCATCAGGTGCTCATACGCGCCGCGCAGCCGCCGCGGGATGGCACCGAACGGCGTGGCGGTAATGATGAGCAGTGACACAAAAGCCAGCAGCCCGTACAGCACCAGCGGCACGGCCGGATGGATCGCGGCCAGTGGGGAGGCGCCAAGGAAGCCGAGCATTCCGCCGGCCTGGCGCAGGCCGTCAAAGCCCTGGGCCACGGTGGGCTGTCCGCCCAGAATGTGGGCCAGGCCGCAGCCGGCAAACGTCATGATGAGGAATCCGATGCCCACCCTGTTGTTGCCGCGCCCGTCGAAGGGCTGGCGGAAGAGGCGGAAGGCGCAGACAAAAAGCATCAGCGGAAGCAGCAGTGACATCCAGCCGAACGTGCCGTTCACCACGCTATAGACGGCGTCTGGGAACCAGCCAGTCAGGCCCCACCAGGCGAAAGTGGCGATGAAAATACCCAAGGCCAGGTTGAAGAGGGCTGCGCCGTCGCGGCGCTCGTCAGCCGGGAGGTCGCTGACGTCATATCCGATGCGCCGCACTCCCCCACCCACAAGGTGGCCAATGGCCAGCCATGCTCCGCCGACCACCCGGAGCAGCCACGGCTGGTGGTGTTCGACGGCGGGAAGCTGGCGCGTCCTGGCAGTGCCGGACCGCGCGGGCCTGGCCTGGGATTTGGCTGCCGTGGAGCCGGACCCGCGGCCGCCGGAGCCGCCGGATTTGCTGCCGGAGCCGGCCCTGCTGGAACCATTGGGCGCGGAAGTAGTACGAGTGGCCATACTAGCCACGGTACCGGAACAGCACGGGTTTCCCGGGGATTTGGAGCCCGCCAATCCCCCTCAATCAAGCAGGCCGGTTCGGGCCGTTTAAACACCTCCGGCCCGTACTTCCTGCACGTGGCGGGAATACGGGCCGGAGCCGGTGCGGGACCTGTTAAGCCTCGAGGACCACGGGGATGATCATCGGCTTGCGGCGGAGCTTGCGGTTGACCCAGGTGCCGACCACCCGGCGCACAACCTGCTGGAGCTGGTGGCTGGTGTGGTCCGCGTGGTTCAGCACTGCTTCTTCCAGCGCTGCATTGATCTTGGGGATGATGTCATCAAAGACAGAATCGTCCTCGGCCACGCCGCGTGCGTGGATTTCCGGACCGGAGACAACCTTGCCGGTGGTCCGGTTGATGACCGTGATGATGGAGATAAAGCCCTCGTCGCCGAGGATGCGGCGGTCCTTGAGGTCGGCGTCGGTAATTTCGCCCACGCTGGACCCGTCCACGTAGACGAAGCCCACTTCAACCTGTCCCACCACGTCGGCGCGGTGGTCCTTCAGGTCGATCACGGTACCGTTGTCTGCGAGGATCACGCTGGCTTCCGGGACACCGGACTCGATGGCGATCTTGCCGTTGGCGATCAGGTGCCGGGTCTCGCCGTGCACGGGCATGGCGTTGAGGGGCTCAAGGATGTTGTAGCAGTAGAGGAGTTCGCCGGCCGCGGCGTGGCCGGAGACGTGGACCTTGGCGTTGCCCTTGTGGATGACGTCGGCCCCGAGTTTCAGCAGGCCGTTGATGATGCGGAAGACTGCGTTTTCGTTTCCGGGGATGAGGCTGGACGCCAGGATCACGGTATCGCCGTCGCCCACCACCACGCGGTGGTCGCCGTTGGCCATCCGGGACAACGCCGCCATCGGCTCCCCCTGGGAACCGGTGGACATCAGGACCACGCGGTTGTCCGGCAGGTTGTCGATGTTCTTGATGTCCACGATCAGGCCGGGCGGAACATCCAGGTAACCCAGCTTCTCCGCGATGGCCATGTTCCGGACCATGGAGCGGCCAACGAAAGCCACTTTGCGGTTGTGCTTGGCGGCAGCGTCCAGGACCTGCTGGACGCGGTGGACGTGCGAGGAGAAGGACGCCACGATGATGCGCTTCGTGGCCTGGCCGAACAGCCGCTCCAGGGTCGGGCCGATCTCCTTTTCCGCGGTGGTGAATCCCGGGACGTCCGCGTTGGTGGAGTCCGACATAAAGAGGTCAACGCCCTCTTCGCCGAGCTTCGCGAAGTGCCGGAGGTCAGTGATCCGGCCATCGAGCGGAAGCTGGTCCATCTTGAAGTCGCCGGTGTGCAGGACAGTGCCGCCTGCAGTGCGGATGAAGACGGCCAAGGCGTCAGGAATCGAGTGGTTGACGGCCACGAATTCGCACTCGAAGGGGCCGAACTTCTCTACCTGGCCCTCTTCAACCGTGAGGGTGTAGGGCCGGATGCGGTGCTCCTGCAGCTTGGCCTCAATCAGGGCAAGGGTCAGCTGCGAGCCCACCAGCGGGATGTCGTTGCGCAGGCGCAGCAGGTACGGGACAGCACCGATGTGGTCCTCGTGGCCGTGGGTGAGGACGACGGCTACAACATCATCCAGCCGGTCCTCGATGTACGAGAAATCCGGGAGGATCAGGTCAACGCCGGGCTGGGTTTCCTCCGGGAAGAGGACACCGCAGTCGACGATCAGCAGTTTGCCGTCGATTTCGAACACGGCCATGTTCCGGCCGATCTCCCCCAGTCCGCCAAGCGGGACGATCCGCAGCGTGCCGTTCGGCAGGCGGGGCGGGGTGACGAGGCCGGTCAGGGCGATTTGGGTCATATTGCACTACTTTCCAGGCGGCAGGGGTGCCGGTCTCAGCCCTCAGGAAAAGACCAGCCCCGCTTCCGCCAAATCCCCGCGGATGGTTTCGATCTCGGCTTCGTCCGGCTCCACGAGGGGCAAACGGACAATCGAGTTGGGCAGGACTCCCTGCCATTTAAGAATCTGTTTGGCTGCAACAGCCCCCTGGACCCGGGTCATGGTGGCCCGGACCACCGGCTGGAGCTCGAAGTTGATCTTGCGTGCGGTGCCGAGGTCGTTGGCGTTGACAGCGTCGATAAGTTCGCGGAAGCGGCGGGTGGCCACGTGCGTGGTGACGCCGACGAGGCCGACGGCGCCCAATGCCATCCAGGGCAGGGTCAGTCCGTCGTCGCCCGAGTAGAAGAGCAGGTCCGTCTCGCTCATCACGCGGGTGGCCGCAACGAAGTCCGCCTTGGCGTCCTTCACCGCAACGATGTTGGGGTGCTGCGCCAGCCGGATCATGGTTTCCGGTTCGATGGCGATGGAGGAACGGCCGGGAATATCGTAGAGCATCACGGGCACGTCAGCGGCAGAGGCGATGGTCTCGAAGTGCGCCCGGAGGCCGGACTGGCTCGGCTTGTTGTAATAGGGGGTCACGAGCAGGATGCCGTCGACGCCGAGGGCTGCGGCCTGCTGGGAGAGGTGCACGGAGTGCGCGGTGTCGTTGGTGCCGGTACCGGCGATGATGGCGGCGCGGCCGCCGACGGCTTCCTTGACGGCGCGGAACATGCCGAGGTTCTCTTCGTCGGTGAGGGTGGAGGTTTCGCCGGTGGTTCCAGTGACCACCAGGCCGTCGCAGCCGTCGTCCACGAGTTTGGTGGCCAGTTCCGCCGCCTGCTGGTAGTCCACTGAACCGTCCTTGGCGAACGGCGTGACCATGGCGGTCAGGAGGGTACCGAGGGCAGGGATGTGCGCGGAAGTGTCAGCCATGGAAAAAACGTTACCCTGTCCGTGGCTGGTTAGGACAATAGGGCGGGCGTGATGAACGTCAAATAGGGGTTTCCGGCGCGGCGCTGCCGGTTCCCGGCTCGATTTTTTACTTCCGGAATCTACTGCCGGAACTTTTCGAGGCGGCTCCGCTGCAGGACGGACGAAACGACTTCCGTGCCGGTCCCCGCCGCCTGCTTCAAGGGAAAGCCGTCCGGCCCCCAGAAGCCGCTCAGGCCGCACGATTCGCCCAACGGGCTGCTGCCGCCGAGGTTGGCGAGCGCCGTGAACATCCGGTTGTCCATGGCGCGGGCACCCAAATGGAGTGCCAGCCGGTGGTCCTCGTCTTTGGTGTAGAGCGCGGAGACGCAATAAAGGTCGGCTCCGGCGGCAGCGGCGTCCCCGGCATGCCCGGGCACGGACGTGTCCAGGCAGAGCGCCAGCGCAACGTGCCACCCATCCACCCGGATGAGGGTTGGCCCCTCCCCCGCCGTGAAGAGTTCGCGCTCCGGCCCATGCAGGTGCGTCTTGAAGGCCGCCTCGGTGCTGCCATCCGGATGAACAGCAACTGATGCCAGCCGGGGCGTGCCATCGGCTTCGCGAAGGGCTGCCCCTAGAACTGCGGTGATCCCCGTCCTGCGGCAGATCTCACGGATATCCCCCAGTCGTTCGTCCCCCGGCACCAGCCAGGAGTCAGGGCTTTCGAGCAGATCCAGCCGATAGCCGGTCAGGGAGAGTTCCGGGAAGAGCACCAGGCGCGCGCCGTGGTCATCGGCGTCCTCGATAAGGCGTACGTGCTCGTCAACGTTGGCCGGGACGCCTCCGTCGAGCGGCCGGTACTGAATGACGGAGACAGGAAGGGTGTCTGACACGCCTCCATCCTAGGCACCGTGGTGCTGGCTATGCCTGCGTGTCCTGCCGGGCACCCCTCTGACCCGTGGGCGCTCCCCCTGCCCCGCACCTCTGTTGCGCTGCGGCCCTTTTCTCCTGCTGGGGCTGCTCCGCGCTGCGGCTAGACAGGCCCGGGGTGGCAATACCTGGCCACCGCTGTTTGGCGAAGCCCTTCTGCCCACGCGGCCAGGCGCTGGGCGGCCCGGACGTAGTGGAACAGTTCTACGGGCGTCAGGGCGTCGATGTCCGTCTCGGCCAGCCGCCGGGCAAGTTCAGCCCCCTCCGGCTGGGCGGACAGGCTGATGCCTTCCTGTTCCCACTGGATATCCTCGGGAGTCTTTCCTGTCACCAGCTGGCGGAAGAGGTAATCAACCACCCCAGGGCTCATGGCCTTCAGCGGCCCGTCATGACGGGATTCGTTGGCTGGGGCTCCGGAGGGGACTCCGGTTGATGGCATCTGCATGGGTTCATCTTATTCGAACATATATTCGAATACAAGGGGATTTGGTTGACAGGGCAGGCACAGCCGGGTGTGAGACGATCTGGGCATGACCTCCCGTAATGCCGCCGCTTCCACCAGGACGTCTCCCGGCCGGTCGCTTCCGGCGCGCCTGTACGGTATCGACGCAGCCCGTGGGCTGGCATTGGTGGGCATGATGGCCACCCACCTGCTTCCTACTTTCGAGGCGAACGCCAGCCTCACCCCAACATGGGTGGGCCTGGTTTTTTCGGGCAGGGCCGCCGCGCTGTTCGCGGTCCTGGCGGGCGTAGGCCTTGCTTTGTCCACTGGAAAGCACAAGCCGCTGGCGGGTCGTGAACTGTCCGGTGCCCGGCGGGGTGTGGCCCTGCGAGCCCTGGTGATTGCCGCCGTCGGACTCAGCCTCGGCGGCCTGGAAGTGAACGTGGCCATCATCCTGGTCCACTACGCAGTGCTGTTCCTGTGCATCCTGCCGTTCCTGGGCCTGCGCCTGAAGGCCCTCTGCGCTTGGGCCGCTGGTTGGATCCTGGTGTCTCCGGTATTGGCGTACCTCCTGCGTCCGTGGCTGCTTGCGGCGAACCCGCCGCTCAAACTGGGGCACAACCCTTCGTGGGAGGATCTGTCCACACCCGGCCGGCTTTTGGCCGACGTCTTTTTCACGGGCTACTACCCCGTCTTCCAGTGGCTGTCTTACCTCCTGGTGGGGCTCGTCGTCGGCCGCCTGATGCTGAACAAGGCGCTGGTGCCTTGGACGCTGTTGATTGGCGGCACCACCGCGGCAGTCCTGGCCAAGGCCCTGGGCACCGCGGCCATGGAGGACTGGGGCGGCCGCGCGGCGCTGGAGAAGGTGCTGAACTCCCCCGGCTATCCGCTGGGCAGTGTTCTGCAGGTCAACCTCACGGGCATTCCGCAGGAGGGTTCCTGGTGGTGGCTGGCATCCGCTGCACCCCATTCGGCCACAACCTTGGACCTGCTGCATACGTCGGCGGTGGCCGCGGCCGTGATTGGGGCGTTCCTGCTGCTGGGCAGGCTGGCCGAGTGGGTCGCTTTGGACCTGCTGCTGCCGTTGCGCGGCGCCGGCGCCATGACGCTGACCCTGTACTCCGTCCACGTCTGGGTGGTTTCGGCGTTCTACCTGAAACCCCTCCCGGCCGGCTGGACCGAGGAGGCCATGTACTTTGCCCAGGCCGCCAGCGCGGTGATCGTGGGCATGGTGTTTGTGCTGCTGAAGTGGCGCGGGCCGCTGGAATGGGTGGGGCACGCCGCGAACCAGGTGGGGCGGGGCGGGATAAAAGCCGTCCGCTAAGCCGGAACGTTGCCCCGGAAGAGCTTGACGGCGTCACGCATGGAGGCGCGGGCGCGTTTGCGGTCGCCGGCGGCGTCGTAGGCGCAGCTTAGCCGGAACCAGGAGCGCCAGTCCCCAGGAGCTGCTTCGGCCTCGGCCCGGTACTTCTCGAATTCGGCGTCAGCTGCCGACCGGACGATCCGGCCGGCGGGCGTCCTGGGGAGTTCGTCCACGGGAAGCCCGCCTTCGGCTTCGAGGACTTTGGCCATCTGTTCGGTGCGGGCGCCAAACATCAGTTCGCGGACCAGCGCCCAGGCACCGATGACGGGCAGCACCAGGTACGCCGCCCCGATGGCCACGGCTGCAGGATTGCTGTCCGTCAGCAGCAGGACCGAACGCTGGAAGGACACCACCAGGTAGAAGACCAGGAGGAGCGTGACGGCGCCGACCCAGATCTTGGTGCGGTTTTTCCGAAAGGCAGCTGCAAGTCCTGCCATGGCCTACAGCCCCAGGTCCAGGTAGCCGTCCAGGCCCACCGTGAGTCCGGGGTGGCCGGCCACATTGCGCAGGCCAAGGAGAACGCCGGGCATAAAGGAGGCACGGTCAAAGGAATCGTGGCGGAGCGTCAGCTGCTCGCCGGCGCTGCCAAGGAGGACTTCCTGGTGGGCCACGAGGCCACGGAGGCGCACGCTGTGGACACGCACGCCGTCCACCTCACAGCCGCGGGCACCGGCGAGTTCGCTGGTGGTGGCATCGGGGCTCGGCGGGACCTGCGCGGCGGCGCGTTCGGCCGCGATCAGCTGTGCCGTGCGGACGGCGGTCCCGGACGGCGCGTCCACCTTGTCCGGGTGGTGCAGTTCGATGATCTCCACCGACTCAAAGTACTTGGCTGCCTTCGCGGCGAAAGCTGAGGCAAGGACCGAGCCAAGGGCAAAATTGGGGGCGATCAGGACACCGGTTTCGGGCCGGCCAGCCAACAGGTCCTCAAGAGCGGACAGGCGCGCGCTGTCCCAGCCGGTGGTGCCCACAACAGCGTGGATGCCGTGTTCGACGGCGAAACGGACGTTCGCTTCGGTGCTTTCGGGGACCGTCAGGTCCACCACAAAGCGTGCACCTGCTGCAGTGACCTGGTCCAACGAGTCACCCCGGCCCAGGGCCGCGACGAGCTTCATGTCCGGCGCGGCTTCGACGGCTTTTACGGCTTCGGCGCCCATGCGCCCGTTCGCGCCCAGCACGGCAACGGGCATGGGAGCAGAGAGTTGTTCGGTCATGCCGTTAAGCCTACCGGTGGCCCCAGGCCGCACAGGAACCGGGGACTGTGCGTTACCTCGCACTGGGCCCCTCTTCATGGCGGGAGGTGCAGGACTAACTTCCCGCGCCCACCCATTCCACCGTTCCGTCAGTAAAGAACTGTTCCTTCCAGATGGGAACCTGCTCCTTGATCCGGTCCACCAGCTCGGAGCACACGGCAAAGGCTTGGCCCCGGTGGGCCGCGGACACGGCGCAGACCAGTGCGGGGTCCCCGATCTCCAGCATGCCGATCCGGTGGGCTGCCCAGATGCGGACGGACTGCGGGGACCCGCCGCCTTGACCGGCAGAGCTGCCGGCCGCCGTTTGTTCAGCGACCAGCTGGGCAACGACGTCGGCCATCACCTGGTGGGCCGTGGGGTGCGCACTGTAGCTGAGGCGCTCAACTGGTTTGCCGCCGTCGTGGTTGCGCACCACGCCGCTGAAGCTGACCACCGCACCCGCGGCATCGCTCTCCACCGCCGCGATGGCCTGGTCCACGGAGATTGGCTCCGCGCTGAGGACGGCGTTGACCACCTCGAATGATGTTTCAGTGCCCATGTCCGCCTTCCAGCTGGTCGCAGAGGTGCCCGATCACCGGGTCCAGGACGGTCAGTCCGTCCATGACTCCCTTGGGTGATCCGGGCAGGTTGATGATGAAGGTGTTCCCGGAAGCGCCCGCGTAGCCACGGCTAAGCACCGCCAGCGGGGTTTTCGCGGCGCCGGCGCTGCGGATCGCTTCCATGATGCCGGGAATTTCGCGGTCCAGCAGGGGCAGCGTGACGTCCGGTGTGCGGTCGTCCGGGCTGAGGCCCGTTCCGCCGCTGGTAATAACGACGGCGGGATGCTGGGTGAGGAGGGCACGGATGGCCGCGCCCACGGGCTCGCCGTCGGGAACCACCATGGCCGGGAACACGTCAAAGCCGTGTTCGGTCAGCCAGTCGGTGATCACGGGGCCGGTTTCGTCGTCGTAAATGCCCGCGGCGGCCCGGGTGGAGGCGATGACGACGCCGGCCTTCCGGCCCTGCACGTCGCCGTGGCGGTGCGGCTCGGGAGCGTTGAGGGTGCTTGAGGTGCTCACAGTGTCCAGTCCCCGCTCTTGCCGCCGCTTTTGGCCAGGACCTTGATGTCGTTCAGGACGGCGTGTTTGTCCACGGCCTTGATCATGTCGTAGACGCTCAGCGCGGCAACGGAAGCTGCGGTGAGGGCCTCCATCTCAACGCCGGTGACGCCGCGGGTCTTGACTGTGGCCAGGATCGAAACTGAATCCGGAGCGAGTTCAAAGTCCACAGTGACCTTGGACAGTGGCAGCGGATGGCAGAGCGGGATCAGTTCGGGAGTCTTTTTGGCGGCCATGATTCCGGCCACCCGGGCCACGGCGAGGGCGTCGCCCTTGGGCAGTCCGCCGGAGCCGAGCAGGCCCATGACTTCCGCGGTGGTGTGGACCGTGGCGGTGGCGGTGGCTTCGCGGGTGGTCTCGGCTTTGGCGGAGACGTCCACCATCTGGGCGCTGCCGTCCTGGCGCAGGTGCGTCAGCGCGGCGGGAGATTGTTCTGCATTCACAGCATCCATACTTCCACCTCCGCCCCGGCCGCGAGCGCGGCCACTCCTTGCGGGACATGAACCAGCACGTTGGAGCCCGCGAGCGCATGCATCAGGTGTGAACTGTCGCCGCCCTGCAGCTCTACGGTTCCGTCGGGCTGCAGGGTGCCGCGGCGGACCTGATGCTTATGTTCCGGTGACGTGAGGGGCTGGCCAAGGCGGGCGCGAAGGGGCAGGCGTGGCACAGGAGTGCCGAGCAGGCTGCCCAGCACCGGGCGGAGGAACATTTCAAAGGACACCAGGCAGCTGACCGGGTTACCGGGGAATCCCAGGAAGGGGCGCCCTTCGAAGGTTCCGATCCCCTGCGGGCCGCCCGGCTGCATGGCCACATGCAGGAATTCCACCGGTTGGTCCTCCATGGCCTGCCGGACCACCTCGTAAGCTCCCTTGCTGACCCCTCCGGTGGTGACGATGAGATCCGCCTCCCCACCCTCGGCCCTCAGCAGCGTGCGAAGCCGGTCCGGGTTGTCCGTGACGATGTCCGCCCGGCGGACCTCCAGTCCTGCCTGCCTCATCGCAGCTTCGAGCAGGGTGCCGTTGGAGTCATAGATCTTGCCGGGCGGAAGGTCCTGGCCGGGGGCCACCACCTCGTCACCCGTAGTGACCAGCAGGACTTTCACGGCCTGATGGACCGTGACTTCGGGGATGCCCAGTGCCGCGAGCAGCCCCAGTTGGGCCGGGCCCAGGAACGTACCCGCTGCCAAAGCGGTCTCGCCGGCCCGCACGTCGCTGCCTGTTTCCCGCACATAGGTGCCGGGTGCCGCTGAAGGCAGCCGTACGGTTGCCTGTTCGCCGTGCGGCAGGAAGCGGTCCGGAACGGCCCGCTCAATGGGGACGACGGCGTCAGCCCCGTCCGGGAGCATCGCTCCGGTCATAATCGGGGCGGCCATGCCGGGCTTGAGGGCGTCCGGGCTGGCACCGGCGGGAACGGGAGGCATAACGCTCAGCTCACCGCCGCCGTCGGGCAAATCAGCGGAACGGATGGCGTAGCCGTCCATCTGCGAGTTGGCGAAGGGCGGCAGGCTGATGGGGGCAGTGACGCCGCTGACCAGGGCACGGCCGAGTGCCTCCCGCAGGGGCAGCTGTTCGGTCCGGTTGACCGACCGCAGCGGCTGCAGCAGTCTGGCGACGGCGGCCGCGTGCTCGGCCACGGACCGGGCCTGGTGCCGGTGCTCGTGCGTGGCTTCGTGCCGCGATTCCTGCCGGGGCCCGCCGCCGCCCGGGTGCAGCGCTTCTGTGGGCATTCCGTGCGGGTTCGTTCCATGCGGTTGCGGGCTGGTCATGGTTCCGCCTTCGGTAGCCATCAGGGTTGCACGTCCACTCTAATCGTGTGGAACCCCGTGGCTCCGTCCGGGGCGGCCGGCCTGCCCTGCTCGTCCTGCGCCCGGCCTGTGAGATCCGTGGCCCGGACCTGGACTTCGTACTGGCCTTGGGTCAACTCCGTGCTGAGCTTCCATTGGTACCAGGTGTCCAGCGAGATGCCTTCGGCCAGCTTGGCCTCCTGCCAGGGGCCCCGGTTCATGCGAAGTTCCACTTTGCCGATGCCGGTGTGCTGCGCCCAAGCCACGCCGCCGAATGTGACTGTTCCTGCCTTCGCGGTGCGGCCCGCGCGCGGCACGTCGATCCGGGAGGACGTTTTGATGGGACCGCGCTCAGACCAGCCACGGGGAGTCCAGTAGGCGACGTCGTCCGCGAACCGGGTGACCTTCAGCTCCGTGACCCATTTGGTGGCCGATACATATCCGTAAAGCCCGGGCACCACCAGCCGGACGGGGAATCCGTGCTCCAGGGGCAGGGGCTCGCCGTTCATGCCGACGGCCAGCAGCGCATCCCGGGTGTCGGTGAGGACCTCAAGCGGCGTGCCGGCAGTCCAGCCGTCGATGCTGCGAGAGAGCACCATGTCTGCCCCGGGCCGGGTGCCTGCGAGTGCCAGCAGTTCGCGGACAGGCCAGCCCAGCCAGCGCGCGTTGCCGATCAGGTCCCCCCCCACATTGTTGGACACGCAAGCAATGGTCACATGGCGTTCAGTCAAGGGCTTGGCCAACAGTTCCGCGTAGGTCAGCTCAACCTCCCGGTCCACCATCCCGGTGACTTTCAGGGCCCACGTGTCCGGGTTGACGGCCGGAACGGACAGCGCCGTATCGATGCGGTAGAAGTCCGGATTAGGGGTGACGAGTGGCTGCATGCCGTCCAAGCCGGCCTCGGCTCCGGGCGGGATTGGCGGCGCCGGTGACGCGGGTACCGGCAACGTCACGCGGGTCCTCGCTTCGCTGACGCCCGCGGTGGCCCCCCGCCAGACAGCGGCCAGCGCGCCGCCGATGACGGTGAAGGCCGCGCCGCCTGCCAGGGCCTGCAGGAAACGACGGCGGGCGGGCACCAAATTGCCGCCCGGCTGCGGTTCATGACGCGCCCATTCGTGCAGCCTGCCCCATTCCTGCAGACGGCGGATCAGGAACCTGAGCAGCGCGCCGGCCACGACGGCTGTGAGTATGGGCAGCACCATGGCATTGAAGGTGGCTTGCGCGCGGGTCAGGACGGCCACCACACCCACCAGCCCGAAGACACCGATGACAGTCAGGCCTGCAAAGCGGCGGCGGTCCTCAGCAGTCCCGGCCAGCGCGGCCAGCGCTGCAATAACCAGGGCCATGCCCGCCAGGAGCGCAATTTTGTCAGCCGTCCCGAACAGCTGAACAGCCCAATCCTTCACCCCGGGCGGGACCGCATCGATGACGGCGCCGCCAACAGCGGTCATTGGCGACAGCGCCGGGCTGAACACACCCGCTAAAAGTTCCCCGAGTACCACCGCGCTGCCGACTGCAACGGTGCCCGCTGCGGCGGCCAGCCAACCCCGGTGTGCCGGCCCTGACCGGTGCGGCAGCGACGGCCCTGACCGGTGCGGCAGCGAAGCTGCCAGGCGCTCCGGAAGCCGTTTCCCGCCGTCGTGCGCTACATGCTGTGGCTGGGAGCTGTTCACACCTACAGCATAGGTTCGCCGGCTGCCGGGGGCGCCGGTCCCGCACCCGGATTCTGCTGCCGCCACCTGCACTGTCACGGGCGGGTGTGATGCAGAGCCCAGAGTGGCGTAGCCTGAATTCATGAGTGTCCAGCTAGGCATGCCGCAGCCGCGGGCGGAAGCAGCCGCACCGCTGCCCGGCGTCCCTGCTGCCCGCCCCGCAGATGCTCCGGCCGGGCTGGCCGACAGGTACGGCCGCCGAGCCACGGACATGAGGCTGTCCCTGACCGACAAGTGCAACCTTCGCTGCACCTACTGCATGCCCGCCGAGGGCCTGGAGTGGCTCGCGAAGCAGGCGGTGATGTCGGCGGAGGAAATCGTCCGGATCGTGCGGATCGGCGTTGAGCAGCTGGGAGTCCGTGAGCTGAGGCTCACGGGCGGTGAACCGCTGGTGCGGCACGACCTCGTGGACATCATCACGGCGCTCCGAAGGAATCATCCCGATCTGCCGATCTCCATGACCACCAACGGCGTGGGCCTGGCGAAGAAGGCCGCGGCATTGAAGGCGGCCGGCCTGACCCGCATCAATGTGTCGCTGGACTCCCTGCATGAGGAAACATTCACCAAGCTGACCCGCCGTCCGTTCCTGGACCAGGTGCTGGCCGGGGTGGATGCGGCCTGGGCTGCCGGCCTTGGGCCGGTCAAGCTCAACGCGGTACTGATGCGCGGCATCAATGACGCGGAGTCGCCGTCCCTCCTGGCCTGGGCGCTGGACCGCGGCTACGAGCTGCGGTTCATTGAGCAGATGCCGCTCGACGCTGACCATGGCTGGACGCGGCGGAACATGATCACGGCCGCCGAGATCCGTCAGCTGCTCTCGGCGGATTTTGTCCTCAGCCCCGATCCACGCGCACGTGACGGCGCCCCGGCTGAACGCTTTGAAGTACGACGGCGGGTGGCTGGGTCTGCTTCGGGCGCGTTGCTGGGAACCGTGGGGATTATTGCTTCCGTGACCGAACCGTTCTGCTCCGATTGCCGCCGGACCCGGATCACTGCCGAGGGCAAGATTATGAGCTGCCTGTTCTCGCGTGAGGAGTTCGATCTGCTGGGCCTTCTGCGCTCGGGCGCCGGCGACGAAGCCCTCGCCCAGCGGTGGCAGGACGCCATGTGGCTGAAACCTAAAGCCCATGGAATGGACCACGTGGGACTTGACGCTCCGGACTTCGTCCAGCCGGACCGCAGCATGAGCGCCATCGGGGGCTGAACCTTTTGAACGTACGTTACTTCGCTGCCGCACGCGCCGCGGCAGGCGTGGAGGAAGAGCGCTTCGAACTGGCGCCGGGCTCCACTGTTACAGACCTGCTGGAGGCCGTACTTTCGGTGGAGCGCCCCGAGCCTCCTGCCGGTACTCCCCCGCTGCCCCGCATCCTGTCGCGGAGCAGCTTCCTGCTCAATGAAGTCGCGGTGCGGGATCGCTCGGTTGTCCTTCAAAGCGACGACGTGGTGGATGTGCTGCCTCCATTCGCCGGGGGCTAGGACTAGCTTTTCTTCCTGACCTCGCCAACTCTGGTTGGTTCGCGGGCACCGTCGGTCCGCGGGCACCGGAAATGTCAGGGCCTCGATGGATGATCTTGGTATGGGAAACGGCGCAAGAGGTGAGGAGATCGGCTCGCTAGCGCTGTTTCCTTCCCAAGCACCTGCGCCGGCTGTGCCGGTACGGAGGGTGTCAGCGGATGATGCCCATCGGAATGTCAGACCCCCATTAGATGATCTTGGTATGGGAAACGGAGCGGGCAGGGCAGCAGCGATGGAGGGCATTCACGCCTCCACTGCCCGGCTTGATGTGCTGTTCCTTGAAGATGACCGGCTGGAAGCTGGCACTGCCGCCGGTCCCCGTGCCGGTGCTGGCAGTGCTGTTGTGGATGTGCTGCAGCGCCGGTACGAGATCCGTCTGGAGCGGATGGCGGTAACGAAGCAGTTGGAAGCACAGATCGCCGCCATCAAGGCCCGGGATGTCTCCGAGGCCATCGAGATCCAGCACGCCATGACCCCGCCCGAAGCACCCGTACACGAACGCACTTACGCGGAGATGTCCGCGATCGAGGAAATCGCAGGCGTCCTGACCATCAGCTCCCCCGCCGCCGGGGCGCTCGTCACCCAGTCCCGGCAAGTCTGCTCCCTGCCGCCGGTCATGGACGCCCTCTCCGCCGGGGCCATCTCGTGGCAGCATGCGAAAATCATTGGCGACGAAACCGAAGGCCTCGGCCCTGCCGGAGCCGCCGCCCTCGCCGCGCACTTCCTGGACCCCGACGCACCCAACCCGGCACGCGGAGCCGCCGCCGGGGACCTGGTCCCCGGACGCTTCCGGGCCAAAGTTCGCGGCTGGCGCGAACGTCACCACCCCGAAACCCTCGAAAAACGCCACGCAAAATGCGCCGCGGACCGGCGGATGCAATACACCCCGGACCGCGACGGCATGGCCTGGCTCTCCCTCTACATCCCCGCACACCAGGCCTCAGCCATCTGGAACCGCACCACCGCCCTCGCCCGCGGCCTGCAAGGCCCGGATGAGCCCCGGTCAATGACACAACTCCGGCCCGACATCGCCGCCGGCCTGCTTCTCAGCGCCGGCCCAGCCCTTACCCGCACCGCCGGAACCAGCACCGCCGGAATCAGCACCGCCGGAATCAGCACAGGACAAAACACCACAGGCCAAGGAAACACGAGTCAACGCAACCCGGGTCAAGGTAACCCGGGTCAAGGTAACGCGGTAAGAACCCAAGACGACCAGGACACGATCGGGCTGGCCTCGCTGACCCCGCTGACCCCGCCTGACCTCGATGGCTCGATTACCGCGGCCGCTACCGCCACCACCGACCACCAGGCTCCGGCCACCGCCGAGTACGAGAACGCCGGCGGCAACGGCTACGCGGATCTCGGCAACGTCCCCATGCCAAAGGTGGACGTCCTCATCACCGTCCCCGTGTTCGCGCTCCTCGGCCTCACCGACGAACCCGCAACCCTGGACGGCTATGGTCCCATCCCTGTCTCCATGGCCCGCAAGCTCGTCGCGGACGGTGCCGGCTCCTTCTACCGGGTGCTCGTCGACCCCCGGGACGGGGCACCACTGGAAATCGGACGCACCAGCTACCGCCTCACCAAAGCCATGAAAAAAGCCCTGCAGCTCAGGGACGGCAGATGCACCTTCCCCGGCTGCAACAACCGGACCTTGGACAACGACACCGACCACCTTCAAGCCTGGCAACACGGCGGACATACGGGGATCAGCAACCTGGCACAGCTCTGCCCGAAACACCACCGCCTCAAACACGCCACCGGCTGGACGCCCTCCCCGGCCACGCACACCGAACCACCCGGCTGGACCTCACCCACCGGCCGACACTACAAAGCCGAACAACCCGACTGGGAACCACCAGAATGGCCACCCGGACTACTGACCCCTGCGACGGATACATGCGGGCTCCTGACGCATGCCACGGATATCGCCGGGCTCCTGACCTGCGCAACGAAAACGCCCGGATTCGTGGACTCCCTGGATTTTGACCCGCTGTTTGACGAACCAGCCGATGACAACCTTGACGATCCCGCCGACTTCCCGCCGGACGATCCCATATGGGACGACTTCTACGCCCAACCCCCCAAACTGCCCAAAGACCCGCTCAAAGAGTGGGAGCGGAAGTGGGAGTGGGACATGGTGAACTCCTGAAGGCGGCTGCAAGCTGAAGCCGCCGGCGATCTGAAGTCGCGAAGTCCGCAGCTGTTCTAGAACGTCAGCTCCGCTGGAACGACGAAGTCATAAACGGAACGTAGGCAGAGCCAGTCCCGTTGGCCGCTCCTGCCTCCTCGTACAGCCCGCTGTCCCCCGCAGCGGTGTCGCCACGGGTGCGAAGCTCAGTCACATGCGTGAGCAGGTCGCCATCCACGCGCAAGGTATGGCGGGTCCAGCCGGCACCGCCACGGCGCTCCACGCGAAGGGCGCCGTCGTGCCACGTGCAGCGTGCCGCGGCGGCCGGCGCCGGTCCAGCATTGTCTACGTAGTACCAGAAAACGTCCTGGTGATCCGGGTCGACGGTGAAAATTCCGTGGCCTTCGAAATGCGTCCCGTCTGGTTCCCGGTGACTATAGCTCTGCGCCACCGCAGATCCACCAGCCACCGGGGTATAGGTGACTTCGGCGTCCACGGTCCGTTCGGGCCCCCAAGCACCGGCAGCGAGCCGGGTACTTCCCCGCCAATGGCCCAGGAATCCAGCCAAGGCGCGTGGCGCGCGGCCGGGTGAGGTTGGTTCCACGTCCCTCACCTCCAGAACTAAAATTCTTGCCGGGTTGCCAGACAAGCCTTACCGTCCCAGTTAAGTCCCGCCGTTTGCCCGGTTAGAGCCCGAAAGTCTCGGTCTCTTCAAAGGGTCCCACAACAGTCACAGTGCGGGGTGCCGCAGCCAGCTCTGCCGCGAGGTCCTGGACCTGCTCGGCCGTTACAGCCTTAATGAGCCGCAGAGTTTCGTCGATGTCCTGGTATTCACCGGAAACGAGTTCCGCCCGGCCGAGCCTGGACATACGCGAACCCGTATCTTCCAGGGCCAGCACGATGCCGCCGCCGAGCTGGCCTACGGCCTTGCGGAGCTCGTCGTCGGAAATTCCATGCTCAGCGAGCTTCTCCAGCTCGATGGACAGCAGGTCCAGGACCTGGCGCACCTTGGACGGCGTACACCCGGCGTACATGCCGAAGTACCCGGCATCTGCGTAGGAGGAGGCAAATGAATACGTCGAGTACACCAGGCCGCGCTTCTCGCGGATCTCCTGGAACAGGCGCGAGGACATGCCTCCGCCCAGCACGGCGTTCAGGACGCTCATAACGTAGCGGCGGTTGTCGGTGGCAACGATGGTCGGGCAGCCCATGATGATATTGGCCTGCTCCACCGCGCGCTTGACCACGTGAAGTCCCGCAGTCCCTGTGATCAGGGCCCGGTCAGTTGAACGCCTTTCCACCGGCGCGGCGTCGGTCTTCAGCGACCAGCCCGCCGACTCGAGGGCGTCAACCACCAGGTCGCAGACGACGTCGTGCTCCAGCCCGCCCGCCGCGGTGATCACCAGTTCGTCAGGGCGGTAATACCGCTGGTAGTGCTCCCACACTGAGTCGCGCGCCACTGCCTTGATGGCGTCCGGGGTTCCCCCGATGGGCCGGCCCAGGGGATGGTTGCCGAGTACGGCTGCGACAAAGTGTTCGTGCGCCACATCGGTGGGGTCGTCGCTGTCCATCGCGATTTCCTCCAGGATGACGTCCCGTTCCTGCTCCATCTCAGCAGGGTCCAGGACTGCTCCGGTGATCATGTCCGCAATGACGTCGATGGCCATGGGCAGATCCGTATCGAGCACGCGGGCGAAGTAGCAGGTGCTTTCCTTGGCCGTGGCCGCATTCGACTCGCCGCCCACCTCGTCAAAGGCCGAAGCGATCTCCAGGGCGGTCCGGCGCCTGGTCCCTTTGAAAAGGAGGTGTTCCAGGAAGTGGGTGGAGCCGTGCTGTCCGGGCGCCTCATCCCGTGAGCCCACGCCTACCCAAAAACCGATGGTTGCTGACCGCTGCCCCGGCATCGCTTCCGTCAGCACCCGCACTCCCCCAGGCAGCACGGAACGCCGGACTTCGGAGCCGCCGTCGGAACCGTGGACCAGGGTGTCGCCGCGGTGGTTCTGCTCAAGCGGCAGGGGTACAACAGTCATTGAGGCCTTTCAAAAGGGCAGCCGGGATCTGGCTGCCATCGTAACAGCGGCGGGGCCGGTGGATCATCCACCGGCCCCGCCGATTCATGCTTGTGTGCCGGAAAGCCGGAACTGTTAGACGTCAGCGCCTTCGGCAGGCTCCGTGGTGTGGGCGCGCTCGGTCTCGACCTCGGCGCCTTCTTCCTCGGCAACTACCGGGGCGAGCGAGAGCTTTCCGCGGTCGTCGATCTTGGTGATCTCCACCTGGACCTTCTGGCCCACCGAGACAACGTCCTCGACGTTGTCCACGCGCTTGCCGTTCGCCAGCTTGCGCAGCTCGGAGATGTGCAGGAGGCCGTCCTTGCCCGGGGTCAGCGATACGAAGGCACCGAAGGTGGTGGTCTTGACGACCGTACCCAGGTAGCGCTCACCGATTTCCGGGACCTGCGGGTTCGCGATGGCGTTGATGGCGGACCGTGCTGCTTCTGCAGACGGGCCGTTGGTGGCGCCAATGTAGACCGTGCCGTCGTCCTCGATGGAGATGTCGGCACCGGTGTCTTCCTGGATCTGGTTGATCATCTTGCCCTTGGGGCCGATGACCTCGCCGATCTTGTCCACGGGGATCTTCACAGCGATGACGCGCGGTGCGAACTCGGAGAGCTCATCCGGGGTGTCGATGGCCGAGTCCATCACCTCAAGGATGTGCAGGCGTGCTTCGCGGGCCTGCTTCAGGGCTGCTGCCAGGACCGAGGCGGGAATGCCGTCGAGCTTCGTGTCCAGCTGGATGGCCGTGACGAACTCGGAGGTACCGGCAACCTTGAAGTCCATGTCACCGAAAGCGTCTTCGGCGCCCAGGATGTCAGTCAGTGCGGCGTAGCGCGTCTGGCCGTCCACCTGGTCGGAGACCAGGCCCATAGCGATACCGGCGACGGCGGCCTTCAGGGGCACACCCGCGTTCAGCATCGACAGAGTGGAGGCGCAGACGGAACCCATCGACGTCGAACCGTTGGAGCTGAGAGCCTCAGACACCTGGCGGATGGCGTACGGGAATTCCTCGCGGGACGGCAGGACGGGCACAAGTGCGCGCTCTGCCAGTGCACCGTGGCCGATTTCGCGGCGCTTGGGCGAACCCACGCGGCCGGTTTCACCGGTGGAGTACGGCGGGAAGTTGTAGTTGTGCATGTAGCGCTTGGTCTTCACCGGCGACAGCGAGTCGATCTGCTGTTCCATCTTCAGCATGTTCAGCGTGGTGACACCCATGATCTGGGTTTCGCCGCGTTCGAAGATGGCCGAACCGTGGACGCGGGGCAGGACCTCAACTTCGGCGGTGAGCTGGCGGATATCCGTCAGGCCACGGCCGTCAATGCGGACCTGGTCCTTGAGGATGCGCTGGCGCACAACCTGCTTGGTGACGGAGCGGAATGCTGCGGACAGCTCCTTCTCGCGGCCCTCGAACTGGCTGGCCAGGGCAGCGGTGACTTCATCCTTCAGCGCGTCAGATGCATCGTTGCGCTCGGTCTTGTCCGCAATCTGGAAGACGGCCGTCAGCTTCTCGCCGGCAGCAGCCTCAACAGCGGCGTAAACGTCGTCCTCGTAGTCCAGGAAGACGGGGAACTCGACGGTCGGCTTTGCAGCGCGGGCGGCGAGGTCGGCCTGGGCGTCGCACAGTGCCTTGATGAACGGCTTGGCAGCCTCGAGGCCCTCGGAGACAACCTCTTCGGTGGGGGCGGTGGCGCCCTGTTCCTTAATGAGGTTCCAGGAGTTGTCGGTGGCTTCGGCTTCAACCATCATGATCGCGACGTCGTCACCGGCGATGCGGCCGGCAACCACCATGTTGAACACGGAGTTTTCCAGCTGCGAGTGCTTGGGGAAAGCAACCCACTGGGATCCGTTTTCGTCGGCGACCAGGGCAACGCGGACGCCGCCGATGGGGCCGGAGAACGGCAGGCCGGAAAGCTGGGTGGACATGGAGGAGGCATTGATGGCCACCACGTCGTAGAGCTCGTCGGGGTTGATGGCCAGGACGGTCACCACGATCTGGACCTCGTTGCGCAGGCCCTTGACGAAGGCCGGACGCAGCGGGCGGTCCATCAGGCGGCAGGCCAGGATGGCCTCGGTGGACGGGCGGCCTTCACGGCGGAAGAACGAGCCCGGGATGCGGCCGGCAGCGTACATACGCTCTTCGACGTCGACCGTGAGCGGGAAGAAGTCAAAGCCTTCACGCGGGTGCTTGCCGGCAGTGGTGGCGGACAGCAGTGCGGTGTCATCGTCGATGTACACCATGGCTGCGCCGGCTGCCTGCTTGGCAAGCCGGCCGGTTTCGAAGCGGATTACGCGCTTGCCAAAACGGCCATTGTCAATGACTGCTTCCGAGAACTGGATTTCGGGACCCTCCAAGAGAGTCACCTCCGTTTCTGTTTGACGGAAGTCCAGCCGCATCAACCCAGCCAGCATCTGTCTACTGGCCCTGCACCCGGTCATCGATCGAGACCCACGGGCCGGGGCTTCAGTCAACGAAGCCGTTCCCGGGGATCACTACCGAGGACCGCGAATGCGTGATGCGGTTGATCCTCCTGTTTAATTTTTCATTTGAAGAAGGCGGCCCGTTCCGTGTGGGAAAGGGCCGCCCCTAAAGTCCGACTAGCGGCGCAGGCCGAGGCGCTCGATGAGCGAACGGTAGCGGGCGATGTCGGTCTTCTTGAGGTAGCTCAGCATGCGCTTGCGGCGACCAACCATGGCCAGCAGACCGCGCTGGGTGTGGTAGTCGTGCTTGTGCTCCTTCATGTGCTCAGTCAGATCCTTGATCCGCTGGGTCAGGACTGCAACCTGGACCTCCGGTGAACCGGTGTCGCCTTCTCCGGTTGCGTATTCCTTGATGATGGACTGCTTTACAGCGGCTTCAAGTGCCACAATAACTCCTTGGGATGTGCCGTGAGGGCCCAGGTCAGAAACTCACTGCCGGGTCTGCCGGCGCAACGTGTCAGGGATCTCCAATCGGAAATCCCGTCAGTGCTGAGCTCAGCAGGAACCAGCCGCCACGGACTGCAGCCGGATCCATCGTCCAGTTTACCGGCCCCGTCCCAATCTTGTCGAAACCGTCCGAATTCAGCCTTTCAGCCGGTCCCGGATCGCGGACATGCCGTGCAGGACCTCTCCGAAGCTGGTGCTCAGCGGCGAGAGCCCCACGCGGATGCCATGCGGAGCGCGGAAGTCGGGGATCACGTCCTGGTCCCACAGCTCCGCCACTGTTTCCTTCACGAAGGCGGGGTGGTCCAGGGTGATGTGGCTGCCCCGCTCCTCCTGTTCCCGGGGCGTGGAAAGTTCCGCACCGAGGGGCGCCAGCAAGGCGTCGAAGATCTCGATGGCGAAGGTGGTCAGCTGCACGGATTTCTCCCGGATGGCCGCCATGGTGGCCTCCTCAATGAGGTCCAGCGTGCCGCGCATGGCGAGCATCCCGAAAATCGCCGGCGTCCCGCTGAGGAATCCGCGGATGCCGGGAGCCGGCTCATACCCGGCCGCCATCTCGAACGCGTCCTTGCGCCCCATCCACCCCCAGATGGGCTGGTTGAGCGAGGCGAGGTGGCGCTGGTTCACGTAGGCGAACGCGGGCGACCCCGGCCCGCCGTTGAGGTACTTGTAAGTGCAGCCGGCAGCGAAGTCCACGCCCGCGCTGTCCAGGGCCAGCTCCACCGACCCCGCAGAGTGGCAAAGGTCCCACACAACGAGGGCCCCGGCATCGTGCACTGCTTCGGTGATCGCCGGAAGGTCCGCCACATGGCCGGAACGATAGGCGATGTGGCTTAAAAGTACGACGGCGGTGCGGGGCCCCGCTTTCTGGCGCACCTGGTCAAGGGTCACCCCGGCGGCAGGGTCGGTTTCGATCCAGCGAAGGGTCAGGCCCTCC
Organism: Pseudarthrobacter siccitolerans; assembly: GCF_030823375.1. Taxonomy (NCBI): domain Bacteria; kingdom Bacillati; phylum Actinomycetota; class Actinomycetes; order Micrococcales; family Micrococcaceae; genus Pseudarthrobacter; species Pseudarthrobacter siccitolerans. The sequence continues at coordinate 4,354,623 of NZ_JAUSXB010000001.1, read as the reverse complement.
TCGAGGGCGATGCCCTCAACAAGGTAGCGGTCCGTGGGGAAGTTTCCTGTGTCCAGGACCAGTTCGTTCCGGTCCGGGTCCGCCACGGCGGCGAGGGCTGAGCGGATGAGTTTGTACAGGACCACGGTGGTGGAATCGGCAATAATGGTCTGCCCGGGCGCCGCGCCGAGCACTGCCCGGCCCAGCTGGTCGCCGATGGTCTGGGGCAGCTCCAGCCACTCCTCGTCCCAGCCCCGGATCAGCCGGCCGCCCCAGCCATTGCGGATAAAGGCGCCGATGTCCTCCGCGGTCCGCTTGAGCGGCCGGCCCAGGGAGTTCCCGTCGAGGTAGGACAGCGGGGTGTCCGTGCCAATGAACAAGTTCCGGTAGTGCGCCAGCGGGTCCTGCCGGTCGAGTTCGGCCGCGCGCTGCTGCAATGATGTTCCTGCGTCTGCTGCGGGCTGTGCAGCGGGTTGTTGCTGGATGCTCATTGGCCGATCTCCGTCCTGACTGCGAATAGTTCCGGGAAGAACGTCAGTTCGAGGGCCTTCTGCAGGAACGCAGCGCCGCTGGAGCCGCCGGTTCCCGTCTTCATGCCGATGGTGCGTTGAACGGTGCGCAGGTGCCGGAAGCGCCAGAGCTGGAAGTTGTCCTCCAGGTCCACCAGTTCCTCGCAGGCTTCATAAGCAGCCCAGTTTTCCGCAGCGTTCTCGTAGATGTGCTTGAACAGTGGAACGAGTTCCGGCCTGAATTCGTGGGCCTGGGTGACGTCCCGTTCCAGCACGGACCGCGGCACCTCGAAACCCTGGCGCGCCAGGTAGGCCAAGAATTCGTCATAGATACTCGGTGCGTTGAGCAGTTGCTCGAGCATGGCGTGGGCCTCCGGATCGGACTCGAAGACCGAAAGCATTTTGCCGTTCTTGTTGCCGAGGATGAACTCCACGGCGCGGTACTGGCTCGACTGGAACCCGGAGGCATTCCCCAGGAAACCCCTGAACTGCGAGTATTCGGTGGGGGTTAGGGTAGCCAGCACCGACCACTGTTCGGTGAGGGTTTTCTGGATGTGCTTGACCCGTGCAATGCCCTTGAGCGCCGAACCCAGGTCATCGTCCCGGAGCCAGGCGGCGGTGCTGCGCAGCTCATGAAGTACCAGTTTGAGCCACAGCTCGGTGGTCTGGTGCTGGATGATGAACAGCATTTCGTCGTGGTGTTCCGGATGGCTGACCGGGTGCTGTGCGCTGAGCAGGGTTGGCAGTTGCAGATAGGAGGCATAGCTCATCCGCGAGCTGAAATCGCGGACGATGCCTTCGTCCAGCTTCCTGGTGTTCTTCTCAACGGACACGGTGCTGCCTTTCGCTGCGGGGTTCGCCCTGCGGACGGTTAGCGCCTGGCCAGCAGGTTGTGGGCCTGGACCACGTCCAGCCGCATCTGGTCCACCAGCGCCTCAGGCCCACGGTAGGCCACCATGCCCCGCAGCCGCGCCACAAATTCAACAACTACTGTCTGGCCGTACAGATCGAAGTCCTCCACGGCTTCCCGCGGCCGGTCAATGACGTGGGCTTCCACCTGGCGGCTGACGCCGTCGAAGGTGGGATTGGAACCGACGGAGATGGCAGCGGGCCAGCGCGTCCCGGCCTGGTCAACCAGCCAGCCGGCGTAAATGCCGTCAGCGGGAATGAGTCCGCTGGCGGCGGAGGCAAGGTTGGCAGTGGGAAAGCCAAGGGCACGGCCGCGGGCGGCGCCATGGACCACTTCGCCGCGCATCCGGTGCGGGCGGCCGAGCACCGCGGCGGCAGTGGACACGTCCCCTTCCTGGAGGGCTTCGCGCACCCAGGTTGAGGAGCAGCGACGGTCCGTACCGTCGTCGTCATGCAGCGGGTAGCCTTCTGAACCGAACTCGCTTATGACGTGGACCTCGAAACCGAACTTTCCGCCGAGCGCCTTCATGGTGTCCAGGTCGCCCGAGTTGCCGCGTCCGAACCTGGCGTCATGGCCGATGACGACGTGGCTGGCGTGCAGGCAGTCCACAAGGAACTGCTCCACGAATTCTTCAGCGGTGAGGCTGGCGAGGTCCAGGGAGTACTTCATCACCAGGATCCCGTCCAGGCCCAGCTCCCCCAGTGCCTCCAGTTTGTCCTCCAGCCCCATGATCAGCTCGGGCGCGGACTCGGGCCGGTGGATGAGGGCCGGGTGGGGATCAAAGGTGACGGCCACGGACTTGGACTGGGTGAGCCTGGCGGTGCGGATCAGTTCGGACAGCACCTGCTGGTGGCCGCGGTGCACCCCATCGAAGTTCCCGAAGGTGACAACAGATGGGCCGAAGTCCGCCGGGACCTCGGACGGATCGTTCCAGATGTAGACCATCACCCTCGCCTTTAACTGCGTGCAAGTATCAACGTTCAGGACCGTAGCGGCCACGGAACTCTCTAAAGATTACCTGTAGTTAGTGGGCCACTTTGACGAGCAAGACAGTCGCCCGTTTGAGGCGCTGGCCAGGCTTCTGTCACATTCGCCCTCGACTTTGACCTCGTTCTATTGCTGCCGGTACTTCTGTTGCCTGACGAGTCTGTCTCAGATTTAGACCTTGCGGTTCGGATACTGTTGCACTCAATAGGCGGAACTGTGTTTCTGCGGCCGCCGCAGGCATAACCTGGGGGTTCAAGCAATGAAAAGTGCCATCTCTCGCGCGCAGGAAATGATCCTCACGCTGACGACTCAGCATGGCCCGGAGCATCCCGATGTGTTTGCCGCCCACCTCGCACTTTTCACTGCATCCAGCGACGCCGGGCTCCGGCACACTCTGGTTTCTTCCACGGACGAACTCTTCAACCGGGCCCAGCGGGTGTTAGGCCTGGAACATCCACTAACACTTACCTTGGCCCACGAACATGCAGAAGCTCTAGGTGCGGTATCCCGGGATGTGGAATCTCTGAATTTGCATCAGCGGGTCCACAATCTTCGTGTCCGGGTACTTGGTCCCGACCACAAGGACACCCTTGAGAGCCTGGACAGCATCGGCGCAAGGCACCGCGCCCTCTCCGACGGCCCCGCTGCTTTGTCCACGTACGAGCAACTGTATGCAGCCCGGCTCCGCTTGAGCGGCCCCACCAGCCGCGAAACCCTGCTTGCGCGGAACGGCGTGGGAATGGCTCTGGCCACACTTAATCGCCAACACGAAGCTGTTGGACTTTATGAGGAGTTACTGCCAACTGCCGAAGGTACTTTTGATGCAGATTCCTCCCTTCTTCTAAGCATTCGCAACAATTACGCAAATGCGCTTGGCGCCGTTCGGCGACACGCCGAAAGTGCAGCCGTCCACGGGCATGTCTATGGCGAACGCCTCCGGACCGGAGAAGCGAACCAGGTCATGATTTTGCGGTCCGCGATGAACCTCTGCGGACAACTGAGGGAACTTGGGGACTACACCGAAGCCCTGAACATCCTCGAGGGAGCCATCGACAGCGCGTCGGGAAATCTGGGTGCCAAGCATCCCCAGATGACCCAGGCGAAACTGGAGTTGGTTGCGCTCCTATGGTTCTCAGGCTCGAAGGAGGAAGCCTTCGCGCTCCATACGAAAATCAGCGAGGACTGCATAGAAGCGTACGGTTTCGCACACCCGACGACTCTCTTTTGCCATGAGTCCATGGCCGAGCGGCTTGTCGAGAGGGGCGAGATACCAGCCGCCACGGCGGTGAGACGCACGATCCATGCAGCAGCGATGGAGGCTTTCAGCGACTGCCACCTCATGAAGTTTTGGGCGCACCATATCCTGGCATCAGGCCTGAGTTGGGCTAAAGAACACGCGGAGGGCCTGGAATTTGCCCTGCTGGCTGCATCAGGCCGACGGCGCCTGCTGGGCCCTGATCACCAGGGGACTGTGGAGTCCGAGATAGTAGTAGCACACACGCTTGCCTGGTTGAAAAGGCACCATGAAGCTTCAGACCAGTACGGCTACGTAGCGGACCTTCTGAGCAGGCAGCGGGGGGAATCTGACCGCGATGTGATAAAAAACCGCTGGAGCGCGGCGCGGCAACTATTCAAGGCCGGGGAGCAGGAAAATGCACTGCCCCTCTTGACCACCGCGTTGCAAAACCAAATAGCAGCTCACGGAGAGCATGACGACGTTAGCCTCAAAATGCTTTCCCTCTTTGCGCGCAATTTGTATGAGGCTGGCGATTGGGAATCGGCACTGGAGCATACCTCCCGCTGGGCGAACCTTGTTGAAACCTGTTTCGGTAGTTCTGCCCAGCAGACCGTCGACGCCCTTACAGTGCTTGCGGAGTGGTGTGAGGGTTTGGAGGTTCCGGACCAGGCCCTGGATTCCCGTCGCCGGTTACTTCGGTCGTGGCGTCTGACGACTGGACCCGACAGTGAACAGACTTTAGAGGCGGAGAAGTGCCTGATAGCTGCGTACGTGATGTTTGGAGACCTCGGTACGGCGGCGCGGGAAGCAGCTGGTTTCTACGATGACCGCTGTCAGCGGCTCGGCGGAACGGATGAGAAGACTCTAAAGTCGCATGCAACTCTTGCCAGGTTGCTTGAACTGCAGGGTGAGTGGGAGGCCCTGATCTCGTTGCGGCGCAAAGCGTTGAAAGAGGTCATGAGTGAAGCGGCTGACATCCGGATTGTCCAGGACCTTGAGTTCGCGTTGGCCGACGCCTTGGCTGCCGCAGGCAAGGATGAAGAGGCGCAAGAACGCCTTGGACACCTACTCGATACTCAACGGGCGACGCTCGGCGCTGCCCACCCGCGGACAGTCCGCGTTCAACAGGCGGTAGCCCGCCTCTACCTTCGATCCGACAAACCAAGCGATGCGGTGCCCCACTATGAGCACCTGATCAAGGCGCAGCGAAACAGCGACGGCAAGGACACGCCTGAATCTCTGGAATCCCGATTGGAGTTCGCGCACTTGCAGCATGAGCTGGGGCTCTCCGAGGCGCATGAGACGTTCCGTTCCAACTATGAGCTGGCGGTGCGGCTCCTGCCGGATGATGCCCGACTACTGGCGGCGAGGAACGATTTTGCCCGCAGCCTGTACGAAGAGGGCCAACATGAGCAGGCCTTTGAGTTGCTGAGGTGGAACGTGGTGGAGTCAACACGGATTCTGGGAGAGGAACACAGCGACACCACGAGAATCCGTTACAGCCTGGCAAATGCCCTTGCAGACGCTGGTCATGCTCACGAATCGGTGGAAATTCTCCAAGCGGCCGTGGATGACCATGCGCGCACCGGAGGTGGACTGGTTAGTGTGCTGCCCATGCTGCGGACCCTCGCGGACACCTTGCGTGAAAGCGGGCGGTCAACAGATGTGCCGGAGGCTTATCGGCGAGTGATCAGTATCTTGTCCGACCAATTCCCACTCCCGCAGGAAGTGACCGAGACTGAGTTGCGCGAGAGGCTGCCGGATCCGTTCCGCTACGAGGACGCCATCGAGCTGGAACTGTTGAATGTAGCTGAACTCCAAAATAAGTACGGACACCACCACCCGGAAGCCCGCGCTGCTACCGACAAACTGCTTATGACGCTGCAGGCCGTCCTGTCAACGCTAAACCAGAGTAGGTGGGACTAGCGGCGTTTGGAGTCTGTACGTGAGGGCCGGCGGCGGTACAGCCACACCAGGCCCAGGACCGGCAGGAGCAGCGGAATGAATCCGTAGCCGCGGCCAAACAGGGACCAAACCGTCTCGTGCGGGAACTGGACGGAGTCAACGACGCTCAGGGCACCCACAACCAGGACGCCCACCAGTTCAACCAGCACCGCTGCGACGGACACCTTAAACCACGTGCTGCCGGCTTTGGCCAGAGACACCGTGGCCACCACGTACACCAGCGCGGCGAACGCGGACAGCAGGTAGGCCAGCGGCGCCTCAGAAAACTTGGTGAAGATCTGGTACCCGGCGCGGGCCGTCGCTGAGATGGCGAACACCGCATAGACGGCGATCAGCAGGCGGCCCGGCCCGGTGTTGCGGGTGTTCCGCACCGGAGCTTGCTTGCTAGCCACGGCGGCGGATGCGCCCTTGGCGGCGGGTTTCTGGTTTTTCACGTTGCGTGCTTCTTCCACTTCAGTACCAGATCTGGTTCATTCGGGCGGCCATCACCAGTGCGGTGACGCCGACGGCGGCCAGGACAAAGTTGCTCCACCGGGTCCGCTCCAGGACGGACCAGTAGACGGCGGCGGGCGGCAGGAGCATGGCCGTGGCCAGGTAGCCCCAGAACTCCCACGCCTCCCCGGCGATGGGCTCACCCGCGATGACCCGCACGATAGATCCCACCAGGTATACCAGGAGTGCCACCTCGACGGCGGCCACCGAGAGGATGGTGACGTCGTTCGGCGCCTTCTTCAGGATGCCGGCCAGCAGGCAGATCCCGGTGGACAGGAGACCCACCACCAGGATGATGTAGAAATACGCGTCCACGCTCAGGCCGCCCCAGTGGTGCCCGTGCCCGGGCCGTTTGCGGATCCGCCGGTCCCGGGGGCGAAGACCAGCACGGGCTTGGCGAAGCTGCCCGCATCTGCCAGCAGTGCCACCAGGCTTCCGTCAGGGGCGAAGGCGGCTGCGGGGTGTTCGGCAGTGGCTGCGGCGGGGTTGCCGGGGGCGGCGCCGGCGGCAATCCGGCGGCCGAATGAAATCTCGGTGGTTTCCTCCGGGCTGAGCTCGCGGTTGGGCATCAGCGCCCGGGCAGCCTCTGCCATGTCGAGGACGTCGAGCTCTTCCGCGAGCTGTTCGAGGGTGCGCGCCTGCTCCAGGGAGTATGGTCCCACATGGGTGCGCCGCAGGGCGGTGAGGTGTCCGCCGACGCCGAGGGCGTTGCCAAGGTCGCGGGCCAGGGCGCGGATGTAGGTTCCCGACGAGCATTCAACGGTGACGTCCAGGTCCACTACGTCCGCTTCATCGTCCCTGCTGATGCTGTGCACCTCGAACCTGTGGATAGTGACCGGGCGGGACGCGAGCTTGACCTCTTCACCGGAGCGGACACGGGCGTAGGCGCGTTCGCCGTTGACCTTGATCGCGCTCACGCTGCTGGGCACCTGCTGGATCTGCCCGGTGAGATCGGCGACACCGCGGTGAATTGCCTGCTCATCCACCCCGGCAGCGGCGGCTGTGGCAGTGACTTCACCTTCGGCGTCGTCCGTCACTGTGGACTGGCCCAACCTGATGGTGGCCGTATACGTCTTGGAGGTGCCCACGATGTAGGTGAGCAGGCGGGTGGCCTTGTTGATGCCCACCACCAGGACGCCGGTTGCCATGGGATCCAGGGTGCCGGCGTGCCCTACTTTCCGCGTACCGGCGATGCGCCGCATCCGACCAACCACATCATGGCTGGTCCATCCCTGCGGTTTGTCCACTATCACCAGTCCAGAAAGCACGCTTCCCAGTATATCGGCGCTGGTCCCGGCACCCGCCCACGCCCCACCAGGCCCCGCCGCAGCTTGAACGCAGCTGCTGAAGAGCCGGTTAGGATGGCAGGCATGCCTGAGCTTGCCGCCCATGTCCGCGACGTGCCCGTCAGCCAGATCCGTGAGATCACGGAGGCCGCGTGGCGCACCCCCGGCGCCCTGGTGCTCAGCATCGGCGAGCCCGGGTTCCCGCTTCCCCGCCACGTCCTCGACGCCGGCATGGCCTGCCTCGACCGCGACGAAACCAACTACACCCCCAACGCCGGCATTCCCGCCCTGCGCGAAGCGTTCGCAGCCAGGTTCCGGGCGCAGCAGGGCTGCGATATTAACGCCGACCGCGTGTACGTGGTGGACGGCGCCCAGCAGGGGCTGCACTTCGCCATGAGCCTGCTGCTCTCCCCCGGCGACGAGATCCTGATCCCGAACCCGGGCTACCCCACTTTTGCCATGACCAGCCGGCTCCTCAATGCTGTTCCCGTGGGCTACCCGCTGTACCCGGAGCAGGGCTTCCAGCCCAGGACCCGGGACATCGAGGCGCTCATCACGGACCGGACCCGCGTACTGGTCCTGAACTCGCCGTCCAATCCGCTGGGCGCGGTCCTCAGCGAAGAGCTGACGCGGGAACTCGTGGAACTGGCCCGGCAGCACGATCTCTGGGTAATCTCGGACGAGTGCTACGAAGCGTTCACCTACGATGTGCCGCACGTGAGTCCGGCAAGGTTCGACGGCGGGCTGCCGGGCGAAGCGCGCGTCTTCACTTCGCTGACACTTTCCAAGACGTACGGCCTCACGGGGCTCCGGATCGGCGCGCTGGTATGCCCACCGGGGCTGGAGCAGAAGATGAACAACGTGATGGAGTCGATCGTCTCGTGCGTGGCGTCGCCGTCACAGTATGCGGCGCTCGCCGCCCTCACCGGGCCGCAGGATTACGTCCAGCACGCGCACGGACACTACCGGGCCAACCGGGACGCCGCGTCCGCGGTGCTCGACTCCAAGGGCATTCCGTACCTGAAGGCCGACGGCGCGTTCTACCTCTGGGCGGACGTGTCCCATGCCAGCGGCGGGGACGTCCGCGTCTGGGTCCGGCGCTTCCTTGCGGAGTCAGGCGTGGCCCTCGCACCAGGGACGGCCTTCGGTTCCATTGGCGAGGGCTGGGTGCGGATTGCGCTGTGCGGCAAGCGCGAGGAACTGCTGGAAGGCCTGTCCAGGCTCCCGGGGCGCCTTTAATCGGCTTTCCAGCTAGCGCCGCGTTCCGGCCAGCGCCCCGTCCAGCCACGTCCGCAACACCTCCGCCGGCGCGGCCCCCGCCTGGCGGGCCGCGACCTTGCCGTCAACGATAACCATCAGCGTGGGAATGGCCTGCACATCGAACCGGCGGGACAGTCCCGGATTCCTGTCGACGTCGACCTTGACCAGTTTGACGGCTCCCTCCCGTTCCCGGGCCAGCTTGTCCAGGACGGGGCTGACCATGCGGCACGGCCCGCACCACTCAGCCCAGAAGTCCACCAGTACCGGAACAGGCGACTGTTCGGCCACCGGGCCGAAATCGGCATCACCGGCCTCCACGATCCACGGCAGTCCGCGATGGCAGCTTCCACAGCGGGGCCGGCCGGCGGCACTGGCCGGGATCCGGTTGGTCTTCGCGCAGTGCGGACATTTGATGAGGGACGCTTCCATACCTAGTAGTCCTTCCTGCTTTTGTGCTCGCCCCAGGCCAGGAACGGGGCGTCCGACGCCGGCACGTCTCCCCTGCTGACCGGGAGGAGTTCGGGACGCGTACCGGAGAAGTAGTCGTAGAAGATGGCGTCATCAAAGCCGGCGGAAGCAGCGCCGTAGCGGTCCGCGGCGAAGTAGACACGGTCGATCCGTGCCCAGAGGGCAGACGCCAGGCACAGCGGGCACGGCTCGCAGCTGGTGTACAGGACTGCCCCGCGCAGGTCGAAGTGCCGGATGGCGGCAGCGGCGGTGCGGATGGCCACCACCTCGGCATGGGCGGTGGGGTCGTTATCGCGCGTGACCCGGTTGACGCCTTCGTGTACCCGTCCGTCCTTGGTCACCACTAAAGCACCGAAGGGACCGCCGCCGTCGGCAACGTTCCGGGTGGCCAGGGCCACCGCCCGTTCGAGGTACTGGTTGGCATCGCCGTTGTCCGCCTGGTTCATAGCTCGATCCTAGCCAAAGGGTTGGTGTTAGGGGATGAAACTAGGGGGTGCAATAGGGGGAAATCCGGGCGACATTCCTTGCCCGGCAGGCCTAACCTGAGCCGGGGGTTTCCGAATTTTATGCCTCTCGCGAGGCTCCTTATCCGGCCCGTGAAGGGCGCCAAACCGGAGTACCCAATTATGAAACGAAAACTCGCCTTTATTGCCTGCCTGGCCGTGACGATGGTCCCGGCCGCTCCGGCTTTCGCATCCAGCCAGGAACCTGATATCGAGGTTATGGCCACCGGCCTCTTCTCGCCCCTCCACCTGGCTGTCGGAAGCGGCGAATCCGTGCGCGTCAGCCAGGACTTCGCGGGCATACTCACCCGAGTGGAACCCAATGGTGATACGAAAGATGTATACACGGCCAAACCGGGTTGGGAAGTGGCCGGCGTGGAAATCCATGATTCCAGCACCTATTTCCTGGAGAGTGTTGGAGCCGGCCAGGGCGACCCGGAAAAGCTCGAGGGCTATCTGAAGGTGCTGGGGCCGGAGAAGGACGTCCGCACCATCGCCAGCTTCGCGGACTTCGAACGGAAGCACAACCCGGACGGGGACCAGCACTACGGCTTGGAGGATGGCACCAGCGAGGAATGCATTGCTGCAATAGCGTCCCTTCCGGATGCCCCTCCACCCCAGTACACGGGAATCGTCGACTCGCATCCGTACGCCCTGGCCATCCGGAATGATACAGCGTACGTTGCCGATGCCGGCATGAATGCTGTCCTCAAGGTTGATCTGGAGTCCGGCAAGGTGTCAACGCTGGTGGTCCTTCCACCGCGGCCGGCTACGATCTCCAAGGACGTTTCAGAGTTTTTGGGCGTGCCTGAGTGCACAGGGTTCGAGTACGCTTTCGAACCGGTCCCCACGGATGTGGAGATTGGTCCGGATGGTTGGCTGTACGTCACGTCGCTGCCCGGCGGCCCCGAGGTACCCGAACTGGGCAAGCGTGGCGCGATCTTCAAGATCAACCCGTGGAACGGTGACACGACCGTCTGGGCGGACCACATCCTCAGCCCAACCGGCCTGGCCGTGGCCGACAATGGCGACGTGTACGTGGCGTCCCTGTTCGGCGGTGAGATCCTGAAGTTCGACTCCAGGTCAGAGCGGTCCCAGTTCCTGGCTGTGAACCAGCCCGCGGATGTTGAGTTTAGGGACGGCGACGTCTTCGCCACGGTTGACGCACTGCCGGCGGAGCCGGATCCGTCAATGCCAGAGGCCCCCGCACCCAAGCCTGAAGGCAGGGTCATCGAAGTCGACGGTTGATCAGGAGAGGACTTAAATGAAACAGGACCCGGATACGCATCCGGGTCCTGTTTTCTGTTTGCGGGATGTCCGCTGACTACTTGCTGCCGTCTTCGTCGGGTTCCCCGGCGTCGGTGAGGTCGAGGTCCTCCTCGTCGAAGTCGTCTTCGTCGATGTCCACGTCGGCGGACGCGTCGCTCTTGTAGGGATCGGGGTCCCCGGCGTGCCGGGCCTGCGCGGCAAGGGCGGCCACTTCGGCGTCGCGCTTCTTGGCCTCCCGGAGCAGCTCCTCGAGGTTGGACGCGATAACGGGAATCTCGTCGGAGACGAATTCAAGGGTGGGAGTCAGCCGGATACTGAGGTTGCGCCCCACCTCCTGCCGAAGCACACCCTTGGCCTTCTCCAGGCCCTTGGCAGCATCAGCCTGAACGGCCTGGTCCCCCAGGACGGTGTAATACACGGTGGCATGCTGCAGATCATTGGTCACCCGGGCATCAGTAACAGTAATACCCTCCAGCCGGGGATCCTTAACCTTCCGGCCCAAAGCCTCAGCAACAACAACCTTAATCCGCTGCGCCAACTTGGCAGCACGTGCCGGATCAGCCATGAACAACTCCTATAAGAAGAAAAATTTGGGGGTACTACGGCCTGATGCAGCAGAACGTACCCCGATTGGATTGATGCCACGCACGAAAGGCGAGTCAACGACGCACCGTTGGGATTTTTCCGGCGGCCAGGGAGTGGCATCGGGCCTGCCGAAGCTGGGTGGCCGACGTCGTTAGACGTAGGCCACCCAGCGAAGGGGCGGGGCCGCCGGAAAAATTCCAACGGCCCCGCACCTTTATGAAACTGACTTCAGACTAGACGCGCGGCTTCTCACGCATCTCGAAGGTCTCGATGATGTCGCCTTCGGTGATGTCGTTGTACGAGCCAAGGCCGATACCACACTCGAAGTCCGTGCGGACCTCGGTGGCGTCGTCCTTGAAGCGCTTGAGCGTCTCAACGGTGAGGTTGTCACCGATGATCTTGCCGTCGCGGCTGATGCGTGCCTTGGTGTTACGGCGGATGATGCCCGAGCGGACGATCGAGCCGGCGATGTTTCCGAACTTGGAGGAGCGGAAGACTTCGCGGACTTCGGCGGTGCCCAGCTGGAATTCTTCGTATTCCGGCTTGAGCATGCCCTTGAGCGCCATCTCGATGTCATCGATCGCGGAGTAGATGACGGAGTAGAAGCGCATGTCCACGCCTTCGCGGTCTGCCAGTTCGGCAACCCGCTCGGCAGGCTTGACGTTGAAGCCGATGATGACGGCGCTGTCCACTGTTGCCAGGTTGACGTCGTTCTGCGTGATGGCACCAACACCGCGGTGGATGACGCGCAGCTGCACGCCTTCCCCGACGTCGATCTTGAGCAGGGCGTCTTCGAGGGCTTCCACGGCACCGGACACGTCACCCTTGAGGATGAGGTTGAGGGTGTCGATCTTGCCTTCGGCGACGGCCTGGTCGAAGTCTTCGAGGCTGATGCGCTTGCGGCGCTTGGCCAGGGCGGCGTTGCGGTCCGCAGCTTCACGCTTCTCGGCGATCTGGCGGGCGGTGCGCTCGTCAGCGGTCACGAAGAAGGTGTCGCCTGCACGCGGGACGTTGGACAGACCCAGCACCTGGACGGGGCGGGACGGGCCGGCCTCGGTCAGGGCGCTGCCGTCGTCGTCGAACATCGCACGGACGCGGCCGTGGGCCGTGCCTGCCACGATGGTGTCGCCGACGCGCAGGGTGCCGGACTGCACCAGGACGGTGGCCACGGAACCGCGGCCCTTGTCCAGGTTGGCTTCGATGGCGATACCGCGGGCGTCCTTGTTCGGGTTGGCGCGCATGTCCAGGGCAGCGTCTGCGGTGAGCAGGACTGCCTCGAGCAGCTCGTCGATGTTGAGGTTCTGGCGGGCAGAGACCTCAACGAACATGGTGTCGCCACCGTATTCCTCGGGAACCAGGCCGTACTCGGTCAGCTGGCCGCGGACCTTGTCCGGGTTGGCGCCTTCCTTGTCGATCTTGTTCACGGCCACCACGATGGGCACGTTGGCTGCCTGGGCGTGGTTGAGGGCTTCAACGGTCTGGGGCATCACGCCGTCGTCCGCTGCGACCACCAGGATGGCGATGTCGGTGACCTTCGCACCACGGGCACGCATGGCGGTGAACGCCTCGTGGCCCGGGGTATCGATGAAGGTGATCTTACGGTCGTCGCCTTCGTGGTTGTGCGTGACCTGGTAGGCACCGATGTGCTGCGTGATACCGCCGTGCTCGCCCGCCATAACGTCGGACTTGCGGATGGCATCGAGCAGGCGGGTCTTACCGTGGTCAACGTGGCCCATGACCGTGACAACCGGAGGACGTGCCTCGAGGTCTTCGTCGCCTTCAGCCTCAAGCTCTGCTTCGAAGTCGATGTCGAAGGTGGAGAGCAGCTCGCGCTCCTCGTCCTCCGGCGAGACGACCTGGAGCTTGTAGCCAAGCTCTTCGCCCAGCAACGCAAAGGTTTCCTCGTCCAGCGACTGGGTGGCCGTTGCCATTTCACCGAGGTGGAACAGCACGGTAACCAGAGCGGCGGGGTTCGCCTCGATCTTGTCGGCGAAGTCCGTGATGGACGAGCCACGGCGGAGGCGGATGACGGTGTTGCCGTCGCCGCGGGGTACGCTCACGCCACCCAGCGACGGGGCACTCATCTGCTCAAGTTCCTGGCGCTTTGCACGCTTCGACTTGCGCTGCTTGCCGCGGCCTGCGCCGCCCTTGCCGAAAGCACCCTGGGTGCCACCGCGTCCGCGGCCACCCTTGCCGAAGCCACCGCCTGCGGGAGCTCCGCCACCGGCACCGGGACCACCGGTTCCGGGAGCGCCACCGGGGCGTCCGGGGCCGCGGCCGCCGGCACCGGGACGGCCTGCACCTGCGGGTGCGGGACGCTCAGTGCGGTTGGGCATCATGCCCGGAGTAGGACGGTTTCCACCGGCGCCGCCGGGGCGCGGGGCACCCGGGCGGGGTCCACCGGCACCTGCGGCGGGACGGGGACCGCCCGCACCGGCTGCGGGACGCGGCCCGCCGGGACGGGGCCCGCCGGCACCAGCTGCAGGACGGGGACCGCCGGGACGGTCGCCGTCGGTGCGGCTTCCACCGGGGCGGGGCATGCCCTGTGAGGTGGCAAACGGGTTGTTGCCCGGACGGGGAGGACGCTCGCCGTCGCCGCCACGGCCGCGGGGCATGCCCTGCGAAGTAGCGAAGGGGTTGTTGCCCGGACGGGGACCGCCGGGACGGGGAGCGGAGCTGCCTGCCGAACCGCCCTGACCGCCGGAGCGGGTGGGGGCAGCGGGAGCTTCGGCCTTGGGAGCCGGACGTGCGCCGGGCTTTGCGCCGGTGGACGGAGCAGTGCCGGTGGACGTGGCAGCGGGGGCCGCCGGAGCCGAGGGCCTGCTGGCAGCAGGTGCCGCCGGAGCCGAAGCAGCAGGCTGGGCCGGAGCCGCAGGAGCGGCGGGGGCCGGTGCCTGCGCCGCGGGAGCCGGAGCCTTGGGAGCTGCCGGGCCGGGGGCTGGAGTTGAAGGACGTGCTTCTGCGGCCGGGGCGGTCGCCTTGGGCGCGGCCGCCGGTGCTGAGGCCTTGGCAGCAGCGTCGGGGAAGGCGTTGCGGAGTTTACGCACAACGGGGGCCTCAATGGTGGAAGAGGCGGAGCGAACAAATTCGCCCAGTTCCTGCAGTTTAGTCACTGCATCTTTGGAAGTAATACCGAGCTCTTTGGCGAGCTCATGTACGCGGACCTTGGCCACATTTCTCCTGTCTCGGTCCGCACCGAGCCAGGCACGAACCGTCTACTTCTTACTGCGGACCCCAGCCGCGATTACTGCGGAAGGGCCCATTGCAGAGCGCAACAAAGTTGTCATCGTTGCGCACTCATCGCTGGGAACTCATCGGGTTTCCATCAGATTTCTGACCCGCTTTCAGGTTGGACGGTTGGTGTTGCAGTTGCCGTGGTGCCTGCAACGTTCGTGTCCGGCTTGATCCAGTGTTCGACGGCGGCAGTTCCGGTTGCGCCCGGAAGGGCACGTCCGAAAGCCCGCCGTTTGATCGCCAGAGCCAGGCACGATTCGCTGGGGTGCAACCAAGCACCCCGGCCAGCCAGCCGGCGTCGTTCATCCACCAGGACAGCGGTTGACCCGCTGCCTTCGGCGACGAGCCGGAGCAATTCCGACCGCAGGCCCTTCTTCCGGCATCCGATGCAGGTACGCTCGGGTTGATTTCCGGTGGAAAGCACTGCCACGGTCATCTTCCTGACATTCATATCTGCTGGCCCGGGGAATGCCTGACCTCCGCTGTGTCAGCGGAAGGGGCATGCTCAAGGCACACGGCTGCCGGCCGTTGGGCGCGGCCTTTTCTATTCTAGCCCCTCCGGGCCGTTCTGCCCGAAACCGCAACGCTCCCGGGGCGTGGCCGCCCCGGGAGCGTGCCTGCCTAGTTTTCGCGCGTGGTGGCTGCGTCGGAAATGATATCGATCCGCCAGCCGGTCAGCTTGGCCGCCAGACGGGCGTTCTGGCCCTCCTTGCCGATGGCCAGGGAAAGCTGGTAATCGGGAACCACCACGCGGGCGGAACGAGTGGCTTCGTCAGTGATGGTGACCGAATTCACCCTCGACGGCGACAGTGCACTGGCGATGAACGTGGCGGGGTTCTCGCTGAAGTCGACGATGTCGATCTTTTCGTCGTTCAGTTCCGTCATCACGGCCCGCACCCGGGAACCCATCTCACCGATGCAGGCGCCCTTGGCGTTGATGCCGGGGATGTTGGCCTTGACGGCGATCTTGGTGCGGTGCCCGGCTTCACGGGCCAGGGCAACGATCTCGACGGAGCGGTCGGCGATTTCGGGAACTTCCAGTTCGAAGAGCTTCCGGACGAGCCCCGGATGGGACCTGGACAGCGTGACGGACGGGCCTTTGGAGCCGCGGTGCACGTCGATCACCAGGGCGCGCAGGCGGTTGCCGTGAAGGTACTTCTCCCCCGGCACCTGTTCGGGCGGGGGCAGGAGCGCTTCAACGGTGCCCAGGTTGACCTGGACCATGTGCGGGTTGTGGCCCTGCTGGATGGTGCCGGCCACCAGTTCGCCTTCGCGGCCCTTGAACTCGCCCAGTACGTTGTCGTCCTCAACGTCGCGGAGCCGCTGCAGGATGATCTGCCGTGCGGTGCTGGCAGCAATGCGGCCGAAACCCTCCGGGGTGTGCTCGAACTCGCCGATGGGGGCGCCGTCGTCGTCAATCTCCACAGCCCAGATGGTCACGTGGCCGCTCTTGCGGTCCAGTTCCGCGCGGGCCTTCTCGAAGGCGCCGGGCGACTTGTGGTAGGCCACCAGGAGCGCCTGCTCAATGGTGGGGATCAGGAGGTCCAGCGGGATTTCACGCTCACGCTCCAGAAGTCTCAGTGCGCTCATGTCAATATCCATCAGGCCTCCTCAGAAGGTCCATTGTGTCCAGGTTCCAGACCATCCTCGAGGAGGTGGCTGAATTCGATCTCGACTTTTCCGTTGCGGATCCTGTCGAAAGGAAGCTTGATGGGATCGCCCTGCTTGGGCTTCATCCCCTTTTTGACGGCGATCTCAGGCACGATGGTCACGCCGGAATTGTCAACGGCCTGGATGCGGCCTGTGACGTTATCGCCCTGGAGCACGTTGACCTTGACCATCCGGCCCTTGGCGCGGTGCCAGTGGCGGGGCTCTGTCAGCGGGCGGCCGACGCCCGGCGAGGAGACTTCAAGATCGTAGGGACGGCCGTCATCTCCGGGATCGTTGTCCAGAACATCGGAGAGCACCTTCGAGATGTCGGCAATGACATCAAGGCTGACGCCGCCGGTCTCCTCCTGCGGCAGGTCCACCACTACGTGGACTACACGGTGGGATCCGGGAAGGATGGCCACGTCCTCCAGGTACAGGCGGTTGGCCTGGACCGAGGGTTCAAGGAGCGCCCTGAGCCGTGCAGCTTCCGGATTGTGTGCGGCCTCAGCCTTACCCGTTCCGGTATGGTCTGATGAAGCCGTGGCTTCTGCATTGCTCACGATGCCGGCCGCCTCCCTATAGATGATGTTGTGTGTACTAGCGTAGCTATTTTACCGGTTCATTGGTGCACGGAGATTCCTCCCCGACGTGACACCATGGTCTGTTGTGAAAGACGACAACCAGGAAAACCGGAGGCGGATGCGCTATTTCCGGTACGCCGTTTTTTCGCTCGCGGCCCTTCTTGTCCTTAGCCTCGGCTTCGCCCTGATCCCGCCAGAACCGCCTGCTCCTGCGGAACCACCCTTCTCCGAGCAGGCCCGGGCAGCCGCGCTGGAGGAGGCCCTGGAGCTGCGGTCTGCCGGGCAGGAGCTGGCAGCTGCGGAAATGGGCGGTGCGGCCGGCACTCCGGCCGCCGACGCTATGGGCCAGGTTGTGACGTTGCTGACCATCCAGGCCCGGGCGCTGCTGCCGCCGGGAAATGCGGCATCCGCAGCGGCAGCTTCACCCCAAGCGGCGCCGCCGGCCAGTGTGCGGCCCACCGCAGCTCCCACATCCCCCAGCCCTCGTGGCGCAGTACCAGTTGCGGAATTCGCGGCAGACCTCGCTGCCAGCGGCCGGCAGCGCCTCAAGGACGCGGAAACGGCCGACGGCGGCATGGCACGTCTGCTTGCCGGCGCCGGGACGGCGCAACTCCTCGCAGCAGAACGGCTTGGCGCGGCAGGCGCCCTTGGAATTGAACCGCAAGTGACTGCACGTCAAGACGCCACCTTGCCCGCCCCTGCATGCCCGGCCACGCCCTCCCCTGCCAATTCCGACTCGACTTCCCCTCCCGCTGCCGCCAGCCTGGGGACCGCCCTCGTCGCCGCCGCTGGCGCCGAGCTGGAGACGGTGTACGGCTACCAGGCGGCACTCACCCGCCTTCCTCCGGAAGCTGCCGGCCCGGCTTCGGAATTCCTGGCGCAGCACCATGGGCTCGCCGCCCAGGCTGACGAGTATGCGCTGGTGCAGTGCGGGGCGCTGCCACCGCAGCCGCCCGGGTACGTCCTGGCCCCGGGGTTCCTCGACGCTCCCGCCTCCGGACTTGCTGCCTTGGAGACCGACACTTTGCCGTCCTACGGTGACGTCGTGGCCCTGGCTGACGGGGCCACGAGGGCTTGGGCCCTGTCGGCCCTCCAGGCAGCAGCGCGGCGCGCACAGCACTGGGGCGCCGGCCCGAACCCGCTACCGGGCCTTGTGCTGGATGAAGGGCAACTTCCGCCATTGCCGCAGTAATGGCGGGCTGGTCCTGGGCGAGGGGCGACTTCCGCCATTGCCCCAGTGATGGCGGGCGCACTTGTCTTGGGCGAGGGGCAACTTCCGCCATTGCCGCAGTAATGGCGGGCTGGTCCTGGGCGAAGGGCGACTTCCGCTTGGGCCGGGAGCAGCTCACACACTGCACATTGATCGCCGGCCCCTTCTCCCCGGGTGCTGGCAGGCCGGGGCGCCGGATGGTTTGCTGTAGGGATGGACACCGCGGGCGCATCCTCCTTTCACGACAATGAACCCCACCGGAACGACATGGCCCAGCGCCTGAACTGGCTGCGCGCCGGTGTCCTGGGCGCCAACGACGGGATCGTTTCCGTAGCAGCGATTGTGGTGGGCGTCGCCGGAGCAACTGCCGCGTCCGGCGCGATCCTTGCCGCAGGAGCAGCCGGCCTGGTGGGCGGTGCCGTGTCGATGGCGCTTGGCGAGTACGTCTCGGTCAGCAGCCAAAGCGACAGCCAGAAAGCCCTGATCGACAAGGAACGCCGCGAGCTGGCCGAAGAACCTGAGCTGGAACTGGCAGAACTCACGGCGATCTACCAGGCCAAGGGCCTCACAGCGGAAACGGCTGGGCAAGTGGCGGCGGAACTGACCGCGCACGACGCCCTCGCGGCACACCTTTCCGCTGAGCTCAACATTGACGAAGACGATATTGTCAGCCCCTGGCATGCGGCCTTTGCTTCGGCGGTGGCCTTTGTGATCGGGGCAACGCTGCCCATGCTGGCCATCCTTCTCCCGCCGCCGGACGTCCGGGTTCAGGTCACCTTCGTCGCTGTGCTCCTGGCATTGGCGCTGACGGGAGCACTGGGTGCCTGGATCGGCGGCGGCTCCAGGCTCCGCGCCGCCGTACGCGTGGTGGTGGGCGGAGCCCTGGCACTCGCCGCAACCTTCAGCATCGGCAACCTGCTGGGGGCCACGGGCGTGGTCTGACCGGGACCTGCGGTACTGGCCGCGCCCGTGGACTTAGGCTGGGATTGATGAGCCAGCCAGCTGTAGTACCCATCCCTCCGGACCTCGCTGCCCGCTACACCCGCAGCAGTGCCGGGCGCGCATGGCTCGCGTCGCTGCCGGACCTCATCCGGGGCCGCCTGGAAAACTGGCAGCTGACCCCGGACCTGCTCCCCGGCGCCCTGCCCTGGAACGGCCACGGCGGAATCGTCATCCCGGTCCGGCAGGAGGATGGCGCCCCGGCTGCCCTGAAGATCGCCTTTCCGCACGACGAAGCGAGGGTTGAGCGGCACGCCCTGGCCCTCTGGCAGGGCCGGGGCGCGGTAGCGCTGCTCGCCTCCGACGCCGGCACCTGCGCCATGCTCCTGGAACGGCTCGACGGCGGACGCTCGCTCGCCACCGTACCCATGGAAGACGCCGTGGTGGTCTGGGCCGGGCTGGTGCGGCAGTTGAGCCTCACCCCCGACGACCGGCCGCAGTGGTTTGAGTTCGAGCACATCGCCGCCCGGGCGGAGCAATGGAGCGATGACCTGCCTGCCGACTGGGAACAGCTGAGGCGCCCCTTCCCCCGGTGGCTCCTCGAGGCCGCCCTGGAGGTGTGCCAGACCCGGGGTGCGGTGGGCCGGCGTTCGGCGCGTGATGCCCTGGTGCATACGGACCTGCATTACCTCAACGTCCTGGCGCGCCTAGACGGACAGGCATCGGCCGGACAAGCAGTAGCCGGACAGGCAGAGACGGAATTTACGACGGCGGCCGGTTACGCCGCCATCGATCCCCAACCGATGATCGGGGAGCCGGAGTTTGCCGTGGCGCCGCTGCTGTGGAACCGCCTGTCCGATTTGCCGTTGGGGGATCCCGCGGCCGGTCTGCACCGGCGCTGCGCCGAGTTCAGCTCTGCGGCGGGCCTGGACCCGGACGTGGCCCGGCAGTGGGGCATTGCCCGGGAAGTGGCAAACGCCTTGGAGTATGCGGGCAAGCCCGACCATCGCGGCGACCTGGCGCGGTCCCTCTGGGTGGCCAGCACGCTCGCCGGCAGAACCCTCGAGGGGCTTCCCCCGGCCCACCGCCTGCCGGAGCCCGGCGAGGGGGGTGGGCGTCAGCTGAAGGCCTTCAGCTGATCAAGCACTCTTCACTGCAGCAAGGGCGGAGCCGACAGCAGCGACAGCAGTCGCTACCTCGTCCTCCCCTGTCCGCCAGTTGCTCACGGACACGCGCAGGATGTCCCGGTCGCGCCAGCGGGAGCCGGACATCCACACCCTGCCGTCCTCGATGATGCGCGCCGTCACGGCACGGGTGGTGTCGTCGTCGCCGAACGCCACGCTCACCTGGGTGTAGTCGACGTCGTTCAGCACCTCCACGCCGTCCAGGTCCGCCAGCCCTGCCGCGATCGCCGAGGCGGCGTCCGCCAAGCCCCGCACCTGGGCTGCCACACCGTCACGGCCCAGGCTCTTCAGTGCCGCCCACACCGGCACGCCCCGGGCACGGCGTGACAGTTCGGGTACCTTCTCAAAGGGGTCGCCAGGCCCTTCGGCGTCATGGATCAGGTAGCTGGTGTGCAGGCCCATCGCGGACCGGAGGGCGGACGCGTCCCGCACCACGGCGATGCCGCAGTCATAGGGCACGTTCAGGGTCTTGTGCGCGTCAGTTCCCCACGAGTCGGCGTCCTCGAAGCCGCGGATGAGATGGCGCAGGTCCGGGGCGCCGCCGCCCAGAGGCCGAAAGCGCCATCGACGTGGATCCATGCACCGTGCTTCCGGGCAATTGGGATGGCTTCGGAAAATGGATCAAAGGCACCCGAATGGAGGTTCCCTGCCTGCAGGCACACGAGGGCCGGCCCGGTACCTTCAGAGAGCGCTGCTTCCAGGGCTGAGGGAACCAGGCGTCCCTGGTCATCGGCATCCACGATCACGGGCCTGCCCAGCCCGAGGTATCGGAGGCCGAGGTCTACGGTGTCGTGCCGCTCCCTGCCAACGAAGCAGCGGATGCGGGGAGCGCCGCTCAACCCGTCACGGTCAAGGTCCCAGCCGGCGTCCGCGAGGAGCCGCCACCGTCCCGCTGCCATCCCGGTGAAGTTGGCCATCGTGGCTCCGGTGACAAAGCCGACGTCGGACCCGGCGGGAAGCCCCAGCAGTTCCAGCAGCCAGGTTCCGGCGATTTCCTCGATGGCTGCCATGGCGGGGGTAGCGTAGCGCAGGCCGGCGTTCTGGTCCCAGGCGCTGACCAGCCAGTCGGAGGCAAGGGCCGCGGGCAAGGTTCCGCCGATGACCCAGCCGAAGAAGCGGCCGGACGGCATGGCCATGAGCCCGGGCTCGGCTGTCCGGGCGAGGAGGTCGACGACGTCTGCCGCGGGCATGCCGGAGATTGGCAACGGGCCGCCGAACGCCCCGGTCAGGTCATGGGCCGGTACACGGGGGCCGACGTGCCGGTCAGGCAGGCTGCGAAGCCATGCCGTGGCGTGGCCAGCCGCTGCAGACAAAGCGCTGGCGTATTCATCGTCACCCTGTGGCATACCTGCATGCTACGCCCGGCCGTTCACCGCCACGAGCCTTGGCTTCCCCTGGTGCCCGCTGCACTTCGTGGGCGTTACCTTGCTGCGTTTACGCCCTGGGTGGCGAAATTTTCCTGCCAGACGTCAAAGCCGAGTTTGATGATGAGGGCAGCTACCACCACCAGGAAGACCACGCGGACAAACTTGCTGCCCTGCGCCACCGCCGTCCGTGCCCCGAGGTATCCGCCGGCCATGTTGGCTGCGCCGAGCAGCAGGCCCAGGGCCCACAGGATGGAACCGTGCGGCAGGAAGAACAGCAGCGCACCGGCGTTGGTTGCCATATTCACGATCTTCGCCTTGGCGCTGGCTTCCAGGAACGCGTACCCCATCGCCGAGACCAGGGCGATGACCAGGAAGGAACCGGTCCCCGGGCCAATCAGGCCGTCATAGAAGCCGATCACAGCACCGATGAGACAGGCCACCACATAGTGTTTGTGGCCCTCGTGCCGCAGCGCGGTGATGTGGCCGGCGTCGGGTCTCAGCGCCGTAAAGAGTGCGACTGCCACCAGTGCGGCGACAATGATGGGTTTGAAGACGCTGGACGGCAGGCTGGCGGCAAGGACGGCGCCGCCGAAACTGCCGGCCAGGGCAATGACGGCCATCGGCACCGCCGTCCGGAGGTCCGGTCCCACCCGCCGGTAGTAGGTGACGGCGCTGGTGGCGGTACCGAAAATGGACCCCATCTTGTTCGTTGCCAGCGCCTGGACGGGAGTGATGCCCGGTACCAGCAGCAGGGCGGGGAGCTGGATCAGCCCGCCCCCGCCCACCACAGCATCCACCCAGCCGGCGGCGAAACCGGCCACCACGATCAGGACCAGCGTGGTGAGCTGGATGGACTCAATCCCCAGGAGCACTTCCGGGGTCAGGAGGCGCGGACAGCGTTGACCACGTAGTCAACCGCCTTGTCCACGGCAACGTTCTCGGCTTCGCCGCTGCGGCGGTCCTTGATCTCGACAACACCGTCCACCAGGCCGCGGCCCACGGCGAGGATGGTGGGGACGCCCACGAGTTCGGCG
The DNA here is from genome assembly GCF_030823375.1 of Pseudarthrobacter siccitolerans. Classification (NCBI taxonomy): domain Bacteria; kingdom Bacillati; phylum Actinomycetota; class Actinomycetes; order Micrococcales; family Micrococcaceae; genus Pseudarthrobacter; species Pseudarthrobacter siccitolerans. Next base: position 4,331,974 of record NZ_JAUSXB010000001.1, on the reverse strand, counting down.
TCCCCGAACTTCACGCCCGGCGAGACCTTGGGCCGGTCGTCCAGAAGGACGTCAAGGCCTGCGGCTTCAAGTTCCGCTGCCAGCTGCTCGGCGGTGGCGAAGATGTCCTCACCCTTGCCCACAGCCACCACATGGACGTCTGCGGGTGCCACCGCGCGGGGCCACACCAGGCCCTTGCCGTCATGGTTGGATTCGGCCAGTGCTGCCACGGCGCGGGTCACGCCCACACCGTAGGAACCCATGGTGACCACCACCTGCTTGCCGTTCTGGTCCAGGACCTTCAGGTCCAGGGCCGCGGCATACTTGCGGCCCAGCTGGAAAATGTGGCCCATCTCGATGCCGCGGGCGATTTCCAAAGGACCGGAGCCGTCCGGGGCCGGATCGCCTTCGTGGACGTCGGTGCATTCGATGACGCCGTCCCAGGTGAAGTCGCGGCCGGCCACGAGGCCGAACACATGCTTGCCGGCTTCGTTGGCACCGGTGATCCAGGTAGTGCCGCTGACAACGCGGGGGTCCACGAGGTACAGGAGCTTAGTGGCGCTTTCGCTGCCAAGCAGGGGTTCGTCCAGCGTGAGGCCGGGGCCGAGGTAGCCCTTGACGATGAGGGGCTGCTTTTTGAGGTCGTCGTCGTTGGCTGCCTCCAGGCCGATCTCGCCGGCGATGGGCAGGAAGGAGCCGATGTTGGCTTCGACGCGTTTCAGGTCAACGCCACGGTCGCCCGGCAGTCCGATGACCACAAGCTGGCGTTCCCCGGTGGGCAGGGTAACGGCGAGCACCACGTTCTTGAGCGTGTCCGCCCCGGTCCAGGCGCCGCCGTCGGCCTCGCTGCGGGGAGCCAGCTCGTTGGCTGCAGCCACCAGCGTGTCGATGGTGGGGGTATCCGGGGTGTCAAGGACTTCAGCCGCCGGGGCGTCACTGTAGTCGATGTCGGCAGGAACCACCGTGGTGACCGCCTCAACGTTGGCTGCATAGCCGCCGGCGGAGCGGACGAAGGTGTCCTCGCCAACATCGGTGGGGTGCAGGAATTCCTCGCTCTTGGATCCGCCCATGGCCCCCGCCGTTGCGGTGACCGGGATGACTTCCAGGCCGAGGCGCTCGAAGATGCGCAGGTAGGCACCACGGTGGGCAGTGTAGCTGGCATCCAGGCCGGCGTCGTCAACGTCGAAAGAGTACGAGTCCTTCATGATGAACTCGCGTCCGCGCAGCAGGCCGGCCCGGGGGCGGGCCTCATCGCGGTACTTGTTCTGAATCTGATACAGGCTGAGCGGGAGGTCTTTGTAGGAGGAGTAAAGGTCCTTGACCAGCAGCGTGAACATTTCCTCGTGCGTGGGGGCCAGCAGGTAGTCCGCGCCCTTGCGGTCCTGGAGGCGGAACAAGCCTTCGCCATACTCGGTCCAGCGGTTGGTGGCCTCATAGGGTTCACGCGGCAGGAGGGCCGGGAAGTGGACTTCCTGAGCGCCGATATTCGCCATTTCCTCGCGGATGATGGCCTCGACCTTGCGGAGGACGCTGAGGCCCAGCGGAAGCCAGGTGTAGATTCCGGGGGCAGCACGGCGGATGTAGCCCGCACGGACCAGGAGCCGGTGGCTTGCCACCTCGGCGTCGACGGGATCTTCACGCAGCGTGCGCAGGAAAAGCTGGGACAGTCTTGTAACCACGGGAGGATATCCGTTTCTGGGGAGGTGCTGGATCAGCAGGGCCGGACAAATTCGTCTGGGTACTAATCTACCGGCACTGGACACCTGGCCCCCACTCCCCGGGTAGGCCCCCGGCTCCTCCGGACACAGTAGAGCCACGCCCGGGAATACAAAGCCCCTGGCCCCCCTCGAGGCTGGTCATCGCATCCGGGCGTGGCTCAACGCCGTTATCGCCTAAGTACTGGTGAGGACTGGTGAGACCGCCCACGCCACTCCAGCGCAGCTAGATCGAACCTAAGTGATAGCGCCCACATTTATCAAGTACTTTTCCATTCAATGCGGTTGATTACGGGCACCTGCAGGCTTAGCGTTAATTCATCAGGTGATGAATTAACGGGCTTGCCGGCCCCGGACCACCTGCAGTTCAACGGAGGCGGCCATGTCACGTTCGGCACCCGAAAGCGCATTCACTGAGGGCAACACCGCTGCGGTGGCAGCCAGCGCCGTGACGGTTGTGCGGGGCAGGACTCATGTCCTTCGGGACCTTGACTTTGCTATTCCTGCCGGACAAATTACCGGACTCCTGGGTCCCTCCGGAAGCGGGAAAACCACGCTGATGCGGGCCATCGTCGGGGTGCAGCGCATCACCTCAGGCTCTGTGCGTGTCCTGGGGCAGCGTGCGGGCAGCAGCCCGCTGCGGCACCAGGTGGGGTATGTGACGCAGTCGCCCAGCGTCTACCCTGATCTCACCGTGGAAGGCAACGTGCGCTACTTCGGGGCCATGCACCGCAAAGGGGCGGCCGACGCAGCGGAGGCGATTGCCGCCGTCGGACTGGAACCGCTGGCGCGGCAGAAGACCTCGGATCTGTCCGGGGGCGAGCTCAGCCGCGTATCCCTCGCCTGCGCGCTGGTGGCCCGCCCGCGCCTGCTGGTGCTGGATGAACCGACGGTAGGGCTGGACCCTGTGCTGCGGGCGGACCTCTGGGGCCGTTTCCGCACCATGGCCGGGCAAGGGACCACGCTGCTCGTATCAAGCCACGTCATGGAGGAGGCAAGCCATTGCGAGACGCTCCTTCTCCTGCGGGAAGGCCGGCTGCTGGCCCAGCTGACGCCGGCGGAGCTGAGCCGGCGCGGGCACAGCGCCGACCTGGAGAAAGCCTTCCTGCACATCATCCAGGAGGCGGGAGGAGAACGGGCTCCCCTTGCCCGGGACGATCCGGACCAGGACGATCCGGACCAGGACGATCTTGCCCAGGACGGGGCCGCGCAGGGCGGTACAACTCAGGACAAGGCAGCTCAGGACAAGGCAACTCAGGACAGGAGCATGCGGTGATGGATGTCCTGATGATGCTCGCAACCACCCGTCGGGTGCTGGAGCAGCTCCGGCACGACCACCGCAGCATCGCCATGATCCTGGTGGTCCCGGCACTGCTGCTGACGGCCGTGTATTTCCTCTTCGAGAATGAGACCCTGCCGGCAGGGGCGCCGCGCACGTTCGACCGCGTAGGGCTGATGATGCTGGCCATCTTCCCGTTTGTGGTGATGTTCCTGGTCACCTCCATCACTATGCTGCGTGAGCGGACCTCGGGGACTCTGGAGCGGCTGCTCACCACACCCGTCCATAAATCCGATCTGCTCTTTGGCTATGGCCTCGCGTTTTCCATCATGGCCGCCCTGCAGTCCTTGGTGGCGACTGCCGTGGCGTACTGGATCTTCGATCTTGATATTGAAGGCCCGCCTGGCTTCGTGGTCCTGATCGCCGTCATCAACGCAGTCCTGGGCGTGGCCCTGGGCCTGCTCTGCTCAGCGTTTGCCCGCACCGAATTCCAGGCGGTCCAGTTCATGCCGGTAGTGGTGGTGCCGCAAATCCTCCTATGCGGACTGTTCGTGGCGCGGGACCGCATGAATGATGTCCTCGAGGCCATCTCGAATATTCTTCCGTTGACGTTTTCCGTGGACGCCCTGCAGGAGATTGCCGCCAACCCGGAGGCGACGGAACAGATGTGGCAGGACGCAGCCATCATGGGTGCCATCGTGCTGGGCGTCCTGGTGCTTGCGTCGCTGACGCTGCGCAGGCGGACTGCGTGAGCGCGCAGGAAGGTGATTCCCTGCCGGCACGGCGGGGTCGGCGTGGCGGAACAACAGAGTCCAGGGACCGGATCCTGGATGCCGCCCGGAGGCTGTTCGCCGAACACGGTTTCGAGGGCACCAGCCTGCGGCAGGTGGCCCGCGCGGCGGGGGTGGATCCTGCCATGGTCCACCATTTCTTCAACGGCAAGGATGAGCTCTTCGCCCAGAGTGTGGAACTCCCAGCCGACCCGGAGGACGTGCTGGCGGATGTTTCGGCCGCCCGCCCGGAACAGCGGGCCGAGGTGATCGTCCGCGCCGTCCTGCGCCTCTGGGAAAGTCCCGCCCAGCCAAGCCTGCTGGCCTTCCTGCGCGGCACCCTCAGCTCAAAGGCCCGGACGGCACTCCTCCGCGAATTGGTGACCCGGACTGTCGTCCGCCGGATCATGGCAGGAGTGCCTGGGCCGCCTCAGGAAGTTGCCTTGCGCGGAGACCTGGTGGCGACGCAGATGGTGGGACTCATGATGGTCCGCTACGTGGTCCGCCTGGAACCCCTGGCGTCGGCTGCACGGGAGGAGGTCGTCAGGCTCGTGGCACCGAATGTACAGCGCTACCTGACCGGAGACCTGGCAGCTAACGGCACCGCTGCGGCTGGAACAGGCGGCTAGAAAAGAACAGTAGCGAACGTTCCCACCTGCTGGAAGCCGACCCGCTCGTAGGTGGCGCGGGCGCGCAGATTGAAGCCATTGACGTACAGGCTGGTGATGGGCGCAACTTTCCGCGCCTGCTCCACCACGGCGGCCATGTACCCGGCGCTCAAGCCCTGGCCCCGGTAGAGCGGGTTCATCCAGACGCCCTGGATCTGGGTGACCTCGGAGGTAACGGCGCCCAGTTCGGCTTTGAAAACCACCTCGCGGGCGTTATTCAAGTGGACCAGGGAATGGCCCTGGCGGATCAGCCCTTCCACGCGCCGGCTGTAGAACTCCCTGCCGCCGAGGAACGGGGAATACCCCACTTCCTCCTCGAACATGGCGGCGCAGGCGGGAAGAATGCGGTCGAAGTCTGCAAGGTTTCCCAGGGCCAGGCCGGGGTCCGGTGCGATCGACGGCGGGCCCGTGATGGTCATGAGGGGCTGTTCGGCGCGGACTTCGTGGGCCCGGTGGCCCAGTTCCACGAGTTCGGCGTGCAGGGCCAGGACCGACTCGGCCGGGCCAAAAGCTGAGGCGTACCGGCGGCCGGAGGTGTTGGCTACTTCCGCGACCACACCTGCCAGCTCGGGGTCCAGCTGGACCGGAACCAGGTTGGCCCCTGCCCAGCACGCCCCCACCAGGATGCCGTCGTCAAAAACACCAATGACGCCGGCGCCGCCGCTGGTGGGTGCGGCAGTGCCGGCGGCAAGCAGGTGGGCAAGGATAAAGACATTGGCGACCGGATCCTGCTGTGCCAGCAGCCTGAGCGCGGCAGTATCCGTGCCGTCCAGGGTGCGGACGGAAAGTCCCGGCGGGTCCGGGACGTCCTTACGAGACGCTAACCACGGGGCTACCCTTGACAGCATCTTCGCCATCGGCCTCCCCCATCTCTTCCGCGATACGCATGGCCTCTTCGATCAGTGTCTCAACAATCTGGCTCTCGGGCACAGTCTTGATGACTTCACCCTTCACAAAGATCTGGCCCTTGCCGTTGCCGGAAGCAACGCCAAGATCTGCCTCGCGGGCCTCGCCCGGACCGTTCACCACGCAGCCCATCACGGCCACGCGCAGCGGGATCTCCATGCCTTCCAGGCCGGCAGTCACCTGCTCGGCGAGCGTGTACACGTCCACCTGGGCGCGGCCGCAGGATGGGCAGGAGACAATCTCCAGCTTCCGGGGGCGGAGGTTCAGGGACTGGAGAATCTGGTTACCCACCTTGATTTCCTCCACCGGCGGAGCAGAGAGGGAAACCCGGATGGTGTCGCCGATGCCCCGGGACAGGAGCGCACCGAAGGCCGTGGCGGACTTGATGGTTCCCTGGAAGGCCGGCCCGGCCTCGGTCACCCCGAGGTGCAACGGCCAGTCGCCCTTCTCCGCCAGCATCTCGTAAGCCGCCACCATGATCACGGGATCGTTGTGCTTCACAGAGATTTTGAAGTCGTGGAAGCCGTGCTCTTCAAACAGGGACGCTTCCCAGACGGCAGACTCCACCAGCGCCTCAGGGGTGGCCTTGCCGTATTTCTTGAGGATGCCCGGCTCCAGTGAGCCGGCGTTCACACCGATGCGGATGGACGTCCCATGATCGCGTGCTGCTGCTGCGATTTCCTTGACCTGGTCATCGAACTTACGGATGTTTCCGGGGTTCACGCGCACGGCGGCGCAGCCGGCTTCGATGGCGGCGAAGACGTACTTTGGCTGGAAGTGGATGTCCGCGATGACCGGGATCTGGGACTTCCTGGCGATGATGGGCAGCGCTTCGGCGTCGTCTGCCGAAGGGCAGGCGACGCGCACGATGTCACAGCCGGACGCCGTGAGCTCCGCGATCTGCTGCAGGGTGGCGTTGATGTCGGTGGTGGGCGTGGTGGTCATGGACTGCACGCTGATGGGGGAATCAGAACCGACCCCCACTGAACCGACTTTGATCTGGCGGGTCTTGCGCCGGGGGGCAAGGACGGGCGGCGGTGCTGCAGGCATTCCCAAGCTGACCGAGGTCACGTGGACTCCTAGAATTTGAAGGTGTTGAGGCGGCTACGCGACGAGTCCGGCGAGCACGCCGATGATGGGTGACCACTCCGTGATGCGGGTCCCGGCGATGACTCCGGCGGCGGCGAAGGGGTCCTGCTTGAGAATCGAGTTGAGGGCGGCCTCGTCTGCTGTCTTGAAGATCAGGAGCGCCCCGGCGCCGTCGCCGTACGGACCGCTGGCCAGGAGGGCGCCGTCCTGCGCCAGGCCCGCGAGCCATTCGCGGTGTGCTGGCCTGGCCTCGTTGCGGGCTTCGGTGGAATCGGCGGCGTAAACGTACTCAACGGCAAAAACTGTCATACGGCTACCCTATCGCCCTGCCTGCCGTTGCACGCATCCGGAGGCCCGAACGGGATTCTTCCCACACCCGCATCGGCATTTGTTCCCAGGACATCGGCAATTTGTTCCTAGGACAGGAACAAAACTTTGACGGCCGCTGCCGTTCCGGCCGCCCAGAGCATGGAGGCCAGTGTCCCGATGATAAAGCGTTCGGCCGCCACGGGTGTTTCCTTCAACTCCGCAAACCTGCCCAGGCCCTTGATGGCCACAATGTAGGCGATGGCCACCGGCTGCGCGGTCAGGATGGCCAGGCAAACCCCGAGCCTTTCGAGGATTCCGATGATCGCCCCGCCGCGCAGGATGCGCTGGGTTGGCGCCGGCGGTTCCGCAGCAGATCCGGACGACGGCGGCGCGTCAGTGGCCGCTGTCAGCTCACCGTCCACGCTTTGGGTTTCGATGTGTGGGGAATCAACAGTGACGTCTGCCGAGGGGTCCTCCGCTGCCCTCCCGGCCTCTTCTGCGGCTTTGGCGGCATCCGCCCTGTCGTCGATGGTCCGGGCGAGCCGGAACACCAAGGACGTCACCGGCCAGCCGGCGAAGCCGGCCACGAGCAGTGCGACGGTGATCCAGAGTGCGGTCACGTGTCTCCTTCATTCCGGGGCCGGACAGTTTGGGGCGGGTCGCTTTGAGGCTGGGCTGTTTGGGTCGCGGCAGTCTGGGTCGGGGCAGTTTGGGTAGCTACGATCCGGCTTTGGGCGTAGTCGAGGAGCATTGCTGCCGCCGGCCTGGCTGCCCATTCTTCCTGCCAGCCCGAGCGAAGGACGGCACGGCTCACCGATTGCTCCGTTATTCCCAGCTGTTGGGCTACATGCTTCTGGCTGCCGTGTTTGCCGTCGCCCGCCTGCAGGGCGCGAAGGCTGTCCACTACCCGCCACTGGGCCTGCGTCCGATGCTGGACAAGACGTCCAATCAACCGCAGCACAGCCTGGGCGTTTGCACCGGCCATGGCACCTTCCTTGGCTTGGGGCGGGATTTCCTTGCCACGGCCAATAGTTCCCGCCACCACTGACAACGGCACCTGTCCCGCGGCGCTCTTCGCGAGCTCCACGGCTTTGCGCGCGGCGACGAATCCGCTTCCGGAACCTTCGCGGGGGCTGCCTCCCGGAACCAGCTGCACCACACCGATACCGATTCCGACGTACCAGTACCCGCTGCGGAGGGCATGCAGGGCGATATCCACCACTTCGTCGGGTTGCTCCACGACGCCCTGGAGCTCGTCACCTACCGAACGTTCAAAGCGCGCGGGCGTGAGGCTTTGCAGTGCGGAAATCAGCTCCGGCACGCGATCGACGTCGGAGGTGCTGCCCCGCTGGTCAACGGTCAGAACGTACATGTCCTAACCGTACGCAGCTGATTGGTAATAATCAATCATAAATAGCTGATTATTGTCTATCAGCCGAAAATGGCTGATGTCTGAGACTCACCCTCTGGCGGGTAAGGGAACCTGCCGGGATCCTTTCCAAGCGATCCATCCCCCGGCCGCTGCCAGGAGCACTGCGCCCGCGGATTGCGTTGGCAGGCTGCTGCCTGTCGTAGCCAGTCCCAGGACAACGCCCAGGACGTAAAACACGACGGCGCCTGCTGCCCAAAGTGCCCCTGCCCAGCGCGGCAGAACCCCGGAACGCCATACCGCGACGCCCAGGAGGACTGAACCCACGAAGGCAAGCAGGAGTCCGAGCAGGAACGCTCCGGTCATGGACCCCGGAAACTCCAACTGCATCACGTCCTCGTTGCCTTTGAGGTAGGCCGCTCCAATGGCCGGAGTGGCAAACGTGGAGATGACTGCCGGAACCAGCAGCAAAGTGGTACCGGCAGCAGCGGTCATCATCGCGGGCAACGCAAGGCGCCCTGACCGGCTGTTGGCCAGGAAGCAGCCTAAGGCGAAGACTCCGAAGAGGGCCAGGATGGTGCCTGCGGTAGCGCCGAGCAGGTGGCCTAACTGGTACGAATCGGAGCTGACAAAACGGGCCCAGGACCCCGGGTCCTCCTCCTGGTCAGGCTGTGGCTCGAGCCCGCCCCATGCTGTGACGAGCCATGCGACGGGCAGTGCCCACAATCCTGCCCTGATCCAGAATCCTGCCCGGGTCCAGCGGCTGGTGTCTTGCGTGTTCACTGTGTCCACCTCTCTCCAGGCGGGGGGTGGCTGGCCTGCCCCTCGACGTACCTCCAGTATCAGCCGAAGAGGTTCACCGGCTTCACGATGTCGGCATAAATGAGCAGTGCACTCATGCCCATCAGCAACGCGGCCACCACGTAGGTCACCGGGAGGAGCTTGGCTATATCGAACGCTCCCGGGTCCGGCCTGCCGAACAGTTTGGCCACCTTGCGCCGGGCCCCTTCATAGAGCGCGCCCGCAACGTGCCCGCCGTCGAGCGGCAACAGCGGGACTAGGTTGAAGACCGCCAGCGCAAAGTTGAGCCCGGCCAGCAGTCCGATCAGGGTGGCCACCCGAGACTGGACGGGGATCTCCTCCATGGCGGCGACTTCACCGGCCACCCTGCCGACGCCCACCACGCTGATGGGGCCGTTGGGGTCCCGTGGTTCCTCGCTGAAGGCAGCCTTCGCCACGCCCACCACCCGGGCAGGAAGGTTAAGAATCACGCCGGCCACCTGCTTGATGTTTTCGCCGGCCATGGGCAGGACGGACGACGCCGGCTGGGCCACGAGTTTGGTCTGCGCACCAATGCCGAGGAAGCCGACGTCCTGGTAAAGGAGATTGCCGCCGTCGTCCTTCGCTTGCCGGCCGTCCGCACCGATGATGGGCCGGGCGGACAGCACGGGGGTCACGGTGGTGGACACGGGTGAGCCGTCACGCTCGACGGTGATCGCTACCTCGCGCCCGGCGGAGGAACGGATCCACTCGGTCAGTTGGTCCCAGCTGGTGACCGTCTTGCCGTCAAAGGAGGTGACAGTGTCATTCGGTTTCAGGCCGGCAGCGGCGGCCGGGGTGAGCTGGCAGTCGGCGGAATCCGGATCCACCGTCTCACCCGCGGCTACCTGGCATTTGGAAACATCAGAGATGGTGGTGGTAGCTGTGGCCATACCGAATCCCATCAGCAGGACGGCCGTCAGGATCACACCGAGGACTATGTTCATGGCCGGACCGCCGAGCATAACGATGATCTTCTTCCACACCGGAAGCCGGTAGAAAACGCGGTTTTCATCGCCCGGCCCCACTTCCTCGTGCGCCATGGACCGGGCTTCGGTGGCCAAGGTCTGGAACATCCCCGTGCTGGACGGGCGGACCGTTCCGTCCTCCTTGTTGGGCGGGTACATCCCAATCATGGACACGTAGCCGCCCAAGGGGATCGCCTTCACGCCGTACTCGGTTTCGCCCTTCCGCCGCGACCACAGGGTAGGGCCAAAGCCAATCATGTATTTGGTGACGCGGACCCTGAAGAGCTTGGCGGGCAGGAGGTGGCCCACCTCGTGAAGCGCGATGGAGGCCGCGATGCCGATGGCCACAAAGACGACACCGAGAACAAAAAGGAGAACGGGGGTCATGGAGGTATTGCTGCTTCCTTAGAGACTGCTGACTGCTAAACGTTCATTGGCGCGCGCACGTGCCCAGCTCTCAGCATCCAGTACGGATTCCACCGTCAGCCCGGAGGACCCTGGGTGTTCGCTGAGAACGGCCGCGATGGTGTCCACGATGTCAGTGAACCGGATGCGGCCCGCGTGGAACGCCGTGACGGCTTCTTCGTTGGCGGCGTTGAAGACTGCGGGGAACGTGCTGCCCTGCTTCGCGGCGTCCTTGGCAAGATCCACCGCCGGGAAGGCGGATACGTCCAAGGGCTCGAAGGTCCAGGTTGCGGCCTGGGTCCAGTCGCAGGCAGCGGCCGCTTTGGGGACCCTGTCCGGCCAGCCCAGGCCCAGCGCTATGGGGAGGCGCATGTCCGGCGGCGAGGCCTGCGCAATGATGGATCCGTCAATGAACTGGACCATGGAGTGCACCACGGACTGGGGATGGACCACCACGTCGATCCGGTCCAGCGGCACGTCGAAGAGCAGGTGAGCCTCGATCACTTCCAGCCCTTTGTTGACGAGGGTGGCGGAGTTTGTGGTGACCATGACCCCCATGTCCCAGGTGGGGTGCGCCAGCGCCTCCTGCGGCGTGACGTCGTGCAGCTCCTCCCGGTTCCGGCCCCGGAAAGGGCCGCCGGAGGCCGTAAGGATCAGTTTGTCCACCTCTTCTGCCGACCCGGAACGCAGGCACTGGGCGATGGCCGAATGCTCCGAGTCCACGGGAACGATCTGGCCTTCACTGGCAGCAGCCTTGACCAGTTCGCCGCCCACAATCAGGGATTCCTTGTTCGCCAGGGCGAGCGTGGCGCCGGACTTCAGCGCCGCGAGCGTCGGTGCGAGTCCAATGGATCCGGTGATGCCGTTGAGCACCACATCCGCCTCGGCTTCGGCGATCCTGGTGGAGGCGTCCGGCCCGGCGAAGATCTCGGGCCGGTAGCCGCGCTTGCCTGCTGCGGCAGCGGCGTCGGCCACGAGCGTCGCGAGTTGGCCGGCGTCCCCGCCGGCAATGCCGATGGCGCGGGCGCCGGTGTGGACGGCCTGGCGGGCGAGGAGTTCGAGGTTTCCTCCCCCGGCGCTGAGCGCCACCACTTCGAAAAGGTGCGGGGCGCCGTCGACGACGTCAATCGCCTGGGTGCCGATGGAGCCGGTGGATCCGAGGAGGGCGATCTTGCGTGGCTGCATTGGTTAAGTATCGCGCACCATCCTTGACCCGCAGCGCCTTGACCCCAGCAGGGCCGGGCGTAACGTGGATTGCGTGGACTGGCTCTCATGGTTTGATGCGCCGGAGTACGAGTTCGCCCGGCAGGTGCTGCAGCGCGGGGTGGCAGCACTGTATTTTGTTGCGTTCCTGTCCTCGCTGAACCAGTTCCCGGCGTTGCTGGGTGAGCGGGGCCTTTTGCCGGTGCCGGAGTACCTTGCGGGGTTCAGCCGTTTGCGCCGGCCCACCCTTTTCCGCTGGCGGTATTCCGACCGGCTGTTGCGCTGGGTGTGCGCGGCGGGGCTTCTGATAGCGGCCCTGCTCGTGGCCGGGATCCCGCAGCTCGGGCCGCCCTGGGTTCCGCTGATTGCGTTCCTGGCCCTGTGGCTGCTCTACATGTCCGTGGTGAACGTGGGCCAGACGTTCTACGGCTTCGGCTGGGAAATGCTGTTGCTGGAGTCGGGGTTCACGGTGGCCTTCCTGGGTTCCAACCAGACTGAGCCGCCGCGCACCATCCTGATCCTGATTGTCTGGCTCGTGTTCCGGCTGGAATTCGGCGCGGGAATGATCAAGATCCGCGGCGGCAGGGAATGGCGCGACCTGACCGCCCTGTACTACCACCATGAGACGCAGCCGATGCCCGGGCCCCTGAGCCGGCAGGCGCACCTGCTGCCCAAGCCCCTGCACAAGGTGGAAGTCCTGGGCAACCATTTCGCCCAGCTCGTGGTGCCCTTCTTCCTGTTCGCGCCGCAACCCGTTGCCAGCGTGGCAGCGGCTGTGGTCATCGCCACCCAGCTGTGGCTCGTGGCCACCGGGAACTTCGCCTGGCTGAACTGGATCGCCATTGTGCTGGCCTTCGCCGCGGTGAGCGACCCGGCGGCCCACGCCGTGTTCCCGGTGATCCCGCTGGACTGGCACGGCGACCCGGGCGTGGACCGGGAGACCCCGCTGTGGTGGCTCGTGATCACCCTGGCGGCCACCCTGCTGCTGGTGATCCTCAGTTACTGGCCCCTGCGGAACCTGTTCTCCAAACGCCAGCTGATGAACGCCAGCTTCAACCGCTGGCAGCTGGTCAACACATACGGGGCGTTCGGATCGGTGACGAAGCAGCGCATCGAAATCGTCGTGGAGGGAACGCTTGACGACGAGCCGGACGACTCCTCGGACTGGCGCGAATACGGCTTCAAAGGCAAGCCCGGGAACCTTCGGCGGCTCCCCCGGCAGTGGGCGCCCTACCACCTGCGGCTGGACTGGCTGATGTGGTTCCTGCCGTTGCGGACTGTCCACGAGGAGTGGTTTTACGCCTTCCTGGGCAAGCTGCTGGAGGCGGACCGCCAGATGCTGCGGCTCCTCCGTGATGACCCGTTCGACGGCGTGGCCCCGCATTTGGTGCGCGTGCGCAGCTACCACTACCGGTTCTCAACGCGGAAGGAGTTCCGGGAAACGGGGAACCGTTGGGTGCGGACGCTGATCCACGAGCCAATTCCGCCCGTTTCGCTGCGGCGGCCGCAGGGACGGCAACGGTAGCTGAACGTCCGCGATGCCTTCGTGCCGGGTTATGCGCCCGCAGCGGCGCGGCGGATGATCTCCTGGGCATGCTTGAGGATGGGTCCGTCGATCATCTTTCCCTGGTACTGGAAGACTCCCGATCCAGCCGACACTGCCGCTTCCAGGAGCGCTTGAGCGGCGGCAACCTCGTCGTCAGTTGGTGCATAAGCCTTGCGGACCACGGCGGCCTGGTCGGGGTGGATGCACGCTTTGGAGCTGAAGCCGGAGGCCACGGCATCAGCTGCTTCGGCAGCGAGTCCGTCGAGGTCGGGGATATTGGTGTACACGGCATCCACCGCTTCCTTGCCAAAAGCGCGTGCGGCCAGCAGGACGCTGGAGCGGGCGTGCAGCGCCACCGCCCGGTAGCCGCCGTCGTCGGTCCGGCTGGAGGTACCTCCCAGGGTGGCCAGCAGGTCCTCCGCTCCCCACATCAGGCCCACCACGTTGGGAGCGGCGGCGATGGCCGGGGCGTTGAGCACGCCCAAGGCCGTTTCACACAGCGCGATCACATGGTAGCCCTCCAGCGCCTTAAGCTGTTCGGCCGATTCGGCCTTGGCCAGCATCACCGTGCGGTAGGGCGTGTGGGCCAGGCAGTGAAGATCCTTTTCGAAGTCCGCGGTACCAACGGGATTGACCCTGACAATGGTGCAGCTGGGTTCGAGCTCCGGTTCCACACCCGTGGTCCCCAACTGGGCCAGGATAGCACCGCGGGCTCGTTGCTTATCCCCGGGGGCCACGGCGTCCTCAAGGTCGAGGATCACGGCGTCCGCGCGGGTGGCAGCCTTCTGGTAGCGCTCCGGCCGGTCGGCAGGGCAGAAAAGCAGGGCGGGGCCCATCACAAAGGTCATACCGGTATTGTGCCCCTTTCGCCGCCGGCCTGCTGCCGGTGCGCTTCACGGGTCCACATCAGGCAGCTGCGTTTGGCCAGTGCCACCACGGTGCCGTCCTGGTTGCGGCCGGTGTGCTCCATTGTGACGATGCCCTGGCCGGGCCGGGACGAGGAGAGCCGCTTCCCGCTGATCACGGTCTCGGTGTAGAGAGTGTCGCCGTGGTACAGCGGATGCGGGAAGGAAACGTCAGTCAGGCCCAGCTGGGCGATGATGGTTCCCTGCGTCAGCTGCGACACGGACTGGCCCACCACTGTGGACAGGGTGAACATCGAGTTGACCAGCCGCTGGCCGAACGGCTGCCCGGCGCTCCAGGCCGCATCGAGATGCAGGGCCTGGGTGTTCATGGTGAGGGTGGTGAACAGGACGTTGTCCGCCTCGGTGACCGTCCGGCCGGGCCGGTGGGCGTACAGCACCCCCTGCTCCAGCTCATCGAAGTACAGCCCGCGCTGCTCAATGACGCGCCGCTCCCCCGTGTCAGAGCCGGTGGTTGAGCCCGTCGAAACCCCGTTGCCGGTGGTTGAGCCGGTCGAAACCCCGTTCTCACTGCTCATACCGTCAGTTCCCGGTCTTCCTCGAAGAGCTCGGCGCCGGTGGCAGCCGCTACATCCTCCACAGACACGTTGGGCGCCAGTTCCCGCAGTACCAGCCGGGAACCTGAGCGGTCTGCGACGACGTCGATGACTGCCAGGTCCGTGATGATCCGGTCCACGCAGCCCTTGCCGGTCAAGGGCAGGGAGCATTGCTTGACGATCTTGGGCTTCCCGTTCCGGTCAACGTGTTCCATCATCACGATGACCTTTTTGGCGCCAAAAACCAGGTCCATGGCGCCGCCCATACCTTTGACCATCTTGCCGGGAATCATCCAGTTGGCGAGGTCACCGTTCTCGGCCACCTCCATCGCGCCCAGGACGGCGACGTCCACATGGCCACCCCGGATCATGCCGAAGGAAGCCGCCGAATCGAAGAATGCCGCCCCCTTGTTGACCGTGACAGTTTCCTTGCCCGCGTTGATCAGGTCCGGGTCAACGGCATCCTCCGCGGGATAAGGGCCGACGCCGAGAATCCCGTTTTCGGAGTGCAGCACAACTTCCACGCCGGCGGGAATGTAATTGGGGATCAGGGTGGGCATGCCGATGCCAAGGTTGACGTACTGGCCGTTATGGAGCTCGCGCGCCACCCGGGCGGCCAGTTCGTTCCTGGTCCAGCCTCTGGTGCCGCTCCCGTCCGCGGCCATTTCATGCTGCTCGGCTGCCCGTCGGTACTCGGGGCGGACACCTTCGGGCCGCGGGGCATAGGGGCTGTTCGGGTCCATGGTTAAGCTCCTGCCTGCGGGGTGCTGCCGGTCTGGTTGGAGACGTTCGGGTTGGAGACGTTTGGGTTGGAAGCCTTCGGATAAGTGCCGCTCCCCGCGGGCTGCGCGAGGGCGACTGTCCGCTTCTCGATGCGTTTCGCGGCATTGGCGGCCAGGACCACGCGCTGGACGAAGATCCCGGGGGTATGGATGTGTTCCGGGTCCAGCTCTCCCGGCTCCACCAGTTCCTCCACCTCGGCAATGGTGATCCGGCCCGCCATGGCGCAGAGAGGGTTGAAGTTCATGGCCGTGGCGTGGAAGACCAGGTTCCCGTGCCGGTCGCCCTTCCATGCATGGACCAGCCCGAAATCCGGAGTCAACGCCTCCTCCAGCACGTAGTCGACTCCGGCGAAGGAGCGCACCTCCTTCGGTGCGGACGCGATCGCAACCCGGCCCTCGGCGTCGTACTTTTGCGGCAGGCCGCCCTCGGACACCTGCGTGCCCACCCCCGCCTTCGTGTAGAAAGCCGGAACACCGGCACCGCCGGCACGGAGTTTTTCGGCCAGCGTCCCCTGCGGCGTGAGGACCACCTCAAGTTCGCCCGCCAGGTACTGCCGGGCGAACTCCTTGTTCTCGCCGACATAGGAGCTGATGGTGCGGCGGATCCTGCCGTCGCGCAGCAGGATGCCCAGGCCCCAGTCGTCCACGCCGCAGTTATTGCTCACCGTTTCCAGCTCCGAAGTTCCTGCCTTGTGCAGGGCGTCGATGAGGGTGACCGGGATGCCGCACAGACCGAAACCGCCCACGGCCAAGGAAGCACCGTCCGGGATGTCCGCCACGGCTTCCTCGGCGGTGGCAACAACCTTGTTAATCATCGGTGATCCTTTCAGGCCGGCTACAGTCCCTGTCCATCCAAACCCGGTTGCTACAGTCCCGGTTACTACAGACCCAGTTCGCGGGCGATCAGCATCAGCTGGACCTCCGTGGTGCCCTCCCCCACTTCAAGGATTTTGGAGTCGCGGTAGTGGCGTGCCACGGTGAACTCGTTGATGAAGCCATAGCCGCCGAACACCTGGGTGGCATCCCGCGCATTGTCCATGGCCGCCTCGCCTGCGACCATCTTAGCGATGGCCGCCTGGGTCTTGAACGGCTTTCCGGCGAGCATGCGGAACGCCGCATCGTAGTAGGCAAGGCGGGCTGTGTGCGCCCTTGCTTCCATGCGGGCGATCTTGAACGAGATGGCCTGGTACTTGCCGATCCGGTGGCCGAAGGCACTGCGTTCCTTGGCGTATTTGACCGACAGGTCCACACAGCCCTGGGCGGCACCGGTGGCCAAGGCTGCGATGGCGATGCGGCCCTCGTCAAGGATGGACAGGAAGTTGGCGTAACCGCGGCCTTCCACGCCCAGGAGGTTGGCTTCCGGGACGCGGACGTCCTTCAGGGTCAGCGGGTGGGTATCCGAGGCGTTCCAGCCCACCTTGTTGTACGGCTTCTCGGCCTTGAAGCCGGGCGTGTCGGTGGGCACGAGGATGGTGGAGATCTCCTTCTGGATTGACCCGTCCCCGCGTTCCTTCTGCCCTGTGACGGCGGTGACGGTGACGAGGCGGGTGATATCCGTGCCCGAGTTGGTGATGAACTCCTTGTTGCCGTTAATCACCCACTCGCCGCCTTCCCGCCGGGCGTGGGTCTTGGTGCCGCCGGCGTCCGATCCTGCCTCCGGTTCAGTCAGGCCGAAGCCGGCGAGCGCCTGGCCGGACGCGAGCAGGGGCAGCCAGTCCTGCTTCTGCTCCTCGGTGCCGAAACGGTAGACGGGCATGGCGCCCAGGGACACGCCGGCTTCGAGGGTGATCGCCACCGACTGGTCCACCCGGCCCAGCTGCTCCAGCGCGAGGGCCAGTGCGAAGTAGTCCCCGCCCATCCCGCCGAACTCTTCCGGGAAGGGCAGTCCGAAAAGGCCCATCTCGGCCATCTGTTTGACCACCTCGTACGGGAAGCTGTGCTCCTCGTCGTGCTTGGCCGATACCGGGGCCACCACTTCGTCGGCGAATTCGCGGACGGTGTTGCTGAGGTCCTGGTATTCCTCGCTGAGTTCAAAACCTGCCATGGCTAGGCTCCTTTGCCTGGGGTTGCGATTGTGTCTGCGGGGTTGGTGCTGCTGTCAGCGGCGGGATGCGGATGAATGGTGGCGAGCACCTGGTCCGCCTTGACCAGGTCACCCGGCCGGGTGCTGAGATGCACTGTTCCATCCAGCGGAGCCAGCAATTGGTGCTCCATCTTCATCGCCTCCACGGAAACGAGCACCTGCCCCGTGATGACGGCATCCCCGTCAATGACCGGAACGGACACCACCGTTCCCGGCATGGGCGAACGTACGGCCGGGTCGGCAGCGCCCTCCTCGCGCTGGATGGCTGCGAGCACCCGCTCAAGCCGCGACTCCCGGGTCAGTACCTCGAGCCGGCAGGACCAGCCGCCATTTCCGAGGAACAGTCCTGCGGGCGCGGGGTTTATGGGGGGTCCACCGGCAGGGCTTACGGCTTCCCGGAAGACCGGTGCCAACGAGTAGGTAATGCTGCGCCCGTCCAGGGTCAGGACAGCCTGCCCGCGCGCGTGAAGCTCCAGCCGGGCCTGGCGGGCCGGCCCGCCGTCCACCGAAACCGTCACCTCTCCGTTCCCTGCCGGGCCCGCGCCAGTGTTGCCGCTGATGCGCAGAGTTGCAATGCCGCCGTCGGCCGTTCCCAGGCTGATCCGGCGGGGTGCCGGGGTGCCCAGCCGCCAGCCGTTGCGGGTGTGCCACGGGCCGGGGGCCGGCGTGTTCTCCTGCCCCTCTGCAGCAAGGGTGAAGAGCGCCGCTGCGACGAGTTCGGCATCGGCTGCGCGGCGGAAGGCGAGATCCGGAAGTTTTCGTTCGATCAGGCCCGTGTCGAGGCGGCCGGCGCGGACGTCGGAATCGTTGATCAGCAGCCGCAGGTATTCGACGTTGGTGTCGAGCCCCAAGGCTGTGTAGCCGCCGAGCGCCGTGTCCAGCGTGTCGAGGGCGGCGGCGCGGTCGCTGCCCCAGGCGATGACCTTGGACATCAAGGGGTCGTAGCTGGCGGAAAGCTGCAGCCCCTCCACGAGGGAGGAATCCACCCGGACTGTCCCTGTACCGGCCGTCCCCGTGCCTGCCGTCCCCGCGGGCAGCTCATCCAGGAGGAGCACCGTCCCCGTGGACGGCAGGAAGTTCTTCTCGGGCACCTCGGCGTAAACGCGTGCCTCCACGGCATGCCCGTTAAGTTCGACGTCGGCCTGCCGGAGCGTGAGTTCCTCGTCGGCCGCGATCCGGACCTGCCATTCGACCAGGTCCACCCCGGTGACCATCTCGGTGACCGGATGCTCCACCTGCAGCCGGGTGTTCATCTCCATGAAGTAGAACTCATCCGGCGCCTCGTCTGAGACGAGGAACTCCACCGTTCCGGCGCCGCTGTAATTGACGCTGCGGGCAGCGTTGCAGGCGGCTTCGCCGATGCGGGCGCGGATGGAGCCGCCCTCCGGATGCGCTTCAAGCAGTGGCGAGGGCGCCTCCTCGATGACTTTCTGGTGCCGCCGCTGCAGCGAGCATTCACGCTCGCCCAGGTGGATGACGTTGCCGTGGTTGTCGGCGAGCACCTGCACTTCGATGTGCCGTGGCGTGGACACCAGGCGTTCCAGGAAAAGCGTGTCATCGCCGAACGCGCTTGCGGCAACGCGCCGGGCAGTGGCAAGCGTCGTCTGGAGGTCCTCCGCGCGTTCCACCACGTGCATGCCCTTGCCCCCGCCGCCCGCGGACGGCTTGATCAGCAGCGGAAATCCCACAGCGTCGGCGGCCTGGACCAGCTGCTGGTCCGTCATACCCGGCTGCGCCACCCCGGGGACCACGGGGACGCCGTAACCGGATACGTGGTTCTTGGAGCGGATCTTGTCCCCCATCATGTTCAGCGCGTCCACGCCGGGGCCGATGAAGGTGATGCCGGCCTGGTCCAGGGCGCGGGCGAACTCGGCGTTTTCGCTCAGGAAGCCGTAGCCGGGGTGCACGGCTTCGGCTCCGGTCCTGAGGCAGGCGTCGACAATGGCCTCAATCTTCAGGTAGCTCTCTGTTGCCGCGGCGGGGCCGATCCGCACGGCAGTGTCAGCTTCGCGCACGTGCCGGGCACCGGCGTCGGCATCGCTGTAAACGGCGACCGAACGGATGCCCAGGGCGCGAAGGGTACGGATCACCCGGCAGGCGATCTCGCCGCGGTTGGCCACGAGGACTGTCCCGAAGAGCGGCTTGCGGGCCGTGGGGGTGCTGGTGAGGGAAGGCGTGGTCATCCGGCTCACATCCTGAAGAGGCCGAAGGAGGTTTCCGGCAGCGGGGTGCGGGACACAACGTCCAGGGCCAGGCCCAGGACGGTCCGGGTGTCGGCGGGATCTATCACGCCGTCATCCCACAGCCGCGCCGTGGAGTAGTACGGGCTGCCCTGGTCCTCGTATTGCCGGCGGATGGGGGCTTTGAAGGCTTCCTCATCCTCGGCGGACCACTCCTGGCCGGCCGCTTCGTACTGGTCACGTTTGACGGTGGCCAGGACGCTGGACGCCTGGTTGCCGCCCATCACGGAGATGCGGGCCGCCGGCCACATCCACAGGAACCGCGGCGAGTACGCACGGCCGCACATGGAGTAGTTGCCGGCGCCAAAGGAACCGCCGATGACCACCGTCAGTTTGGGCACCCGCGCGGTAGCGACGGCGGTGACCATCTTGGCGCCGTTTTTGGCGATGCCGCCTTGTTCAGAGTCCTTGCCCACCATGAACCCGGAGATGTTCTGCAGGAACACCAGCGGGATCCCGCGTTGGTCGCACAGTTCGATGAAGTGCGCACCTTTGAGCGAGGACTCGCTGAACAGCACACCGTTGTTGGCCACGATGCCCACCGGGTGGCCGTGCAGCCGGGCGAACCCGGTCACCAGGGTGGTGCCGTACTCCTTCTTGAATTCGTGGAACCGGCTGCCGTCAACCAGCCGGGCAATGACCTCGTGGACGTCGTAGGGGGCGTTGACGTCCGTGGGCACCGCACCATAGAGCCCGTCCGGGTCCGCGGCGGGTTCGACGGCGGCGCCCACCTCCCACGCGGACGATGCGGGAGGCGGCAGCGTGGCCACGATGTCCCGGATAATCTGCAGCGCATGTTCGTCATTTTCACCAAGGTGGTCCGTCACACCGGAGATCCTTGAGTGCACTTCCCCACCGCCCAGTTCTTCCGGGCTGACGATCTCCCCGATTGCAGCCTTTACCAGCGGCGGACCACCCAGGAAGATGGTGCCCTGGTTACGGACGATCACCGTTTCGTCGCTCATGGCGGGAACGTAGGCTCCGCCGGCGGTGCAGGAGCCCATCACCGCGGCGATCTGCGGAATCTTGGCCGCGGACAGCCGCGCCTGGTTGTAAAAGATCCGGCCGAAGTGGTCGCGGTCCGGAAAGACCTCATCCTGTTTGGGCAGGAAGGCGCCGCCGGAGTCCACCAGGTAAATGCAGGGCAACCGGTTTTCAAGGGCGATCTCCTGGGCCCTGAGGTGCTTCTTGACGGTCATTGGATAATAGGTTCCGCCTTTGACCGTGGCGTCGTTGGAGATCACCAGCACGTGGCGGCCGTGGACCAGTCCGATGCCGGCAATCACTCCCGCGCCCGGGGCCTCGTTGTTGTACATCCCGTTGGCTGCGAGCGGGCCAATTTCCAGGAACGGGCTGCCGTCATCCAGCAGCTGGTCGATGCGTTCGCGCGGCAACAGCTTCCCCCTGGCCACGTGGCGCTGCCTGGATTTCTCCGGTCCGCCGAGGACTGCGTCAGCCAGTTTCTTCCGCAGCTCTTCGCTGAGTTCCAGCTGGGCGTCACGGTTGGATGCATATGCCTCGGCAGTTGCATCGAGCCGGGTGGCAAGGGTCTCCATTGACGGTCCGTTCCTGTTCCAATCCGAGCACTTCCAGAGCAACTCGGTTAGCGCCCAATAACTGAAATTCAGGTTAGTCTGTATTAACTGTGAAGTCCAACACATAGCTGCTCTTGCTAAGATCTGCGGGATCCCAGGAGGAAATGTGCGCAGCACCGACGCCACCACGCAGCCCGGCTTCCCCACCCAGCGCGGGCAAGCGAAAGAGAGCCGCAGGCAGGCATTGCTTTCGGCTGCCGCGGCGCTGTTTGCAGTCAATGGATTCAACCGTGTTTCGCTCGAGGACCTGGGCTCGGCTGCCGGGGTCAGCGGGCCAGCGGTGTACCGCCACTTTCCCGGCAAGCAGGCGGTCCTCGCCGACCTCCTGGTCACGGTCAGCCAGGAGTTGCTCGACGGCGGCCGCGAGGTGGTGGCCCGCACCGCAGACCCCGCCTCGGCCCTGCGTCGCCTGGTGGAGTTCCAGGTGGACTTCGCCCTGGGCAAGCCGGACGTCATCCGCGTCCAGGACAGGGATTTCAGCAACCTCTCGGAGCAGGACCAGTCGGCAGTCCGGGCGCTCCAACTGGATTACGTCGAGGTGTGGGTGGGCGTCCTCGCCAAGCTGCACCCGGACACTGGCATCGCCGAGCTCCGGATGCGGGCGCACGCAACGTTCGGGCTGATCAACTCCACGCCCCACTCTGTGCGCAGCCACGGCCGGAAAATGGCGGCCCGCTCCGCCCGGCCGCTGCTGGAGAGCATGGCCCTGGCCGCTCTGCTGGTCGAGGCCCCACAGGACTAGAACCCCGGCGTTCTGGAAGCCCGCGCCGTTTCGGAACCCACTCGTTGGTGGCACCACGCGTTTTGAAACCCACTTGTTGCTCCCCTGCCGGTTCCTGGCATCCGAGGCGTTAGGGCGGCTCTGGACCGCATAAGCGGTGCGGGGCAGCAACGCGTATGCGGCCCAGGGCCGCGGCTGCATCACGGGAGCTGCCCTAGACCATAGCCAGGACCATTCCGGGGTCCGCGAGGATGGCGCCCACATCCGCCAGGAAGCGCGAGCCTTGTTCCCCGTCCACCAGGCGGTGGTCAAAGGACAGGCTCAGTGTGAGGACCTGGCGAAGGGCCACTTCACCCTGGTACTCCCATGGCGTATTCCGCACTGCCCCGACGGCAAGAATGGCGGCCTCCCCCGGATTGAGGATGGGAGTGCCCGCATCGATACCGAAGACGCCAATATTGGTGATGGAGATGGTCCCGCCGGACAGGTCGGCTGGTGTGGTCTTGCCGGCACGCGCGGTTTCCGTCAGTTCGGTCAACGCGTCCGCGAGCTGAAGGAGGGACAGCGCGTCGGCATCCTTGATGTTGGGAACGGTCAGTCCCCGCGGTGTTGCGGCTGCAATGCCCAGGTTCACGTAGTTGAAGGTCACGATCTCCTGGTTCGCCTCATCCCAGCGGGCATTGAGGGCGGTGTTGCGCCGCAGCGCGATCAGCACGGCCTTCGCCGCGAGTGTGAGCGGCGTCAGCTTGCGGCCAGTGAACTCGCGGCTGCCCTTGAGCTTGACCAGCAGGTCCATGGCCGGAGTGGCGTCCACCGTCAGGAACTCCGTGACATGCGGCGCCGTGAAAGCGCTCCCCACCATGGCGGCTGCCGTGAACTTCCGTACTCCCCTGATAGGGGTCCGGGTTTCCCGGGCACCGTGGGACTGGACGCCGGCCGGGACAACTGTCTCCGGTTCTGGAGAGCCAGCGTCCGCTTGTTGCCCCTCCACCAAGTGCTGTACGTCCTCGCGCGTGATCAGCCCTTGCGGGCCGGTCCCCGGCACCACGGCGAGGTCGACACCGAGGTCCCTGGCGAACTTCCGAACCGGCGGAGTGGACCGGGGCCGGTTTACTCCGGGCGTGATATCAGTGGGCCTGGTTTCGACAGGCTCAACCACCGGGGCTTTGGTCTCGACAGGCCTGGTCCCGACAGGCTCAACCACCGGGGCTTTGGATTCGACAGGCTGGGTTTCGACAGGCTCAACCACCGAGGCTTTGGTTTCGACAGGCCGCGCTGCGACATGCTCAACCACCGGGGGTAGGTTGCGCGGGCGTCGTACCGGCCGGCCCGTACTTTCGACGACGGCGCCGTACCCCACCAGGTTCGGTTCCCTTTTGGCTGCTGCCGGCTTCGCATCCTGCTCCCGCTCCGGTTCCTGCTCCGGTTCCTGCTCCTGGCCAGCCGGGGACGAAGCAGGGGCGGCGGTCCCGCCAGAGGAGGCCCCGACGTCGTCGGCTACTTCGAACGAGACGATCGGCTTGCCCACCTCCACAAC
Organism: Pseudarthrobacter siccitolerans; assembly: GCF_030823375.1. Lineage (NCBI taxonomy): Bacteria > Bacillati > Actinomycetota > Actinomycetes > Micrococcales > Micrococcaceae > Pseudarthrobacter > Pseudarthrobacter siccitolerans. Next base: position 4,308,532 of record NZ_JAUSXB010000001.1, on the reverse strand, counting down.
AGTGCCGGGCTGCTCATGCAGTTCCTTGATGACCCCGGCAAAAGGGGACGGCAGTTCCACCACTGCTTTGGCGGTTTCCACCTCGGCAATCACCTGGTTCAGGCTGACGGTATCCCCCACCCCCACCTTCCAGCTGAGGATTTCCGATTCAGTAAGTCCTTCACCCAGGTCCGGCAGCCGAAATTCCTTGATCATGGTGCCGCTCATCCTTCCAGCCCGCTGAGGGAGTTCGGCCGGCCGAGGGCACGGTCCACACCATCGAGGATCCGGTCCAGGCCCGGCAGGTGGTGCATTTCCAGCTTTGAATACGGGTACGGGATGTCGAAGCCGGTCACCCGGACCGGCGCCGCCTCCAGGTAGTAGAAGCACCGTTCCGTGATGCTGGCCGCCACCTCAGCGCCGAGGCCGCCGGACTGGCCGGCTTCATGCGTCACCACCAGGCGGCCGGTCTTGCGGACCGAGGCCACAACGGTGTCGTAATCCACCGGGGCCAGCGAGCGCAGGTCGATGACCTCGATGGAAATCCCTTCATCCGCGGCGGCCAGGGCGGCGTCCCGGGCAGTTTTGACGAGCGGGCCGTAGGCCACCAGGGTGACGTCCGTGCCCTGGCTGACCACGCGGGCCTGGTCCATGGGCACGGCTGCGCGCGGATCCGCGTTCTCGTCCACCTCGCCTTTGTCGTGGTAGCGGCGCTTGGGCTCGAAGTAGAGCACGGGGTCGTCGCAGGAAATGGCCTGCTGGATGACGGTATGGGCGTCCTGCGGGTTGGAGACTGTCACAACGCGCAGGCCGGAAGTGTGGGTGAAGTACGCTTCCGGCGATTCGGAGTGGTGCTCAGGTGAGCCGATGCCGCCGCCGAACGGAACCCTGATGGTGATGGGCATTTTGACGGCTCCCCGGGTGCGGTAATGCAGCTTGGCCACCTGGCTGACGATTTGGTCGAATGCCGGGTAGATGAAGCCGTCGAACTGGATCTCCAGCACAGGCCGGTAGCCGCGGTAGGCCAGCCCCACGGCTGTTCCCACAATGGCCGATTCAGCCAGTGGGGTATCCACAACACGGTGCTTTCCGAAGTCCTTTTGCAGCCCGTCAGTCACCCTGAACACACCGCCCAGCGCGCCGATGTCCTCTCCCAGGAGGACCACTTTGGGATCGTTTTCCAAAGATCTGCGCAGGCCGGTATTGATGGCGCGGGCAAAGGTCATCTGGGTCATCAGCGTGCACCTTCTTCTGAAACGGCTTCTGCGGGATCACCGAAGGAAGCCAGGTATCGGGCGTAATGGTCCTGCTGCCGGTCCAGCCAGGTGTTGGGCGTGCTGTAGACGTGCTTGAAAACGTCCAGCGGCTGCGGATCCGGCATGGTGGTGCAGCCTGTGCGCATTTCCCGTGCCACCGCGTCGGCCCTGTCCCGGACCTGCTGCTGCAGTTCTGCCGTCAGGAGGCCTTTGCGGTCCAGTAATGCCTCCATGCGGCTGATCGGGTCCTTTGCAGCCCAGTCCTCCAGTTCATTGGCGTCCCGGTAGCGGGTGGGGTCATCGGCCGTGGTGTGCGGACCCATCCGGTAGCTCACCGCCTCAATGAAGGTGGGACCGCCGCCTCGCCGCGCGCGGTCCAGGGCAACCCTGGTGGCCGCCATTACGGCCAGGACGTCATTGCCGTCCACCCGCAGGCTGGGGATGCCGAACCCGGCTGCCCGGTCCGCCAGCTGGATGTGCGACTGAAGGCGTACGGGTTCGGAGATGGCCCAGTGATTGTTCGTGCAGAAGAACACCACCGGCACCTGGAAGCTTGCGGCAAAAACCATTGCCTCGTTGACGTCGCCCTCACTCGTTGCGCCGTCTCCGAAATATGTGACCGCCACAGAATCGGCGCCGTCGTTCTGGATGCCCATGGCGTAGCCGGTGGCGTGCAATGTCTGGGCGCCGATGATGATTTGCGGCGTGGCCATGTTGATGGAGTACGGGTCCCAGCCGGACGACGCGTTTCCACGCCAGACCCGGACGATGTCCGTCAGGTCGACGCCCCGGCAGTACGCAACGCCGTTTTCGCGGTAGCTGGAGAAAACAAAATCATCCTGGCGAAGGGCCCGGCCGGAACCGATCTGCGCGGCCTCCTGGCCGAGCAGCGGGGGCCACAACGCGAGCTCACCCTGCCGCTGCAGGGCCGTGGCTTCGACGTCAATGCGGCGGATGACGGTCATGTCCTCGAACAGGGCGCACAACTGTTCGTCGGCGATGTCCTGCAACCAGGGATCGAATTCCGGATGGCTGACCCGCTCCCCCGAAGGGGTGATCAGCTGGACAAGCCCCGCGCCCGCTCCGGGACTTTCCACGGGGGTACCCGCGCCGGTGTTACCAGCCGCACCCGGGACACTTGCGCCGTCCTGGCCCATTCTGTCTGTAGACACGATAGCCGCAACCTCTCACGAAAGTTGACCTGCGGTTCGAGGACTTGTGGTCCCGCTGCCGCCAGCCTCCCGGGCGCCGTTACCCCGGATACTGTGACCCTACTCACAATGCTCATTGGGTACAACCACCGCGGCAGTCAGTGAGCAAAATGCTCTGTCCGGCTGCTTTGCACGGTGCTAACGTTGCGCATTATGCAAGCTCTGGATGGCACTGACACCCGCCTGCTCTCGGCCTTGGCCCAGGATCCGCGACGGACGGTTGTGGCCCTGGCCCAAAAGCTCGGACTGTCCAGGAACACGGTGCAGGCCCGGTTGGCCCAACTGGAGAAAAAGCACGTCTTCCTGTCCTTCGAACGCCGGATCAATCCAGTGTCCCTCGGGTACCCGCTGATGGCCTTTATCTCCGTCCATGTCCAGCAGCAAAAGCTTGCCCAGTTGGCCAAGGACCTGGCTGACGTGCCCGAAATCCTCGAAGGTTACGGACTCACGGGCTCCGCCGACCTGCTGCTTCGCGTGGTGGCCCTGGACGCGGAGGACCTTTTCCGGATCAACGGAAAGATCCTCGCCTGCGACGGCGTGGACCGCACGGACACGGCCCTGGCCATGGGCGAGCTCATCCCGTTCCGGGTCCAGCCCCTGCTTGAGCGTGGTTCGCAGGGCACCTGACAGTTCCTCTGCGCCTGCCAAAGCATGTGCCAATCCGCGAGCACCGCCCGGCCTGGGCTTGCACCGCCATAAAGCACGACGGCGGCCGTGCCCGCTATAGGCTGTTGCAAGTTATCCAGGGGTGCCGCAGAGGTCCCCGCTACCACGCAGTGCAATGCACCCCGCCGGAAAGGCTCCATCTTGGGCAATCCTCAGGAACCGTACCAGCCGCGAGAGCCCGGTTACGCGCCGCAGCAGCCGCCCGTACCCATGCAGCAGCCGACGCTGCAAGGTGGACAGGCCGACCAGGCTCCGGCCGGCGACTACCAGGATTCCGCCGCCTCAGACCAGGCCCCAGACGGCGCCTATCAGGGCCGCGCCAAGCGATATCAGGAAGCGGGTCCGTTCGGCTTGCCCGGCCAGCAGCCTCCGGCCAAGGGCCGGCGGAAGCTTTGGATTATCCTCGGCAGCATCGGCGGCGTCCTGCTGCTCGTGATCCTGGGAGTCATCATCCTGGTGAACGTGCTGGGCAGTGCCACCAACCAGGCACGGGGCCTTGCCGACGATTTCACCAAACTGGTCATCGCGGGCGAAAACGCCAAAGCCTATGACGACTACCTGGACCCGGCCCTGTACCAACAGCTGTCCAAGGAAGCCTTCATCACCGGTGTGGAGAGCCTGGAAATGAACGACTCATGCAAGCCGTCCTATAACGACCTCAAAGTGAGCACCGAAAACGGAGTCAAAGCCGCGGACGTGGCCGGCGTCATCACCTGCGACGGCAAGGAAGTGGACCTCGCCTACCGTTTTGAAGGTACGGATGAGCTGAAGATGACCAATATCAAACTCCGGCCCAAGGCCTAGCCCCAACAGCACCGGGAACACGAAAAGAGCCTCCGCGCCCGAAGCGCAGAGGCTCTTTTCGTGTTCCGGAACGGTTCAGGCCCCCGGGAGTAGTCCGGATCAGTGGCCAGCCCGGGTCAGTGGTTGACTGCCTTTTCCGCCCCGATCCCCGTCAGCGAGCGGACCTCCATTTCGGCCTGCTTGGAGGTGTCTTCGCGCTTCTTGTCGAGGACAGTCCCGAGCCAACCCAGCAGGAACGCCAGCGGGATGGACACGATGCCGGGATTGCTCAGCGGGAACAACGCGAAGTTGGCATCCTTGATCATGGACGTCGCTCCGCCGGAAACCACCGGCGAGAAAATGATCAGGACAATCGCCGCTCCCAGCCCGCCGTACATGCTCCAGACTGCGCCCTGCGTGGTGAACCGCCGCCAGAACAGGGAGTAGATGATGGTGGGCAGGTTGGCCGAGGCCGCGACGGCGAACGCCAGGGCCACAAGGAACGCCACGTTCTGCCCGTTGGCGAGGATGCCGCCCAGGATCGCGAGGATGCCGATCACCACTACGGTGCGCCGGGCCACCTTAACTTCAGTGTCGGCGTCGGCCTTGCCCTTGGCGATGACGTTGGCGTAGATGTCGTGGGCGAAGGACGCTGCCGCGGTGATGGTCAGGCCGGCCACCACGGCGAGGATGGTGGCGAAGGCCACCGCCGAAATGAAGCCCAGCAGCAGCGGGCCGCCCAGGTGGAAGGCCAGCAGGGGTGCCGCCGAGTTCACTCCGCCCGGGGCAGTCTTGATGGTTTCCGCACCCACCAGGGCGGCCGCACCGTAACCCAGCACCAGGGTGAAGAGGTAGAAGAGTCCGATCAGCCAGATGGACCACACCACGGACTTGCGGGCTTCCTTGGCCGTGGGGACCGTGTAGAAGCGCATCAGTACGTGCGGCAGGGCGGCAGTGCCCAGGACCAGGGCCAGGCCCAGGGACATAAAGTCGAGCTTGGACGTCTCGGTCTTGCCGTACTGGAGTCCCGGATTGAGGACGGCGGGATTGTTGGCCGTCTCTACCGCACCGCCCAGCAGGGCCGAGAGGTTGAAGCCGTAGATGGCCAGGACCCACAGCGTCATGACGGCGGCGCCTGCAATCAGCAGCATGGCTTTGATGATCTGGACCCAGGTGGTGCCCTTCATGCCGCCGATCAGGACGTACATGATCATCAGGGCGCCGACGACGATGATCACCAGGGCTTGTCCGCCCCAGTCACTGATGCCAAGCAGGAGGGAGATCAGGCTTCCGGCGCCGGCCATCTGGGCCAGCAGGTAGAAGAAGCAGACCGCCAGGGTGGAGATGGCGGCGGCGATACGGACCGGCCGTTGCCTGAGCCGGAAGGACAGGACGTCTGCCATGGTGAACTTGCCCGTGTTGCGCAGGAGTTCGGCAACAAGCAGCAGCGCCACGAGCCAGGCCACCAGGAAGCCGATGGAGTACATGAATCCGTCATAGCCGTTGATGGCGATGGCGCCGGTGATGCCCAGGAAGGAGGCTGCCGAGAGGTAGTCCCCGGCGATCGCGGTTCCGTTCTGGGAACCGGTGAAGGAGCGGCCGGCCGCGTAGTAGTCGGCCGCGGTCTTGTTGTTCCGGCTCGCGCGGAAAACAATCACCATGGTGACGGCGACGAAGAGGCCGAAAATTCCCATGTTCAGCAGGGTGGTGTCCTTGAGAGCGGTGACATCCACCGCTGTGGCGATCCCGATCATTTGCCTACACCGCCCATCCGGTTGCCGTGCTTATCAAATTCGTGCCCCTCGATCTCGTCCCGGATCTCCTTGGCGATGGGGTCAAGCCTCTTGTTGGAGTAGTGGACGTACCAGCCGGTGATCGCAAACGTCGAAACGAACTGGAGCAGGCCAAGGATCAGGCCGATGTTGATGTTGCCCCAGACCTTCGTGGACATAAAGCCCACCGCGTAGTCCGCCAGGAGGACGTACGCGAAGTACCACAGCAGGAATGCGACTGCCATGGGGAAGACAAAGCTGCGGTGACGCTTGCGCAGTTCCTGGAACTGCCCGGTCGACTGGACCTGTTGAAAGTCCACGGACGCCGCTGCGTCCGGAGTGTGGGCCTCGTTACCCATCGTTCCTCCTCATTGAGACTTGCCTGTGACACACCCGCCGCACATCCCGGACAGGGAATCTGCAAGTGTGACTGCAATCACTTTGCGTTCCGCCATGCATCACATGCCATACCTGTCCCGGCCGCTGTCGCTCAACGGTCGGGATGCTGCGACAAACGGCGCCCGACGCTACGCTGGGCACCATGCTGGACTCCCCCCTCCTGACAGCCGCGGCCGTGGCCGTCATCGCGATGGCGATCGCCGTCGTCGTCGGCGTGGGTCTCAAGGTGCTCCGCTCCTTCCGGGACCTGGGCACGGACGCCGAGCGGGCCACCTACCACACTCTTCATGCGGCATCCCAGGCGGGGCAGCATCTGCGCCGCGGCCTGAACCCGGCCGGGGCGGCCAAGGCCAGCCGGCACCTGCGGACGCTGCTGGGCTGTGAGACCCTGGCCATCACTGACACCACCGGGGTACTGGCTTGGGACGGCGCGTCCGAGGAGCTGAAACCGCAGGTGATGCGCCTGGCGGAAGGGGTGCTGGCCGGCGGCCGGACGGCGGTTCTTCCGGCCGGAAGCCCGACGGGCGCGGACGGCGCAGCGAAGGACGGGACCGGCGGTCCGCTCGCCGCGGTGATTGCGCCGGTGCGCGCGGGCACGCGTGTGGTGGGGGCGGTGGCGGCTTTTGCGCCGTCGGCGGGTGCGGGGCTGGTCCGGGCCACCAGTGAGGTGGCCGACTGGGTGGCCGCCCAGGTGGAGCTCGCGGAGCTGGACGCATCCCGGACCCTGCTGATGGAAGCGGAGGTACGGGCCCTGCGCGCGCAGATCAGCCCGCATTTCATCTACAACTCGCTGAACGCCATCGCATCCTTCATCAACACCGATCCCGCCCGTGCCCGCGAACTGGTGGTGGAGTTCGCCGATTTCACCCGCTACTCCTTCCGGCGGCACGGCGACTTCACCACCCTCGCCGAAGAACTGCGCTGCATCGACCGTTATCTGCTCCTGGAACGCGCCCGGTTCGGCGAGCGCGTCCAGGTCAGCCTGCGGGTGGCGCCTGAGGTCCTGAGCACGGTCATCCCCTTCCTCAGCCTGCAGCCGCTGGTGGAAAACGCTGTGCGGCACGGGCTGGAGGCCAAGGAGGGCCCGGGGCATATCAGCATTACCGCGAATGACGCCGGCGCGTTCGCCGAGGTGACGATCGAGGACGACGGCGTGGGCATGGATCCTGCGCAGCTGCAGTCGACGCTGGCCGGCCATACCGACGGAATCCATGTGGGGCTGCGGAACGTGGACGCCCGCCTCCGCCAGGTCTACGGCAACGACCACGGGCTGGTCATCGACACCGCGCCCGGTGAGGGAACAATGATCACCATGCGCGTGCCGAAGTCACAGCCCGGCCACGGCGCCTGAGCTCGGCGCCTCATGTGTGCCCATCCGGGCGTCATCCGGTGCGCCCGGGCGGACGCTAACCTTGGAGGATGATTAACGTCCTCGTCGTCGATGATGAGCTGCCCGCCGTTGAGGAACTCGCTTTCCTCCTGGGCCGGGACGACCGTATCGGCACCGTCCTGCGCGCCACCTCCGGCAGTGAGGCCCTGCGGGCACTCGCCGCGGGCCAGGTCGACGCCGTTTTCCTGGATATTCACATGCCGGCGGTGTCCGGCCTGGATATTGCCCGCGCGATCAGCGGGAGCCGGAATCCGCCGGCCGTGGTGTTTGTGACCGCCGACGAGGACCACGCCCTGAAGGCGTTCGAACTCGCCGCCGTGGATTACCTGCTCAAGCCGGTCCGGGCCGAACGGCTGGCACGGTCAGTGGGGCGCATCAGTGAACTGCGCGACGGCGGGACGGCACCGGAGATGATCACCGTGGACCAGGGCGGAACCACCAGGATGATCCGGCGGGACGACGTGACGTACGTCCAGGCCCAGGGTGACTATGCGAGGCTGCACACGGCTGATGCGAGTTACCTGATCAGGGTGCCGCTGGCCGATCTTGAGCAGCAGTGGGCGGATGCCGGCTTCATCCGGACCCACCGCTCCTACCTCGTCGCCCTGAAGCACGTGACCTCCATGAAGCTGGCAGCAGACGGGCCCAGCGTCACTGTCGCGGGCGCCGGACTGCCCATCAGCCGCCGCCACCTGCCAACGGTCCGGGAAAAGCTGGGGGCCACCCGGATCAGGCCGCAAGCATGAACAGGGTGCGCGTGACTGCTCCGCGCTCTGCGGCCCTCCCCGCCCGGGACAGCCGTGAGGCTGCGCAGGACTCCGAGGTGGGGCAGCTGTTCGTCAGGTCACTGATCCGCTCCCAGTTGCGGCTCGCCCTGGTGGTGGCCGGCGGGTTCCTGCTGATCCTGGGCGCCTTCCCGCTGCTGCTCGCCGTGGTGCCCGGCTTATCGGAGACCCGGATCGGCGGGATCCCGTTCGATTGGCTTCTCCTGGGCGTTGGCACCTACCCCCTGATCGGGCTCAGTGCCTGGCTGTATGTCCGGACCGCTGCCCGGAACGAGGCGCGGTACAGGGACCTGGCCGGTGACCAGTGAGCAGGCACCAAGTAGGCAGGGAATCAGTAAGCAGGGAATCAAAAAGCTGGGACCGGTGACGGCAGCATGAATCCAGGCGTGGCCATAGCTGCGCTCGCCGTGGTCTCCGTGGCCACAGCGGTGATCGGCTTCTACGGGCTGCGGATCTCCCGCACCACGGGCGATTTCTACGTTGCTTCCCGGACCGTCCGGCCCTGGTGGAATGCCTCGGCAATCGGCGGCGAATACCTCTCCGCCGCAAGCTTCCTGGGCGTTGCCGGGCTCATCCTGCTCTCCGGGACGGACGCGCTGTGGTTTCCCGTGGGCTACACCGCGGGCTACCTGATGCTGCTGCTGTTTGTTGCCGCCCCGCTGCGCCGGTCCGGGGCCTACACCATCCCGGACTTCACTGAGGCCAGACTGGACTCACAGGTTGTCCGGAAGGTCACCAGCCTGGTGGTGGTGCTGGTGGGCTGGCTCTACATCGTGCCGCAGCTCCACGGCGCCGCCCTCACCATCCGGATCACCACCGGACTGCCATCCTGGGTGGGTTCGGTGGCGGTGGTGATCGTTGTTTGCTTGACGGTAGTGGCCGGCGGCATGCGTTCCATCACGTTTGTGCAGGCTTTCCAGTACTGGCTCAAGCTCACCGCCCTGGCCGTTCCCATCCTGTTCATCATCTTCATGTTGGCAGGAAACGGAACACCCGCGCTGTCCCCTCCTGCAGTGAATCCCACCAGCCTGGCCCCTGCCGGGGCCTACCAGAACGTCTCGCTGCTCGTGGCCCTGCTCTTTGGCACCCTCGGACTGCCGCATGTCCTGGTCCGGTTCTACACCAACCCGGACGGGCAATCGGCCCGGCGCACCACGTCGATCGTCCTCGGACTGTTGTCCGTGTTCTACCTGTTTCCCACCGCCTACGGGCTGGTGGCCAGGGTGTTTGCGCCTGGCCTGGCCCGCGCCAACCAGGCCGACGCCATGGTGCTGCTGCTGCCGGGCGAACTCGTCGGCGGTGCGGCCGGGGACCTGCTCTCAGCCCTGGTGGTGGCCGGCGCTTTTGCCGCTTTCCTGTCCACCACCTCCGGCCTGGTGGTGTCCCTGGCCGGGGTCATCAGCCAGGACGTCCTGGGCGGCGAAGTGGGCGGCTTCCGGCTCGCGGCAGTGATCTCCGCCGTCGTACCGCTGGGGTTTGCCTTTATGACCGACTCACTGGCCCTGGCCGGCAGCGTGGGCCTGGTCTTCGCGTTCACCGCCTCCACCGTTTGTCCGGTGCTCCTGCTGGGCATTTGGTGGCGGGGGCTTACCGACGCCGGTGCCATCGCCGGAATGGCGACGGGCGGGATCCTCTGCGGCGGCGCGATGATCGCCGGTGCCCTGATGGGAGCTTCGAACCTTGCGCCCTGGCTGGCCCAGCCGGCTGCGTGGACCGTGCCGGCGGCCTTCGCCGTGATGGTGATCGTCTCGCGAGCCACTGCACACAGACTCCCCAAAACCATGGCCCGGGTCATGACGCGGCTGCACACTCCGGAACGGCCGCTGGCCACCGAACGCTGATCCCGCCGTCGGCCGCCTTCTGCTTTCCCTGCAGGGAGCCCTTTTCCCCGCGTTCCTCGCGCTGCCGCCCGCGATGGGAGAGAATTGCGCCATGTCCATCGAGGACGAAAGCCCGTCCGGCGCACCGGCCGGAATCCCAGCGTCAGTGCGGGCGCAACTGCTGGCCACTGAGCACTGGGGCCTGCTTGCCTCCCGCAGCACCACCCAGAGCGAGGTGCTGACCCGCATCAGCATGTTCCTCACCTTTACCTCAGCCAGCGTGGTGAGCGTGGCACTGGTAGGCCAGGCAACCAAGTTCTCGGAAGCTTTTGTGATGCTTGCCGTGATCGTTCTCTGCATCGACGTGGCCATGGGGTTGCTCACACAGATACGGGTCACGAACGTTGGCCTGGAAGACCTCATGTACGTAACCGCCATGAACCGGCTGCGGGCCGCCTATGTAGATCTGGACCCCGGGGTGGAGCCGTATTTGATGGCGGCTGCCCACGACGACCGCGCCGGAGCCGACCGGACCTATTTCTTTTTCGGAAACCGGAATCCCCGCCTCCACATCGCCGGCAGCAGCATGACGTTTATGATCGCCGTAAACGCGGCCCTGCTGGCCATCCTGTCGGGCTTGCTGATGACGCTCCTTGGCGCAGGGACAGTGGCAGCAGTCATCGTCGGAGCTGTGATCGGGACGGCCTTCCTCACAGGTTGTTCGATTCACGGCTACCTGACCTACATGGAACTCTGGCGCAATTTCACGCCGCTCTCCCCCACGCCGCCCGATAAAGACTGATCGGGGTTAGTCGATGGCCGCCATCAGTTCGACCACCCGGTCCAGGAAAGCGTCCACCTGGGCTTCCTCATATCCATCCTGGCCAACTGCGGGACGGAAGACGGCCCGGCGGACATTGTCCACGCTGAGCGGCTTGTCCTGTTCAAGGTACGCGACAAGTTCGCGGCACAGCCGGTCCACGTCCGCGGTGTTGTAGCTGCGGGCCCTCTTCTTCGCGGGCCGGCGGAACCGCTCACCGTCGGGGCGGTGCAGCCTGCCGCGGAGGATGCCGGACAGGTTTCCGATTTCCCGCAGCCATGCCTCCTCGCCCCGCGCAGCGATCAGCTCGTCCCGTTCGCGGCGGGCGAAGGCGTCCTCGAGGCGGTCCAGTGCCGCATCCACTACGGCGGCGGAGTAGCCGCCCTTGACCGGATCAAAGGAGACGGCCCGGACATCCGAGCTGTTGATGGGGTGCGCCGCGGCTTCGGGGGTTTCAAGGGAAACCCGGGCACGCTGCAGAAACTGGTCCACCTGTTTGGCGTTGTAGCCATATTCGCTGCGCTGTACGCGCTCAAAGGACGCAGGGATCTGCCGATGAATGTCCAATGCCACTTTGATTCCTTCGATGCTCTTTCAGCCGTATCGGTTCTGCCCCAGTCTAGGGGCGCCGGGATCCGGCAAGGATTTGTGTCAGGCCGCGTCCGTGTCAGGCTCCGGCGAGCAGCCCGTACAGGACGAATACCACCGGGGAGGCGAACACAATGGAATCAAGTCGGTCCATGACGCCGCCGTGCCCGGGCAGGATGCTGCTCATGTCCTTGACGCCGAGTTCGCGTTTCACCATAGATTCGGCGAGGTCCCCCGCAGTGGCGGCCGTTACCGTTCCTACCGCCAGGATGATCCCCACCCACCAGGGCTTGTCCAGCACAAAAAGGCTGGCCAGGACGCCGATCAGCATGGCCCCCGCCACCGAGCCGGCGAACCCTTCCCAGGATTTCTTCGGGCTGATCTTCGGGGCCATGGGATGCTTGCCCAGGGACGCGCCCACCAGGTAGCCGAAGGTGTCGTTGGACACCACCAGCAGCAGCATCACCGCCACCTGCCACGCGCCGTCGGGAATGGTCCCGCCCGGCCAGAGCCCCAGCGGGGTGGCGGCTCCCGAGGCATGCAGCGGAAGCGCGGCGAAACTGATGAAGAACGGCACCCAACCCAGGGTGAACACACCGGCGAAGATGCTGTTGGCGGAGCCGGCCGCGCTTTCAACAGACCGCCACAGCAGGACGGCCACGGAGCTCAGCAGCATGGCAAAGAGCAGGCTTTCAATGCCACCGAGGTAGGCGCAGAACGGCATGGCAACCGTACCCGTCATCACCGGCACGATGGGCATCCTGGTGCCGTTCGCTTCCAGGGCACGGTAGATTTCCCACACCCCGAAGACGGCGAATGTAGTGGTGACCGCCACGAACCCCAGCGGGAGGAACAGCAGTCCGCCCAGCACGGCGAACAGCATGGCCAGGCCCACCCCCACCGCGGCCGGCAGGTTCCGCCCGGCCTTTGGTGTTGGGTTGCTTCTGGGCTGCTTCCCCCTTGTGCGCGCCCGTTGTGCGGGGGCCTGCTCTGCCTGGCCCATCAGACTTCGAGCAGCTCTGCTTCCTTGCGCTTAAGCAGCTCGTCGATGCCGTCCACGTGCGCCTTGGTCAGGCCATCCAGTTCCTTTTCGGCCCGGGTGCCCTCGTCCTCGCCGGCCTCGCCGTCCTTGACCAGCCGGTCCAGGGTTTCCTTGGCCTTGCGGCGGATGTTGCGGATGGAAACCTTGGCGTCCTCGCCCTTGGTCTTGACGATCTTGACGTATTCCTTGCGGCGTTCCTTGGTCAGCTCCGGGATGGTGATCCGGATGACGTTGCCGTCGTTGGACGGGTTGGCGCCGACCTCGGAGTCGCTGAGCGCACGCTCGATGTCCCGCAGCGCGGTCTTGTCGAACGGGGTGATCAGGATGGTACGGGCGTCCGGGATGGCGAACGACGCGAGCTGCTGCAGCGGCGTGGGGGAACCGTAGTAGTCCACCAGGACCTTGTTGTAGAGGCCCGGGTTTGCCCGGCCGGTACGGATGGCAGCGAAGTCTTCCTTGGCTACTTCGACAGCCTTGTCCATCTTTTCTTCGGCTTCGAGCAAGGTTTCTTCTATCACGGTCTCTCCTGACGATTCTGGTGCAGTCCGGGGCGCCGGCTCCGTGCACGTGGTTCTCGGTTGCTGTTTCCGTCCCCGGTCCCGGAAGGCAGGGGGCGGAACTGTCCTGAAAACATCCTAGCCGCAGCTAGGCGGTGACCAGCGTGCCGAGCTTTTCGCCCAGGATGGCGCGGGTGACGTTTCCTTCACCCTCCATGCCAAAGACCACCATGGAGAGGTTATTGTCCTTGCACATGGTCATGGCCGTCTGGTCCATCACGCGGATGTCGCGGCGGAGCGCGTCGTCGTAGCTGAGGGTCTCAAGGCGCTCGGCGGTGGGGTCCTTCTTGGGGTCGGCCGTGTACACGGCGTCCACGCCGCTCTTGGCCATCAGGACGACGTCGGCATGGACTTCGAGTGCACGCTGGGCGGCTACGGTGTCGGTGGAGAAGTAGGGCAGCCCGGCCCCTGCACCGAAGATGACCACGCGGCCTTTTTCCATATGCCGGATGGCACGGCGCGGAATGTAGGCTTCGGCCACCTGTCCCATGGTGATGGCGCTCTGGACCCGGGTTTCGACGCCGGCCTGCTCCAGGAAGTCCTGCAGTGCCAGGCAGTTCATCACAGTTCCGAGCATGCCCATGTAGTCGGCCCGGGAGCGGTCCATGCCGCTCTGGGACAGTTCGGCGCCGCGGAAGAAGTTGCCGCCGCCAACCACGATGGCCACTTCCACCTCAGGGACTGCTGCGGCGATCTGCTTGGCGACGTCGCGGACGGTTTCCGGGTCAACGCCCAGCTTCCCGCCGCCGAAAACCTCGCCGGAGAGCTTCAGGAGGACGCGGCGCCGACTTTTCTCTGGCTGCATTACAGTGTTGACGGCTTCCATGATGCCTTCCGGTTGGGGGTCTGAAAAAAGGTTATCGTGCTGGGGCCGATGCTTGGAACCGGCCCGTGGCATGCAACCGGGTGCATGCAAAGCCGGTGCATGCAAAAGGGGCGGCCACCGAAGTGGCCACCCCCTCACAGTTTCGACTAGGAGCCGACGCGGAAGCGCGCGAAAGCGGTTCCCTTGACACCGGCCTCTTCGAGGACCTGTGCCACGGACTTCTTCGCGTCCTTGGCGAATGCCTGGTCAACCAGGACCTCACCCTTGTAGAAGCCCGTCACGCGGCCTTCCACGATCTTGGTGAGTGCAGCTTCGGGCTTGCCCTCGGCCTTGGCGGTCTCTTCGGCGATGCGGCGCTCGGACTCGACCAGGTCGGACGGAACGTCGTCGCGGGTCAGGTAGTTCGGAGCCATGGCGGCGATGTGGACGGCGACGTCGTGTGCTGCGGTGGCAGCGGCTTCGCCGTCACCCGCAACAGCGAACAGCACGCCAACCTGGGCCGGCAGGTCCTTGGAGGTCTTGTGCAGGTAAGCGTCAACCGTGCCACCCTCGATGCGGGAGATCCGGCGGACAACTACCTTTTCACCCAGGATTGCGCCCTCTTCGACGACGACCTCGGAGAGCGGCTTGCCGTCAACTTCGGTGGCGAGCAGGGTCTCAAGATCGGCGGCACCGGACTCAACGGCGATGGCGAGGACCTTGTCGGCCAGCTGGATGAACTTGTCAGCCTTGGCAACGAAGTCGGTTTCGCAGTTGACCTCGATCATGACGCCGACGCCGTTGCTGACCTTGGCGGCCACGAGGCCTTCAGCGGTGGAGCGGCCTTCACGCTTGGTAGCGCCCTTGAGGCCCTTGATGCGGATGATTTCGATGGCCTTCTCGGCGTCACCGTTGGCTTCGTCAAGAGCCTTCTTGACGTCCATCATGCCGGCGCCGGTGCGCTCGCGCAGGGCCTTGATGTCCGCGGCAGTGTAGTTCGCCATGTGAACCCCTCTGTCTAGAAATTTGATGTGGTGTACGGACCGACAGGACGGCAGCCCACCAAAGTGGGCGGCCATCCTGTCAGCAGCTCCGGCTGCGGGCAGCGCGGAGAATCCGGATTTACTTGTGCTACTTGGCGTCTTCGGCGGGAGCCTCGGCAGCAGCCGGGGCTTCCTCGGCGGCCGGAGCAGCTTCTTCGGCAGCCGGAGCAGCTTCTTCAGCGGCCGGGGCAGCGGCGGCTTCTTCAGCCTTGCTGCCTTCGAGGAGCTCGCGCTCCCACTCGGCCAGCGGCTCTTCCGGAGCCTCAGTGGCGCCCGTGCCGCGGTTGTTGCGGGCGATGAGGCCCTCAGCAACGGCGTCGGCAACAACGCGGGTCAGGAGGTTCACGGAGCGGATGGCGTCATCGTTGCCCGGGATCGGGAAGTCGACCTCGTCCGGATCGCAGTTGGTGTCCAGGATGGCCACAACCGGGATGTTCAGCTTCTTGGCCTCATCAACGGCGAGGTGTTCCTTCTTGGTGTCCACGATCCAGAGCACGGACGGTGCCTTGGTCAGGTTGCGGATACCGCCGAGGTTGGACTCGAGCTTGGTGAGTTCACGCCTAAGGAGCAGGAGCTCCTTCTTGGTGTAAGCGGAGCCGGCGACGTCGTCGAAGTCGATCTCTTCGAGTTCCTTCATGCGCTGGATTCGCTTGGCGACGGTCTGGAAGTTGGTCAGCATACCGCCGAGCCAACGCTGGTTCACGTACGGCTGGCCCACGCGGGTTGCCTGCTCGGCAATTGCTTCCTGGGCCTGCTTCTTGGTACCGACGAAGAGTACGGTGCCGCCGTGTGCAACGGTGGCCTTCACGAACTCGTAGGCGCGGTCGATGTAGGACAGCGACTGCTGAAGGTCGATGATGTAGATGCCGTTGCGCTCCGTGAAGATGAAGCGCTTCATCTTCGGGTTCCAACGACGGGTCTGGTGTCCAAAGTGGACGCCGCTGTCAAGCAGCTGGCGCATAGTTACGACGGGCATGCCGACGCTCCTTCCGGCAGGTCATTCATGAGAAACCCCTGGGGCTTCTTACCCTGCCAATAGTTGACGGTTGATTAGCGTGGCCCGGGCGGGCCGTGCTCCTGGCGTCCATCGCGCTTCTCATCAGGACCGTGGTCCTGACCGCAAGAAGCCCGATCCTCGTGGAGGGCTGGACACGCGTAGTCAGCCACTGCTCCCCCACACTCCTGAATGAGATGTGTCGACGCAGGCCGGACAGGGGCATATACCGTTGGGAAAAACCTTTGGGTAGCCGCTGGACGGAAAGCGTTGAGGGCGCAGCAAACTGCTCCATCAAGTGTACTACAGGCACCCGCAGGCGGAGGACATGTGCGGGACATGCACGACGGCGGCACCGCGCCTTATCCACATAGGGGAAGCTGCCCCTGCCGGCAGCTTTTCAACCGGCGCAGGCTGGGCACATGAAACCACCGGCACTGCTTGCGGCCCTGCTCCTGCTGCCCGCATCCCTGGCCCCTACCGGGGAGGTACTGACGCCCGGGCCCCGCGTACAGGTCACCTCGCCGGCGCCGGGCACCGTCAGCTTTGTGGGCGTGGTGGTCGACCGGCCGGTGATCACCATCGACCATGGCAATGGGCTGCGCAGCAGCTTTGAACCAGTGGAGAGTACGTTGGCCGCAGGAAGTGTGGTGGCTGCCGGGCAGCCGATCGGGACGCTCCTTGCCGGCCACTGCGCTGCCGCATCCTGCGTCCACTGGGGTGTCCGGCGCGGTGACGACTACGTCAATCCCCTGCAGTTTGTGATGGACCTGCGGCCATCCATCCTGCTGCCACTGGGCTAAGCCAGCGATAAATCGGCCGGATGCCGGCGATCCCGCTCAGACGATGGCGGAGATCCCGGTGATCGCCCGCCCGGTTACCAGGCTGTTGATCTCGTGGGTGCCTTCGTAGGAGTAGATGGCTTCGGCGTCCGCGAAGATCTTTGCCATCTCGAAGTCGGTCACGATGCCGTTGCCGCCCAAAAGGTTCCGGCCGATGGCCACGCTTTCACGCATCCTGGCTGTGGTGAAGGCCTTGGCCAGAGCGGACTGCTCGTCCTTGGCCTCACCGGCGTCCTCCAGTTGCGACAGCCGCACCATCATGCCCATGGAGCTGACGGAGTTACCCAGCATCTGCACCAGCTGGCTCTGGACCAGCTGGAATGAGGCCAGTGGCCGGCCGAACTGCCGGCGCTCCACGGCATAGCGGCGCGCGACGTCGAAGGCGGCAAGCTGCTGGCCCACGGCCTGCCAGGCGACGCCGAGGCGGGTGACTTTAAGGACTTTGTTGACGTCGCGGAAGCTGTTGGCGTGGGCGAGTTTGTAGAAGTCCGGTACCACCACGTTGTCCAGGGTGATGTCGGCGTTCTGGACCGTCCGGAGGGCAATCTTGTTCTCGATCTTCGCCGCACTGAAGCCCTCCAGCGCGGTGTCCACCAGGAAGCCCTTGACCTTGTTGTCTTCGACGTCGCGAGCATAGATGACCACCCAGTCGGAGAAAGTGGCGTTGCCAATCCAGCGCTTGGCGCCGTTGAGGATCCATGAGTCACCCTCGCGCCGGGCGGTGGTGCGCGTCCCGCCGGCAACGTCCGATCCGCCGAGGGGTTCCGTCAGGCCGAATGCCCCGATTTTTTTCAGCGCGTAGATGTCAGGGAGCCAGGCGTCCTTTTGTTCCTGGGAGGCGAGCGCCTCGATGGAACCGGTGAAGAGTCCGTCGTGCACACCCATAAAGGTGGAGATGGACGCGTCGGCGCGGGTCACCTCGGCGTGCATCAGGCCGGCGAAGAGGCTTGAGTGGCCCTGCCGCCGGACCGGACTGACGAGGTCGATGTCCGCAAGCTTAGGAATCAGATCCATGGGGAATTCACCCCGGTTCCAGCAATCCACCGCGATGGGCCGCACCTCACGGGCCAGGAAGTCCCGGATCTCCGCCAGCCGGTCCTGCTCCTTGGCACTGAGCATTTGCTCGAAGGCATAGAAGTCGCCGTCAGGGTAGGGGAGGTTGAGGCCGGCAGCGGAAGTGGACATGAATACCTCGCAAGTGATCAGCGGTGACCGGGGCTCGCGGAATGAGCACGGTAAGTTACTGCTCAGTAACATACCGCATCTCAGGACCGTATGAAAGGAAAGGTTGAAGGACTGCCCTTGCGCTCCGGACGCCCCATCACCTCCTGCAGCTTTTAGGACAACGCCCTATCAGTTCCTGCGCGGTTCGACGGCGGAACTGCCGCAGCAGGCCGCGCGCCGGAGAGTACCTCCGGGAGATTCCGAAGAATGATGATGCGATCCCCAAGCCGGTGCAGGACGTAACGGACCGATCCCCAATGCAGGACGTAACGGAGCGATCCCCAAATCGTTGCAGGACGTGATGGAGCGCTCCCCAAATCGTTACGGGACGTGATGACGCGTTCCCCAAATCGTTGCGGGACGTGATGGAGCGTTCCCCAACTGGCCTCTGCAACCGAAAAAACCGCGGCCGGCAATGGACGCCGGCCGCGGTTTCCGCGTTGTTGTAGGGCTACTCGGACTTGAACCGAGGACCTTAGGATTATGAGTCCCGCGCTCTAACCAGCTGAGCTATAGCCCCCAAGCCCTGGCCGGCCTCCTCAAAACGGGAGATGCCTGCAGGGCAAAATTACTCTAGCAAACCCGGGAAAGCATTCAGACCACTTTGTCTTCGAAGCCTGCGCCCCGGTACAGGTCCTCGAAGGTCTGCAGGGTGCCTTGGATGCTGTGCGGTTCCACCATCTGCCGGCTGGCCTGGCCCATGACCGCGCGCTGGTCGGCGGGCAGCTCCAGGATCAGGGTGATCTTTTTGGCCAGGTCATCGCTGTCGCCGGGGGTGAACAGGTATCCGTTGTCGCCGTCGCGCACCAGGTGCGGCAAGGCCATGGCGTCTGCGAGTACAACCGGGGTGGACGCTGACATCGCCTCGAGGGTAACCAGCGACTGGAGTTCGGCGGTGCCGGGCATGCAGAAGAGGTCAGCCCGGATGTAGGCCTTCCGCAGTTCCTCGTCGCTGGCGAGGCCCAGGAACTTCACCCGGTCCCCCAGTCCGAGCCGCTGCACGAGGTTTTCGAGGCCGGACCGGACCTCGCCGCCACCTACGATTTCCAGGTGCACCTTCAGCTCGGGGGGCGTCTTGCTCACGGCCTCGATCAGCACGTCCACGTGCTTTTCCTCCGCCAGGCGGCCCACGAACAACACGGTGGGGTGCGCATGCGGCTCGATCTGCTCTCCGGGCTCCAGCTCGTAGGCCGCGGAGTCGATGCCGTTGGACAGCGGAAGGACTTTGCGAAGGAAGGCGTGCTGGTGCATGGCTTTGGCCGCCAGCGGGGTGGGGGTGGTGACCACATCCGCCTGGCCCATGACCTTGCCCATGTCCTTCCAGGAGATGCGCCCGATGATGTTCTTGAACCACTGGGGAAACGGAAGGAACGGGTTGAGGTTTTCCGGCATGAAGTGGTTGGTGGCAACAACGCGGATGCCTCGCCGGACAGCCTCGTAGAGAACGTGCTCGCCGATCATGTAGTGGCTCTGGATGTGCACCACGTCGGGCTGGACGCGGTCGAAGAGGAGGCTG
Source organism: Pseudarthrobacter siccitolerans (assembly GCF_030823375.1). Taxonomy (NCBI): domain Bacteria; kingdom Bacillati; phylum Actinomycetota; class Actinomycetes; order Micrococcales; family Micrococcaceae; genus Pseudarthrobacter; species Pseudarthrobacter siccitolerans. The sequence continues at coordinate 4,289,040 of NZ_JAUSXB010000001.1, read as the reverse complement.
ATTTCCTTCTTGATTTCCCAGGGGAGGCAGATCCGGAAGTACTCATGCGTGGGGACGCCGTGGGAGCGGAGCCGGTGGACGGTTGCTTCTGACCGGAACTCTGTGAAGCTCTTCCCGTTGTCGGCACGGCAGGCCAGCACGTGCACGTTGTGGCCGCGGCCGGTCATTCCCTTCGCCAGGCGGTAGCCGAACTGGGCTGCACCGTTGATATGCGGCGGGTAGGTGTCCGCCGCTATCAGGACGGTCAGGGGTTGCTGGTCTGCTGGCGTGGTCACGTGGAGGGCTCCTGATGGTCACGGTGCGGACAGCGGGTACTGACAGCACGGCCGGCCGCGGCTGGCGCCGGGGCCTCGTGTATTGCTGGCTGGAAGGGACTGGCTCGAAGGGTCTGGCTGGAACGGATTACAGGGACGGCTTGCCCGCGGCCCGTCGCGCGTCCTTCTTGCGCTTGGTGACCTCGGGATGGTGCCTGGAAAGGGCGATTACCCCCACGATAGCAAGGGATGCGGCGGTTCCCATGGCAATGGCCATCACGGCTTGCACATCCGGCCGGAGTTCTCCGAGGATGGTGATGCCGATGGCGATGCCCACGATGGGATCAATCACCGTAAGCCCTGCGATCACCAGGTCCGGCGGACCGGTGGAGTAGGCGCTTTGGACAAACCACGATCCGAGGCCGCCCGCGGCGATGATGGCCAGCACCGAGTACCACTGCACGTTCAGCAGGAACAGGCCGTTGGGGTCCAGCAGGTGCTTGCCGATGATCCGGGTCAGCACGGCCACGAAACCAAAGAGGACACCGGCGCCGAGGATGTAGACGAATGCGTTCAGCCGGTGCTTAAACATCACGGCAAGGGTGCCGAAGAGTCCGACGGCGAGGGCCAGCAGCAGCACGATGGTGAGCTCGGCATCGAGGCCTACGTGATGGTTCTCCTGGGTCACGTTAACCGCCAGGAGCACAAAAAGGGCGGAGCCCGTGACGCACGCTGCGATGGCCACGACGGTGGCCCGGTTGATGGTGAGGTCCTGGTCCCTCGCGTTGACGATGGTGGTGATGACCAGCGCGATGGCCCCGATGGGCTGGACAACGGTGAGCGGGGCCGAGACGAGGGCCACCGCGTTCATCGCCATCCCGGCGCACAGCAGCAGGAGGCCGAACACCCAGCGGGGGTTCCTCAGAAGGCGGAGGAATCCGTTCGAACTCAGCGCCAGGCCGCCGGTGTCGGCCTTGACCGCACTCCCCTGGCGCTGCGCGCCGAAGGCCAGGCAGCACGCACCCAGCACCGCAAGCACAACGGCGAGCCAGACCATCAGGTGGTCCCGCCGTCGTCATGAAGCCTTCTGCCCTTGCGCAGGATGGCCCAGAAGTAGTTGTAGGCGGCGATCCAATGGCCGAGCAGTCCAAGGCCCAGCACGATCCATGCCGCGACAAAGAGTTCATCGGACAACCCCGTGTCCAGCCGCGAGAGGACCAGCAGCGGAGTCCCGAGAAGCAGCAGGCCGGTGCGGACCTTGCCCACAACACTGACGGGAAGATCCGGGTGGCCGCCGAAGAAGGACAGTGTCAGTACCAGCAGTATGGCGTCCGGGATGACCAGCGCGGCAAGGTACAGCCAGTGCACGACGCCGGCAATCACCAGTGTGACGGCGACGGCGATCAGCGCCAGGCGGTCGGCGATGGGATCCAGGACGCGGCCGAGCTTGGAGGCCTGGTCGAAGCGGCGGGCCACGTACCCGTCAATCCAGTCCGTGCCGGCCATGACCGCGAGGACAACCACGCCTGCGGCGTACTGTTTCTGCCCCAGGACAAGCCAAATGAACAGCGGTACTCCCATAAACCGCACCACGGTGAGCAGGTTGGGGATGGTGAAGACGCGGTCGTGGTCCACGTGGGGGCGGCCGGGACGGGAGCCGGCACCGATGAATTTCATCCCGTCCCCTTTCCCTTCCTGCTGCGCTCCGGCGTGGATTAGCGAATTTGTGCCTGTGTACTGCCTCCGGCCGCCGGAGGCAGCCCCGTTATGTACTAGTACGTCCGAAGGAGCTTGCGGACCAGCACTACGAACACGGTGCCGGCGGCCGCGAAGGCGGCCAGCGGTTTCCACCGGTTGCCCAGCCCGCCTGTGGATTCAGAAAGAGCGGCCAGCCGGCGCGCGGCGAGGTCTTTGCTCCGGCCGGCAATAACCTGGCCCTCGCGCAGCTTTACCTGCGCGGCACCCAGCAGGAACCGGGCCTGGGTCTTGACGTCGAGCTCATCACCGAGGTCGTCGCGGACCTCGGTGATGTGGTGGCGGCGCTGGCTGAGGCGGCGGGCAAGTTCCGGCTCGGAGGCCTGCGGGAATTCCTTGTTGTGCTCCTCGGCCTTGGCTTCCTTTTCAGCCTTGGCCCGGACAGCTGCCTCCGCCTTGGCAGCCTTGGCAGCTTTTGCTTCAGGGCTCTGGGGGTCCAGAACCGCAGGGTTGAAGGCCGATCCCTCCTTGGCAACGCCGATGTCGTGCTTGATGCCGCGGATGGTCTCCTCCGGCAGCAGCGGCATGGCCTTCTTGAACCTGTTGACGCCGATCAGGCCGCCAATCAGTGCAATGAGCAGGAACGCCGCGGAGACGATCAGGGCGGCCAGCCATGCGGGCATGATGGTGGCGAGGCCCATGATGGCGGCCACGATCAGCCCCACCGCGAGGAAGAGGACGAAGATCAGGGCGACAGCGAGGAAGGCAGCGGCAACTCCGACCTGGACACCTTTGCGCTTAAGCTCGATCTTTGCGAAGGCGATCTCGTCGTTCAGCTGGCGGGGTGCCAGCCGGGAAAGTAGTTTAAGCGTCCCGGGCAGTGCAGCGATGCGCACTCCCTGGCTGGTCCGCCCGCTGTGACGTCCGCTCATCGGTCCCGCCTTACTGTTCATGGTGGATTCGGCTTCCATGTGCTGCGGGAGAGTGCAGCTGCACCGTCCCCGCCCCCAAAACTATCATTCAGGTTCAGGGCCAACTTCGGGGCTTGCCGGACGGCGTGGCCTACAACGCTGCAAAAACCGTTGCCCCGGGCCTAGGATTGATCTCCGTGACCACTCCCAGCAATCCGGGCGATCTGTTGAGCCGCCGCCGCAAACTTCTGTACATTCTCCTTCTCGGCGCCCTGACTGCCCTGGGTCCATTCACGATCGACCTTTACCTTCCTGCCTTCCCGGCCCTGGAGGCCAGCCTGGGCGTCACCGAAGCCCAAGTCCAGCTGACCCTGGCCGGGACCACGGTGGGGTTTGCCCTCGGCCAGCTGGTGGTGGGGCCGTTCAGCGACAAAGTGGGCCGGCGGATGCCGCTGATCCTGGCTACGGGGGTGCACATTGCAGCATCGGTGGGCGCGGCGCTGTCCACGGACATCACCACCCTCGGAATCTTCCGCGTGCTGATGGGTGTGGGCGCTGCAGGCGGCGGTGTGGTGGCCATGGCAATGGTGCGGGACTTGTTTTCGGGGTATGCCATGGTCAAGATGTTTTCCCGGATGTCCCTGGTCAACGGACTGGCACCCATCCTGGCCCCCGTCATCGGTTCACAGCTGCTCCTGGTGATGCCGTGGCCGGGGATCTTCGTGTTTCTTGCCTGCTACGGAACCGTGGTCATCGTCGCTGCCCTGTTCCTGGTACGCGAGACGCTGCCGCCGGAAAAGCGTTCGCAGAACGGCGGCATGACCGCCCGGCAGCGCTACGGGGTCCTTTTCAGCGACCGGATCTTTGTTGGCCTGCTGATGGTGGCCGGCCTGAACTTCGGCGGCCTGTTCACCTACCTTTCAGCCTCGCCGTTCCTGTTCCAGGACGTCTTCGGCTTTTCCGCGCAGGAGTACGGCCTGCTCTTCGGCATCAACTCCCTCGGCATCGTCGCGGGAATCCAGACCAGTTCGCGGCTCATCCGGCGGGTGCCGCCGCAGTGGATCCTTGCCGGCGCCACGGCCTGGATGTTCATGATGGCCCTGCTGATCGTGGTGTTCGACCAGCTGGGGTTCGGCCTCTGGGGCGTCCTGGTTCCGTTGTGGTTCTACATCATGGGTACGGGCTTTATGTTCCCGTGCGTCCAGGTCCTAGCCCTGGCCGGCCATTCAGCCCAGGCCGGAACGGCGGCCTCCCTGCTCGGGTTCTCGACCTTCATGATGGCGGGGATCATCTCCCCCGTGGTCGGGTGGCTGGGCATCACCAGCGCCACCCCGATGGGTGCCGTCCAGGCCGCCTGCATCCTGCTGGCCATCGCGGCCCTGTGGCTGGTGGTCCGGCCCCGGACCGTCCCGGTCATCCACTGACGTGGATCCACTGACGGCCGCTCCAGTGACCGTCGCTCCAGTGACCGATCCATTGGCCTCCCGCTGATGCCGAAGGACCCTGCCAGGCGCAAGCCGCACCGAAACCCCCGGGGACTCTTCCTCGGGGCGGTGCTGGGCGCCGTCGTGGGCTATTTCGCAGGGCGGGCACTCGGCAACCCCGCCATCGGGATTGTGCTGGGCATGCTGGCCGGCTCCGCGTTGCTGCACCGGGTCAACCCCGGCCCCTGGAACCCACACTGAACCTTCTTCAGGTCAGGGTGCCGGATGCCGCGCCGTCTGCCGCTGGATGCCCCTCCCGCGATAAAATGTTGTTCATGCCCAGCTGGCAGGATCAACCACAGCTCCCGGCCGCGTGGCAACGGTGCGATACCGGGATCCTGCCACTGTGGTGGGAGCGGTTGTGTGCCCAGAGCGGCGAGCAGTCAGCGGCCCTTTACGCGGCAGGGCTGTTCACTGAGGACCGCCGCCGGCCGATTGCCCAGTGGTACAACCCCGCCTTCAAGGCAGCGCTCCTCGTGGCCCCTGAGGCCTCCCCCGAGTGGCCCGTGCAGCGGTTCGGCATCTTCTACGCGCCGCCGGAAACAGGATTCGTCCGCGTCCATTCGGCACCCCATGAATGGAACCCGCGCCAGCCGCGGAAGTCACCCACCGAAAAAGAGGCCTTCCTGGCCGCCATCGCGGAGGCAGAGCGTTTCCTGCAGGTGGAAATGGACTTTGTGTGACAGAAAAATCCCCGTTCCTGCCCAAGGCAGGAACGGGGATTTTTTTGTGTGGCTCCTCCTGCTGGACTTGAACCAGCAACCCTTCGATTAACAGTCGAATGCTCTGCCAATTGAGCTAAGGAGGAATGAAGCAGGTATGACATTAGCAAAGGATCCGCACCAAAGTGAAATCGGCGGGTTTGCGGGCTGGATGACTGCTCCGGGGCATAAAAAATCCCCGTTCCGGTGGCCCGGAACGGGGAATGTGCGCTCCTCCTGCTGGACTTGAACCAGCAACCCTTCGATTAACAGTCGAATGCTCTGCCAATTGAGCTAAGGAGGAATGAAGCGGGTATTAGCCTAGCAAACACCCCGGCTGGAAACGAAATCGGGGCCGCCGCCGCAGTGTGCGGGAGCCTGCTACGCCTCCGCCCGCAGGGCGCGGCGTTCCATTTCGAGCATCATCAGCTCCCGGTTGAGCCGCTGATAGGTCTCCGGGTCCGCCGCAGGGTCCAGCCGCTGCAGCTGGCCCATCTTGTCGGCCTTGACCCGGGTGATCTGCAGCTCGAACAGCCTCGCCAGGATGTCCCGGCAGTACTTCTGCACCGCTTCCTCCGTGCTGGCAGGGAGCGGCACCACGGCCAGTTCGGAGACCAGGGGCCGCAGCGGTTCCGGAACTTCGTGCATCACGTGCTCCACCCAGCGCACGGGGTCGGCGGTGAGGGCCGGGCCGGTGGCACGCATCGCATCGTGGACAGCCTGGAAGGCCGGGGTGGCAAAACGGGCAGCGGCGAAGCGGTCCCACATGCCGCCAGCCAGCAGTGCAGGCTCCTGCAGGGCCACTTCCAGCGCCTGCCGCTCCATGGAGGCCACCGGGTCCCGCGGGTCCGGCCGGTGGAAGGAGGGTACGGCGCCCGACGACGGTCCGGCAGCTACGCCGGGTCCGCCCGGTTGGGCGGCGCGGGAGGGAGCCCCGGGACCGGACGCGGCCGGCCCGCCCTGGTCGCCGCGCTTAACTGCTGCCGTGACCATCCGCAGCACCTCGTTGGGGTCCGGCATGCCCAGCCACCCTGTCAGCGCCTGGCAGTAGCCGGTCCGGGTAGATGCGTCACGGATGGCGGCGACCACGGGCACAGACGCTTTTAGGCCCTGTACGCGGCCTTCCACGGTGTCCAGGTTGAACTGCTTCAGCGTGGTGCGGATGGCGAACTCGAACAGCGGCCGCCGGGACTGCACCAGGGCGTGCACCGCCTCGTCGCCCTTGCTTTGGCGCAGGTCGCAAGGATCCGCTCCTGTCGGCTCCACGGCCACATAGGTCTGGGCGGTAAACCGCTGGTCCTCCTCAAAGGCGCGCAGCGCCGCCTTCTGGCCTGCGGCGTCGCCGTCGAAGGTGAAGATAACCTCTCCCCCGGTGCCGTCGTCGGACAGCAGCCTGCGGGCGATCTTGATGTGCTCGGTGCCGAACGCCGTTCCGCAGGTGGCCACCGCCGTCGGGATTCCCGCCAGGTGGCAGGCCATGACGTCGGTATAACCCTCCACCACCACCAGTTGCCGGTCCTTGGCGATGCTGCGCTTGGCGAGGTCGATCCCGTAGAGCACCTGGGATTTTTTGTACAGCGTGGTCTCGGGGGTGTTGAGGTACTTGGGGCCCTGGTCATCCTCGTAGAGCTTCCTGGCGCCGAAGCCGATGGTGTCCCCCGCGATGTCCCGGATGGGCCAGATCAGGCGGCCGCGGAAACGGTCGTAAATGCCCCGGTTGCCTTCAGAGAACATGCCCGTCAGCTTCAGCTCGGCGTCAGTGAAACCGCGGTTCCGTAGGTGCTTCAGCAGTGCATCCCAGCCCTGCGGGGCGTAGCCCACGCCGAACTGCTCCGCCGCTGCCCGGTCGAACCCGCGCCCGTGCAGGAACGTCCTCGCCTCCGCGGCGCCGGGTGTCAGCAGCTGCGACTGGAAGAACTCGTCGGCGATCTTGTGGGCGTCCAGCAGCCGCTGCCGGCGCCCCACTTCCTCGCGGTTGGGGCCGGTGCCGCCGTCCTCATACCGGAGCTCATAGCCGATCCTGGCGGCCAGCTTCTCCACGGCTTCCTGGAAGGAACTGTGGTCCTGTTTCTGCACAAAGGCGATGGCGTCGCCATCCTCGCCGCAGCCGAAGCAATGGTAGCGGCCTACCTGCGGGCGGACGGTGAAGGACGGCGAGCGCTCGTCGTGGAAGGGGCACAGCCCCTTGAAGGTCCCCAGGCCGGCGCCCTTGAGCGTCACGTAGCCGTCAACCACTTCCTTGATGTCCGTGCGCTGGCGTACTTCGTCGATATCTTCACGTTTGATCAGCCCAGGCACAGAGCAATCCTAGCCCCGGGCAGTGACCTTCCAGGCCCGGGGTACGACGGCGGCCGGCGCCCTATGGCGTTCCTCACCACAGCGATGGGAGGCTCCCCACCAGCCGTTCGTACATGGCCAGCGCCGAGCCGTCGGTGAGTGACGCCACCTGGTCGATGACCACGCGAAGGCGCGCACCGTCGTCGGGCGCGTCACGCCAGTCAGCGGCGAACATCGGCTCGAGGTGGCGGTCCCCGGTGGCGCTCAGGGCCGTGACCAGCGCGTGCAGCACTTCGCGCTGGCGCTCATAGATGGGTTGGCGGTGCTCGGTGGTCATTACGAAGGTGGTGGCCAGGCCCTTCATGACGGCGATCTCCATGACGGTCTCGTCCGGGACCATGAGCTGGGCGCTGTACCGGGTGAGGTTCTCCGGGCCGTACACGGCGCGGGTGGTCTCGAGGGCGCTCTGGCAGAACCGGCCGATCAGCTGGCTGGTCATGTTCTTCAGGGCGGCCATGGATTTGCGGCTGCCGTCCGCTTCCCGAACCCAGACGTCGGTGGCCTCGAGGCGGGCCAGGGCGGCGTCGATGGCGGCGGGATCGTTGTGCGGCAGGTACCACTGCTTGGCATACCCCACTACACGGGCACGGTGGTCCGGGTTGTCCATCCAGCGGAGCTGGAAATGCCCGGCCACGATGGCGTCCTCCACGTCATGCACTGAATAGGAGATGTCGTCGGCGAGGTCCATCACCTGGGCCTCCAGGCAGGACCGGCGCTCCGGGGCGCCTTCCCGGATCCAGTTGAAGATGGGGAGATCGTCCTCGTAGGCACCGAACTTGCTGGTCCGCTGGCCGTGGATCACGGGGGCTTCCAGGGCGGACCAGGGATACTTGGCGGCCGCATCGAGGCTGGCCCGGGTGAGGTTCAGTCCGGCCGGCTGGCCGTCCGCCGTCAGCACCTTGGGCTCGAGCCGGGTCAGGAGGCGCAGGGTCTGGGCATTGCCCTCGAAGCCTCCGATGGCGTGCGCCACCTCGTTCAGCGCCGACTCCCCGTTGTGCCCGAACGGCGGATGGCCGAGGTCGTGGCTGAGACAGGCGGTATCTACGACGTCGGGGTCGCAGCCCAGGGCACGGCCCAGTTCACGGCCCACCTGGGCCACCTCGAGGCTGTGGGTGAGGCGGGTCCGGACAAAGTCGTCAGTGTCCGGAGCCACCACCTGGGTCTTGGCACCGAGCCTGCGGAGAGCTGAGGAATGCAGCACCCTGGCCCGGTCACGCTCAAAGTCAGAACGGTAGACGTTCTTGGTCGGCTCCTCCACCCAGCGGGCGGAATCGTCGCTGTCATAGCCCGGCAGTACCGGAGCGGCAGTCCGGGTCTCAGCCACCGGAAACGTCCAGCTCTGCAGCGGAGATGTCCCGGGACTGGTCCGCGTTCAGGGCGCGGGATTCCAGCCAGTCCTTGGGCAGGGCCGGCTTCTTGGGAGAGCCGGCGCGGCCCCGCGGACCCTCAGCATCGACGCCCGGGTACGGGGATTCGAGGTCCAGTTCGGCCAGCGTGTCGCGCAACATCTGGAGGCTGGTTACCAGGGCGAGCCGCGTGCGCAGTTCACCGCCCACCACGTAGCCCTTGAAGTACCAGGCAATGTGCTTGCGGATCTCTCGCAGCGCTTTGCCCTCGTCACCGAAAGTTTCCACCATCAGTTCCGCGTGCCGGTACACACCCTCGGCCACCTGGCGCAGGTTCGGCTTGTGCCTGGCGTCGCTGCCTTCGAAGGCAGCCTGGAGGTCGCCGAACAGCCAGGGCCGGCCCTGGCAGCCGCGGCCCACCACAACCCCGTCGACGCCGGTTTCCCGCACCATACGCACGGCATCCTCTGCGGACCAGATGTCGCCGTTGCCCAGGACCGGGATGTCCGGCAGCGCCTCGCGGAGGCGGGCGATTGCGGACCAGTCGGCCTGTCCCGAGTAGAACTGGGCGGCGGTCCTGCCGTGCAGCGCGACGGCGGCGACGCCGGAATCGCGGGCGATGCGGCCGGCGTCGAGGTATGTCAGGTGGTCCTCGTCGATGCCCTTGCGCATCTTAATGGTCAGCGGGATGTTGCCCTTGGACGCTTCCTTGACGGCAGTCTGCACGATGGAAGTGAAGAGGTCGATCTTCCAGGGCAGGGCGGAGCCGCCGCCGCGCCGGGTCACCTTGGGCACCGGGCAGCCGAAGTTCAGGTCGATGTGGTCTGCCCGGTTTTCCTCCACGAGCATGCGCACAGCGGCGCCCACCGTCACCGGGTCCACGCCGTACAGCTGGACGGAACGGACTTTCTCGTCGTCGTCGTGGGAAATGATCCGCAGGGATTCGGGGGTCCGCTCCACGAGGGCGCGGGAGGTGACCATCTCGGCCACATACATGCCGCCGCCGTATTCACGGCACAAACGACGAAAAGCCGAATTGGTAATGCCCGCCATGGGCGCCAGGATCACCGGCGTGTCCACGGTGATGGGGCCCAGCTTCAGGGGCGGGAGTTCCAGCTTGGGGGCGGGAGGCGTTGCTGTAACAGTCACCTGTCCATTGTCGCAAAGCCGGGCAAATCGTGTATTCCGGGTGCCGCGTCCGCCGTGCGCTGCCGGACCCGCGGCCGTCAGCTTCGTTCTGCGGCCCTGCGGCCCCGACGGGTTTGGAGGGCTGCGGCTGCAAGCGCACCGGTGTCCGTGACATCGTCCGGATCGACAGCAGCCCGGGCTCTTGCCTCGGCACCAACGCGTCCCCTTGAAGGCGGCCCCCCGCCGTCGTCCGATTCCCGGGCACCGGACCCGTCAACCTCAGCTGCCCCTGAGCCCGTGGCCTTAACAACCAGCACGGCAATCAAGGTGGTGACCGGGATGGCCAGGACCAGGCCGATGGAACCGACCAGGGTGCGGATGACTTCTTCGGAGAGTTCCGCGCTGGTGAGGGTGTCCGCGAGGGGACGGTCGTAGAGCATCACGATGATGAGGATCGGCAGGGCGGCGCCGGCATAGGCGAACGCGATCGTGTAGACGGTGGAGGCGATGTGGTCGCGGCCGATCCGCATGGCTGAGGTGAAGAGCTTCCGTGCACTGCTCTGCGGTGCGAGTTCGTACAGCTCCCACACCGCGGAGGACTGTGTGATGGTTACGTCGTTGAGCACACCCAGCCCCGAGATGATGAGCCCGCACAGGATCACGCCGGAGATGGAGATGTTGGCCGAGGTGTTCATCAGGGTGGTTGCCTCGTGGTTGCCCACGCCCGCGAGGTTGGCCGCGCCGGTGGCCCACGCCGCCAGGAGGGCTGTGATCGCCAGGCCGAAGATGGTGCCCAGGAGGGCTGTGGAGGTCCTCGCGGAGAAGCCGTGGGCGAAGTACAGGACCCCGATCATGATCACCGTGGATCCCACCAGGGCCAGCAGGAGCGGCGGCTTCCCTTCCACCAGGCCCGGGAGCATAAAGCTGGCCAGCACGAAGTAGGCGCCGACAAGTCCGATCAGCGCCCGGAGGCCGCGCCAGCGGGCCACCGCGATCACCACCGCGGCGTACAGCAACGCGAGCAGGACAATCGGCAGCGTCCGGACGAAGTCCACAAAGATATAGGCGGGCGAACCCTGTCCCGCCGAGGCGCCCTGCGCTTTGGACAGGTTCAGGTAACGGATCTGGTCGCCGGGTTTGACGCCGTGGGACATGGCGATGTCCGGGTTGATGACCACCTTCACCGGGTTTCCGCCCTTGTCCGGCTCGGTGAAGGCAAACGTGCAGTCCGACCCCTGGCCCTGCTGGGTTTGGCCCTGCGTTGTTTGGCCCTGTTCACCGGGGTTCTGCTGGCTGACGCCCTGCATGCAGTTTTCGGTGACCACGCTCTGTATGGTGCCCGTATCGAAGGAGACGCCAGGGGCCGCCGAATACGGGTTGGCCAGGGAGATGCCTTCCTTGCTTCCCGAGGGCCAGAGCATCGCCATGCCGGCCAGCGTCAGCAGGGCCAGCGGGATCAGCACTGCGGCCAGGATGCGGTTTGCCCGCCGGCGGGCGGCAATCGCCTCAGGGGTCGGCTCCGAATGATCTGTAGGCGCGTGGGAGTGGCCGGACCCCATCAGCAGTAGAACCTCATACGTTGAACTCTACGTCCGGCGCCGTAGGGTTGATAAATGGATCGGCAGTACGGGGAGGAACCGGGCATGGCCAATCGCAGTACAGAGGAAAGTGGCAGCTTGGACGCGGGCGGAGCAGCCGCGGAAGTGGTGCACCGGCCCGCACTCAGTGTGCTGCCGTCGTCCGGGCCCACCCTGGGCATTGCCCTGGTGCTGCATGGCGGGAAGTCCCACAGCCGGGAGCCGGTGGAGGCCCGGCACCTGAGCCCGGCGCGGATGGTGCCTTTTGCCAGGCACATCCACCGTGCAGGCCGGCAGCACGGGCTTGCCGTGTGGTCCCTCCGCAACAGCGTGCGGGGCTGGAACGGGGAGGACATGACGCCATTGCAGGATGCGCGGTGGGCCCTCCAGCAGATCAGCAGCCAGCACCCGGACGTCCCGGTGTTCCTGGTAGGTCATTCGATGGGCGGCCTGACCGCCGTCTGCGCCGCGGACCACCCCCAAGTGGAAGCGGTAGTGGCCCTGGCGCCATGGCTGAGCCCGGGGACGCCGGTGTCCGGCGTGACCGGCAGGAAGGTGCTGATTGTCCACGGCACCTTCGACCGGTGGACCAGCCCCTCGGCGTCGCTCGCGTTTGCCCGGCGCGCGGCTGCCGGTGCCACCTCGATGCAGTACGTGTCTTTGAAGGGCGCCGGGCACTTTATGCTCCGAAAGATCCGGCTGTGGCACACGCTGTCCACCGGCTTTGTCCTGAAGGCCTTCAATGAGTCCGCGGGAGTGGACGCGGCCCTGCCGCGCGGGTTCGACCAGCTGCTGCCCGAATCATCCGTGCAGGTGACGCTGTAGGCACCTTATCCGTCCTGCCTGCACCGGTATCCCAAACGAGAGGAACCCCATGGCTTGGCGCCCCCGGCCAAGTGACCGTTTCTACCGGTTGATTGTCCGCCTTGGCCTTTTCCTGCGGTGGGCCTTCCAGATCAGAATCCTTGTCACCGGCACGGAGCACCTGCCGGCACCCGGACCACGCCAGGGCATCGCCCGGGCGTCGACGCCCGGCAGCGGTGCGGTCTTTGCCATCACGCACTTCGGCTATGTGGATTTCGCGGCGGCTGAACTCGTGCTGTGGAAGCATGCGCACGCGCAGCTGCGGTTCATGATCCACCAGGGTGCGGCCGACCACTGGCTCGCAGGCCCGGCCATCAGCGCCACCAACAGCGTGGTGGTGGGGTACTCCGAACGTGCCGGCGCCCTCGACGAGGCCGTGGCCAAGCTGGTGGGCGGCGAGTACCTGGCGGTATTCCCGGAGGGCGGCGTGAGCAGGAGCTTCAAGGTCCGGGAGTGCAAAACCGGTGCCGTCAGGATGGCCGCCGAAGCCGGCGTCCCTGTGATCCCGGTCTCCGTGTGGGGCGCCCACCTGCTGCTCACCAGGGGCCACGGGTTTTCGCCGCGGCTGGCCTGGCGTGCGCCGGTCCGCGTCCAGGTGGGTGAGCCGCTGCACGTCCCGCGGAACGTTGATGCAGAAGCCGCCACTGCCGAACTCCGCGCCCGGCTTCAGGCGGGAATTGATGCCTGCATCGCTGACTTTCCCTTGCCCGCCGCGCCCGGTGCCTGGTGGATGCCCTCCGACCTGGGCGGCGGCGCCCCGTCCGAAGCCGAGCGGCAACTGCTGGACGCCGAAGACGCTGCGAACGGCCGGCGTCGTGGTTCCCGCGGCAAGTAACCCCCAAGTAGGTAGCGCCAAGTGTCGTTTTGAGGGGTCAAAACGACACTTGGCGCTACTCAGTTTGGTGCGGCGGCGGGTTGGCCCGACGGCGGCTTAGTCCGAGACCACCAGGGTTTCCGGGCCGGCAAGGCGGGCCTTGCCGCTGTCCAGCAGGGGCTCGACGGCGGCGCGCAAAGCCGTCATGGAGTCGTCCAGTTCCAGCATCACCGGGTGCTGGTACGCAATCAGGGCCAGGATGTCCCGGACCGCCTCGGCAGCGTCGTCCGCGGCAAGCGCCGGCTCGTGGCCGACGAACACGTCCGTCGGCGCGTCCTGCCCGGCAGACTGTCCCGGGGCAGCGTCAGGATCCGCGGGCGCAGCGTAGCTGACGGCGAAGGCCCGGATCCGGCCCTTTTTGCTCGGCGCCACCCCGGCACCGAAGGCGGATTCGGGCTGGGCACGCAGCACGATGGCGCCGTGGGCTCCGGTGAGATCGTCCAGGAACAGTTTCTGCACCTGGCCCACGGACAGTACCCCGGGGGAATCCCAGTCGTGGATGGCGGTGTAATAGCGGCCCACCACGTCGGTCAGTTCCACGGAGCCGGTGGCCAGGTCCATCACCACGTCCGAGCCGGCGTTTTCGTCGTTGGCCGGACCGCCGCCGCTGTCGTTAGCCGGGAACACAGGAAGCCGGAGGGCGCCCGGTTCCACCACCACCAGCCGGGAACGCTGGATGGGCGACAATCCGAAGTGTTCGGCGAAGGCGGCGCCCGGAGTGCCCGGCTCCACCTTGGCGCGGAGCTTCGAAACGCCCGACGGCGCCTGCTCGGTTTCGCGCCGCAGCATTGTCAGGAGCGTGGCACCGATGCCGGAGCGCCGGTGGTCCCGCGCCACCTCAATGTAGGTCCAGAGCCGTTCCGGGTGCAGGGATGCCTCGTACACCACGCCTGCCGCAACGGGAATGCCGACGCCGTCGATGACGTCCTCGGCCACGATGCAGCGCCGCCATGGGGTGCCGACCCCGTCCGATGACACCGCCAGGGCCCCGCGGAACTGCCCGGCCTGGTGGGTTTCAGGGCCGCCCCAGATTTCCAGGAGGGCGAGGTCGTCACCCTCGCGCCATTCGCGGTATTCGATGGCCACGGCTTAGGCGCCGATCAGACGTGCGGCCAGGTAGCCCTCCACCTTGTCCAGGGAGACGCGTTCCTGGCTCATGGTGTCCCGTTCGCGGATGGTCACGGCCTGGTCCTCGAGGGTGTCGAAATCCACGGTGATGCAGAACGGGGTGCCGATTTCGTCCTGGCGGCGGTAGCGGCGGCCGATGGCGCCGGCGTCGTCGAAGTCGATGTTCCAGTTCTTGCGGAGCTGCGTTCCGAGGTCCTTGGCCTTTGGGGACAGGTCCTCGTTGCGGCTCAGCGGCAGCACGGCGGCCTTGACCGGGGCCAGACGCGGGTCAAGCTTCAGGACCGTGCGGACGTCGACGCCGCCCTTGGCGTTGGGAGCCTCGTCCTCGGTGTAGGCGTCCACCAGGAACGCCATAAAGGAACGGGTGAGGCCGGCGGCGGGCTCGATCACATACGGGGTGTAGCGCTCGTTGGTGGCCTGGTTGAAGTAGCTCAGGTCCGTTCCGGAGGCCTTGGCGTGGGTGGACAGGTCAAAGTCCGTGCGGTTGGCGATGCCTTCCAGCTCGCCCCACTCGGAGCCCTGGAAACCGAAGCGGTACTCGATGTCCGTGGTGCCCTTAGAGTAGTGGCTCAGCTTTTCCAGCGGGTGCTCGAAGAAGCGCAGGTTCTCCTCGCGGATGCCCAGGCCGGTGTACCAGGACATGCGCTCCTTCATCCAGTACTGGTGCCATTCCTCATCGGTGCCGGGCTCGACGAAGAACTCCATTTCCATCTGCTCGAACTCGCGGGTGCGGAAGATGAAGTTGCCCGGGGTGATCTCGTTGCGGAAGGACTTGCCGATCTGGCCGATGCCGAACGGCGGCTTCTTGCGGGAGGTGGTGAGGACGTTGTTGAAGTTCACAAAGATGCCCTGGGCCGTTTCCGGGCGCAGGTAGTGCATGCCTTCCTCGCTGGCCACGGGGCCCAGGAAGGTCTTGAGGAGGCCGGAGAATTCCTGCGGCTCGGTCCATTCACCGCGGGTTCCGCAGTTCGCGCAGGCAATGTCCTTCAGGCCGTTCTCCGCAGGGCGGCCCTTCTTTTCCTCGTATTCTTCCTCGAGGTGGTCAGCACGGTAGCGCTTGTGGCAGGAAAGGCATTCCACCAGCGGGTCGGAGAAGACCTCAACGTGGCCGGAGGCTTCCCAGACCTGGCGGGGCAGGATCACGGAGGAATCCAGGCCCACCACGTCCTCGCGGCCGCGGACCATGGACTGCCACCACTGGCGCTTGATGTTTTCCTTCAGTTCGGCGCCGAGGGGCCCGTAGTCCCAGGCAGAACGCGAACCTCCGTAGATCTCACCGGCCTGGAACACAAAGCCCCTCCGCTTGGAGAGGGAAATGACCTGGTCGAGTACGGATTTTGCTGCCATGGGGGTAACTCCAATTTCTACAGGGCCGCTGGGTGCGGTCCGCGGTTTTCAGGCCCCGGTTGCGCCAAGGGTGAGCACCGCTGGCTGCCGGGAGGGGCGGATGAAGGAAAGATGCGTGAAAGCTGCGTGTCCTAGCCTACCGGTGCCTGTCTTCGGAACGCTCCCCGCGGCCAGGGCAGGGTTGCCAGGACGATGGCGGCCAGTGTCAGGATGGTTCCCAGCACGGTGGCCGGCGCCACCACTGTTCCCGGCGCGGGCAGGATCACATCCAGCGCCAGCGAGCCGAGCAACTGGCCTGCGATCATGCCCAGCCCGGTGACCAGCACGCCCAGGCTGCGGACCAGCAGCGCGCCCAGACCGATGAACACACAGCCCATGGGGCCGCCCACGTAGTACCACCACTCCCCCGGCAGCGGGCTGCCCGGCCCGGCCACCGCCAGTTTGATGCCGTAGGCGGTCCAGAGCACCAGGCAGCCGGCAACAAAATTGACCAGGGTGGCGGCGATGGGAGTGCCGTAATGGACAGTGGCCGTCCCGTTCATGGCCTGCTGGAAGCTCATCAGGAAGCCTGCCAGCACGGGCAGCAGGAGCGGAAGAAGCAAGTCGGACGGGCCGGCGTCGGGTGCACCGGCGGCACCGGCGGCTCCCGTGCCGCCCACGGCTCCGGTGAAGCGGGGCGAAACGGCCCAGGCGACGGCCGCTATGGTCAGCAGGCAGCCGATGATCCGGATCCCGGTGACTGATTTCTTGCCGGCGGGCCCGATGCCCAGCCGGTCAACCAGCAGTCCGCTGACGGTCTGGCCGGTGACGGTGGCCACGGTGAAGAGGGCGACGCCGAGGATGCCCACGGTGAAGGACTGGGCGAAGACGAACAATGCGCCGATGCCGCCGGCGAGGACGTAGACCCGGGGAAAAGCCCTGTTCCGGACAGCGGGAAGGATGCTGGCCAGCCCGGCGCGGCCCCGCGGCAGGAGCAGCGAGATGAGGATCATCACCAGGAGGCCTGTGCTGAAACTCACCACGGACGCGGCGATGCCGTCGTTCAACCGGGCGCCCAGCGCACCGTTGATGCGGCCCTGGACTGGAATGGCAAGGCCCGAGCCCACCGCCAGCGGCAGGCCTGCGAGCAGGGGCAGGCGGGGGGAGGAGGTCATTGAATCCACATTACGTCAGGCATTATTGCTTCATGAGCAACGTTGAAGAGATCCCCATCCGCGACAGCATGATCCGCCTTGGCCAGCTCCTGAAGCTCGCCAACCTAGTGGAGGACGGCGTGGAGGCGGCGGAGCTGATCAAGAACGGGCTCGTTAAGGTCAACGGGGAAATTGACGATCGCCGCGGCCGCCAGCTGCACAACGGGGACACGGTCACGGTGAACAACCAGACAGTGAAGGTCGTCGCGCCGGAGGCCTGACCGGCTGCCGCACCCGCCCTCCACACCGGGACGGCCTGGCAGCGCACGGCGCCGCCCGCCGTCGTACCCCTACTTCTTCAACACCTCGTGCGTGAGGAACTCGGACACGTGCCCGATCTCCTGCTGGTTGATCCCGTGCCACATGCCCGTGTACAGCACCTTGGTGAGATTAACGTGCCGGCGGACCCAGCCCATGGTGTATTCGATCTTGTCCGGCGTGATGACGGGGTCCTGCTGATCGCGGCCCCAGAACAGTGGGACGGTGCCGTCCAGTTCGGAGTCCCTGAAGCTGGGATCGTCCCCGGCATCCACCACAAAACCTGACAGGCCGACGACGGCCGCGAAGTCCGTGGGCCGTTGCCGCAGGAGCGTGGTGGCCATGGCCATGCCCATCGAAAAGCCGAGCAGGGTCACCGAGGGGTGCCCGGCCCGGATGGTGTCGATCCAGTCGAGCACGAACGACGAAGCCGCCTTCACCCGGTCCAGCGAGTAATCGATGGACGCCGTGAGCGGGAACCAGGTGAAGCCGGGGCCCATGGCGATCGGAGCCCGGACGGAAGCGACTGCGAAGTCATCCGGAAGCAGGTCGGCCAGGCTGAGCAGATCCTGTTCGTTGGCGCCGTAGCCGTGCAGCAGCACCAGCAGCGGCTTGCCGTCGCGCTGGTCCTCGGGATGGGACCACAAAACAACAGGGGCAGGAAATACTTCGGCTTCAGTCATGGTTTCCATTCTTACAGTTACCCGAAGGTAACAACCTACGTTCGCGTAGCTTCCGAAACGGAAGGCAGGATAGGACCGTGACTGACGCGAGTACCTTTCAGACGGCCGCTGCCCCTGCCGGATCCCACCCCTGGACCCGGTACGTGGCAATGGGCGATTCCTTTACCGAGGGCATCGGCGACCCCGAGCCCTCAAGCCCCGGCGGCTACCGCGGCTGGGCCGACAGGGTGGCGGAGGAACTCAGCCGCACCAAGCCCGACTTTGCCTATGCGAACCTTGCGGTGCGTGGCCGGTTGGTCCAACAAGTGGTGGACCAACAACTGGCCCCGTGCCTGGCGCTGAAGCCGGACCTGGTGACCCTCTCCGCCGGAGGCAACGACCTGCTCCGCCCGGGCGGCGACCCCGACGCCCTGGCCGAGAAACTCGATTCCGTGGTCCAGCTCCTGGCTCTGGGCGGCGCCACCGTGGTCCTCTTCAACGGCCCGGACACGGGTTCCTCGGTACTGGGCAGGATCCGCAGCAAGGTGGCCATCTATAACGAGAACCTGCGGACGGTTGCTGCGCGGCACGACGCGATCATCGCCGATATGTGGTCCCTGCGCCAGCTCAGCGACCCCCAAATGTGGGACGTGGACCGGCTTCACTTCTCGCCGCTGGGCCACCACACCATCGCGGCCATGGTCCTGGATGCACTGAATGTGGAGCACACTCTGAAGCCGCTGCAGCCCAAGCCACTGCCGCCGCAGACCTGGCGCGAGGCACGCTCCGGGGACCTCGTCTGGGCGCGCGAGTACTTTGTGCCCTGGGTGCTGCGCCGGCTGCGGCACCAGTCCTCGGGTGACGGGATCAGCGCAAAGCGGCCGACGCCGGGACCTGTGTTCGGCCCGGGCGTTCCGTTGGGTTCCGGCGAGGGTCCGCTCGGGACCACCGAGGCTGCCCGGCGCTAGCAGAGTGATTGTGGTGACGGCCTGTGCGGGCAGCTGAGTAGTTTCAAGGGGTTGTGCATGGAACCGGAGCAGGTGGTGCGGCGGCGGCTGCGGTCGCAGCTGCTCCGCGACCCCGGCGCCGCATCCCCGGAGACAGCCCTGCGGGCGCTGCTCGCCGTGCAAGCGCAGGAGTTCACCTACGCCCGGTGGAGTTTGGCGCAGCGCGTGTCAGCCGCAGCTGCACCAGCCGTTACCGCGGCGGACATCGAGCAGGCCGTGGCAGACGGGCGGATCCTGCGGACGCATATCCTCCGGCCCACTTGGCATTTTGTCCACCGGGATGATCTCCGCTGGCTTCTGGCGCTTTCCGCACCGCGGCTCGAGCAAGCCAATGCCGCCACGTACCGGCACACCGGCATCGATGCAGCCGTTGCCGCCCGGAGTGACGAGGTCCTGGCCGGCGCGGTTGCGGGCGGGAACCACCTGTCCCGGGAAGGCCTCGCCGCGAGCCTTCACGACGCCGGGTTCCCGGCCAAGGGCCTGCAGCTTGCCTACCTGATCATGCACGCCGAAATCAGCGGCGTCCTGGTGAGCGGCAGGCCCGTGCGCAGCGCGGGCGGGGCGTTGAAGCAGACGTATGCGCTTTTCGACGAGCGGGTGCCCGTCGGGGCGGAACCTGAGCCCGGCCGGCCTGAAGCACTCGCCGAATTGGCCCGCCGCTATTTCACCAGCCGGGGCCCGGCGACGGTCAAGGACTGCGCCGACTGGTCCGGGCTGACCATGACGGACGTCCGCAAGGGCCTGCAACTCACTGTCGAGGCGCACCCCAAAGCCCTGGCCGAAACGGTGATTGACGGCGTCGTTGTCTACTTCGATGCGGGGAGTGACGACGGAAGTCTGGACGCGGGAAGCCTCGACGCCGCCGGGGCCGGCGCTGGTGCTGGTGGCGCCGGCGCTGGTGGTGCTGGCGTTGGTGGTGCTTCGGAAGTCCGGCCGCGGATAGACCTGATCCAGTGCTACGACGAGTATGTGATGGGCTATTCCGCCACGCGGCATTACATGGGAGGCGGGGCGCCGGCCTTTCCGTTCAAGGGCGAACCCATGCATGTGGTGCTGCTGGACGGGCGGATGGCCGGATCATGGCGGCACACGCTGCTTCCGGGCCGGTGCGAACTGGACATCCGCCTCTCCTCTGCGGATGCCGCTCCCGGCTCTCCGCTGGCTGCGGCAGTTCAGGAAGCCGTGGATAGGTATGGCGCCTTTATGGAGCTCCCCACGGTCCGCGTGCAAGCCCGGGCTTAAGCTGGAAGGACACCAATGAGAGGCACGGCACCGTGAGCAACTTGTTTTTCTGGATCATCGTCTTGTCGTTCCTGGTCCCGATGGCCATGCGGATGTACCGGAAGTCCGTGGCCCGCAGGAACCACGAGCAGAGCTTTTCGGGACGCTACCCGGACCAGTTCCCGGGCGGCGGCATGTACCCCGGTTCCAACGGCCCGCAGAGCAACCAGCCCCGGGACGGTTTCACCCAGCAGGACTACTTCGGTGGCGGATTCCGGCAGCTTGACCAGCCCCAGCCCCTCCCGGGCTCGCCGCTGCCGCCCGTTCAGCCGGTCCCGCCGATGGACCAGCAGTTCCCGCCCTACGGGCAGCCGACGTTTGGCCAGCCCGGCTACGGACAGCCCGGTTACGGACAGCACGGACAGCCCCTGCCCGGCCAGCCCGAAGAAGCCCCGCAGCAGCCCGCGGCCCCGGCCACTCCCCCTCCGCCGTCGGCCCCGCAGGGCTACCGCGCGCGCAAGCTTGCGGAACTGGACCAGAAGTACAGCAACGGCGAGCTCTCCATGGAGGATTACATGGCCCGCCGCAGCGAGATCATGAACGGCTAGGAAGCAGCCAGGCCAGGAACCCAGGCAGCGGTCAGACCAGCCCGCCGTCAGACCAGGAAACCTGTCCGGAGCTGGTTTCCCAGCTGGCCTATTTCCGTGAGGAATCCGTCGTGACCGATGGGCGCCTCGATGAAGTGGACGTCCACGTCTCCGGGGAGGGCCCGGGCCAGCTCCAAGGACTGGGACGGGAAGTAGAGCCGGTCCGAATCCACGGCGGCTACGAAGAACCGCGCATCGGCACGGGACAGGGTTTGCTCGAGGGGTCCTCGGCCACGGCAGATGTCGTGGCTCATCAGCGCTTCGGTGATGGCGATGTAGCTGTTGGCGTCGAAGCGCTGGACCAGCTTGGTGCCCTGATGGTCCAGGTAGCTCTCCACCTGGTAGCGCCCGCGCGCCGCGAGCTGCCCGCCCTGGAAGGGCGATTCGGGGGCCTGCGGTGCCCGGCCGAAGCGTCCGTCCAGTTCCAGCGGCGAACGGTACGTGATGTGGGCAATGCGCCGGGCCAGGGCCAGGCCATCCTCCGGCAATGGCCCGCCGTAGTAGTCACCGCCGTTGAAGTTAGCGTCCTGGCGGATGGCGAGAGTCTGTGCCTGGGCGAAGGCGATCTGCTCGGCGGTACTCGCGGCCCCCACGGAAATCACGGCACAGCGCTGCACCCGTTCCGGATATGTCACCGCCCATTCCAGCGCACGTGCGCCGCCCATCGAGCCGCCCAGTACGGCAAACCAGCTGCTGATGCCCAGCTGGTCCGCCAGCCGGGCCTCCGCCTCGGTGGTGTCCCGGAGGGTCACCAGCGGGAACCGGGAGCCCCAGGGTTTGCCGTCAGGTGCGGGCGACGACGGACCGGTGGACCCGTAGCAGCCGCCCACAATGTTGATTGAGACGACGAAGAACTGGTCGGTGTCCACGGGCGCACCCGGTCCCGCGAGCTGTTCCCACCAACCGGGCTCATCCGTGTCGCCCCTTGTCACGTGGGTGCTTCCGGTGAGCGCGTGCTCGATCAGGACTGCATTGCTGCCGTCCTCATTCAGCGTGCCCCAGGTCTCGTAGGCCAGGGTGACATCCGGCAGGTATCCGCCGGCTTCCAGCTTGAGGCCCCCGATGGAGGCATAGCGGACAATCCCATGCTCGGGAACAGTGGTACGGGTGACGGTAACCGTCATGGCAAGACCTCTTCTACGCGCTTGCCTGCCGTCGTCTGACCGGCAGGCCAGGTCTTCACCCGGGGCACCCCACCGCGGTAGGAGGGTTGCCGGCCAGCAAGCCGGGGCTGTCACTGGCACTCATGACCTGCATCGAGTGTACGAAACAGCCCCGGCCTCCCGCCAAGAGTGTGACTGGTTGTGACTTCCCGGCTTGCCGCCGCTGGTGGCCGTCTGGATCCGAGCGCCTGCCCGCGGATCAAGCGCCGCTGGCCTCCTTGGCAGCCCTGAAACCGGCTTCGAGGTCCGCCAAGATGTCATCGATGTGTTCGATTCCCACCGAAAGCCGCACCAGTCCGGGCGTCACGCCGGCAATTTCCTGCTGCTCCGGGGAGAGCTGGCTGTGCGTGGTCGACGCCGGATGGATCACCAGGGAGCGGACGTCACCGATGTTTGCCACGTGGGAGTGCAGCTCCAGGGCGTCCACGAAGCGCTTCCCGGCCTCGGCCCCGCCGGCCAGGTTGAACGACACGATGGCGCCGGTACCCTTCGGGCCGTACTTGCGGCCGCGCTCGTACCAGGGGCTGGAGGGCAGCCCGGCGTAGGCGACGGATTCGACGTCGTCCCTTCCTTCCAGCCACCGGGCAACGTCCACGGCGTTGGCCACGTGCCGTTCCACCCGCAGGCTCAGCGTCTCCAGTCCCTGGGCAATCAGGAAGGCGTTGAACGGCGACACCGCAGAACCGAGGTCGCGCAGCAACTGGACCCGGGCCTTGAGGATGTAGGACAGGTTGGCCCCCAGCGCTCCGTCTGTTCCGAGGTCGCGGGCGTACACCAGCCCGTTGTAAGTGGGGTCCGGGGTGTTGAAACCGGGGAACTTCTGCGGGTCCTTGCCGAAGTCGAACTTTCCGGAGTCCACGATCACGCCGGCGATGGCGGCACCGTGGCCGCCCAGGTATTTGGTGGCCGAGTGCACCACGATGTCCGCGCCCCATTCCAGCGGCCTGATCAGGTAGGGGGTGGACAGGGTGTTGTCCACGATCAGGGGCACGCCGGCGTCATGGGCAACCCGGGACACGCCTTCAATGTCCAGGACATCCTGCCGCGGGTTGGAAACCACCTCGCCGAAGAATAGCTTGGTGTTGGGCTGGACGGCGTCACGCCACTGGTCCAGGTTGTCCGGGTCCGCCACAAAAGTGACCGAGATGCCGAACTTCTTCAGGGTGTGGGCGAAGAGGTTGTAGGTGCCGCCGTAGAGGCTGGGGCTGGCCACGATGTGGTCCCCCGCCTCGGCGATGTTCAGGATGGCAAACGTCTCTGCGGCCTGCCCGGAGCTGAGCAGCAAGGCCCCCAGGCCGCCTTCAAGGCTGGCGATCCGCTGTTCCACGGCTTCCTGGGTGGGGTTGCCGATCCTGGTATAGATGGGAGCCAGCTCGGCAAGTGCGAAGCGGTTGGCAGCACTTTCCGCGCTCGGGAACACAAAAGACGTGGTCTGGTAGATAGGGAGGGCGCGGGCGCCAGTGGCGCTGTCCGGCTCCTGCCCAACATGGATCTGGCGGGTTTCGAAGGACCATCCGTTGGACAATTCAAGGCTCCTTTGACATGGGCCCGGTACGCTCGAAAGCACTGCGGGCCGCGCTTGCCATCCAGCCCATGCCGGACAGCCAGGTCCTCACCCGGGGCACCCCACCGCGGTTGGAGGGTTGCCGGCCAGCGAGCCGGGGCTTGATGCTGGCACTCATGACCTGAGCCCAGTGTAGGAACACGCACCCGGTGCCGGACAGGATTGTGACGAACATGGTCCAGAAGATTTCCGCGGGCCCTGGTTTATGGGGGTTCACCAGCGAAAATCCCAGTAAGGGTACCCTTAGCTGAGAGCCCGATCACAAAGTGCCAAGATGATGGCATGCGCATGGATCACGTCTCTTACGCCTGTGAACACGATGGCCTGGCGGCCACTACCGAACGAATTTCCTCTGCCCTCGGCGTTGAGGCAGTGAAGGGTGGGGTACACCCCCGGTTCGGCACCCGCAACATGATTATCCCGCTCGCCGGCCACAAGTACCTTGAAGTCGTGGAGGTCCTGGACCACCCTGCTTCAGACAAGGCCCCCTTCGGACAGGCTGTGCGTGCGCGGTCTGCTGCGGGCGGCGGCTGGATGGGCTGGTGCGTCGAAGTGGACGACCTCGCCCCGTTCGAGGAGCGGCTCGGACGCTCCGCGGTGAACGGCAACCGCAAGTTTCCGGACGGCCGCGAACTCGTCTGGCAGCAGATTGGCATCCTCGGCCTGATCGCCGACCCCCAGGTCCCCTACATGCTCAAGTGGGAGGGCGATCCGTCCCTGCACCCGTCCAATGCCTACGACAGCAACGTCAAGATGAGCTGCCTCACCATCGCAGGTTCGGCGGCACGCGTCACCGAGTGGCTGGGTGAGCCCGTGGAGAAGCCGCTCGAGGATGTGGCCGTTGATTGGGTGGCTCCGCACGGAACGCCCGGCATTCTGTCCGTCACCTTCGAAACCTCCACCGGAGCCGTCACCATCTAACCCTCCTTACGATGCCCGGGCACTGGCGCCCGGGCATCGCAGTGGTGTGCCCGGTTTCGGCCTGGGCGCCTGATCTTCCAAACTTCGGCCGCCATCAGCTTGTGACAACGGCGTCACCTGCCGATGGCGGCCGAATCCACTTCTGCCTTTAAGCTCACGCAATTTCTGCTGCACACCTCACTCGCAGAGCCCGACAAATTGTCGTACCCCCTTGTCATGATGGGTTTATGGGGAAAGCGGCGGTGGCTAAGGCGTTTGAGGACATCAAGGCCGCTCTTGCTGTGCTGAATGCCGAGGTGGATGAGTGTGGTTCGGACCCGTTCTCGGATGCTGATCCGCTGGCCGGACTGGCTGATGGGTGCCTGGACATTCTTGCCGGGGCGCGGGTGGTGGAGGCCGGGTTTGCGGGTTTGAAGGCCCGGGCTGCCGTGACGTATGCGGATACCGCCCGAGCTATTGCGGGGCCCGACGCGCCGGTACAGGCGCAGGAAATGGCCGTCGCCGCGGAAATCGGCTGCCTCCTGGCCCTCGGTTCCCGGGCAGCGGGTGCGTTCCTGGCCGCAGCCCACGCCCTGTGCAAGGAGTTGCCGCCCACCCTTTCGGCATTGCAGTCCGGGACGATTACTTGGCAGCACGCCCTGGCCATGGTTGATGAAACGGCCAGCCTTGACCCCGCTGGCGCGGCGGCGCTGGAGGCACAGTTCCTGGACCCGGACGTGCCCAGGCCGCCTACGGCTGCGCCGATCGGGGAATTGCCGGCGTACCGGTTCAAGGCCAAGGCCAGGAACTGGCGGGAGCGCCACCACCCTGAGTCCATTGAGAAACGCCACGCCAGGGGCATCGCGGACCGGCGGGTGGAATACCGGCCGGATCAGGACGGCATGGCCTGGCTCTCCGCCTACCTGCCTGCCCACCATGCTTTGGCGGGCTGGAACCGGCTCACGGCCATCGCACGGGGGATGCAGGGACCGGACGAGCCCCGTACCCTGCCCCAATTGAAGGCCGATAATTTCTCCACAGCGATTCTCAGCAGCGGCAACACTCCGGTAGGTGCCGATGAAAGTGTCGGTGGTGGCGACAGCGCCGGGGTCGTCGCAGGAACGGGTGGCCCGTCGTCGTCGATCGGCGCCCAAGTGCTGGTCACCGTTCCGGTTTTCTCCCTGATGGGCCTGACCGACGAGCCGGCAATGCTGGACGGCCACGGCCCCATTCCACCGTCGATGGCACGTCAACTCGTCGCCGACGGGGCCGCTTCGTTTTACCGGGTCCTGGTGGACCCGAGGGACGGGGCGCCACTGGAGATCGGCCGGACAAAGTACCGGATCAGCCAGGCCATGCGGAACTGGCTTAGGTTGCGGGATGGCAAATGCCCCTTTCCAGGATGCAGCAACAATTCGCTCGACAACGAAGCCGACCACATCCTCGCCTGGCATCAAGGCGGCACTACCGGGATATCGAATCTGGGACAGCCCTGCCCCAAACATCACCGGCTACGGCATACCAGCGGCTGGAAACCCACCCCCGCCACCAAAACCGCACCACCCGGCTGGACCTCACCCACCGGCAGGCACTACAAAAGCGAACACCAGGACTGGGAACCACCACACTGGCCAAACCAGCTGCAGGCGGTGTCCGGGGACCCACCCGATTTTGTCTACATCGGGATCTCCCCAGGCGAAGAATGCCTGGAGCGGTTCCTGCACGCCCCACCCGCCTGACCAACCACCTATGGTGGCTGAACTTGGGGAGCGAAACCGACCACGGGGTCAGTGAAGGCTCACAACATCGGAGGGATCGCCGTCGCACCGCACCTTGCGGCGCCAGCTTGGCTGCCTCAGCCCAGTCCGACTGCCTTGCCGAAGAGGCTGAAGCCAACGAACGCGACGATGTCCAGCAGGGCGTGGGCAATCACCAGGGGCATCACCCGTCGCGTCCTGGTATACAGCCAGGCGAAGACGACCCCCATCACCGCGTTCCCGATGAAGGGCCCGAAGCCCTGGTAAAGGTGGTAGCTGCCGCGCAGCAGCGAGCTCACCGCGATGGCCAGCGGCACGCTCCAGCCGAACTTTCCGAACCGGTTCAGCAGGTAGCCCACCACGATAACTTCCTCCACCACGGCATGGCGGATCGCGGACAGGATCAGCACCGGCACTGTCCACCAGTAGGCGTCCAACGCACTGGGAATGATGGCGGTGGTGATGCCCAGCGCCCGGCCCGCCGCATAGAGGCCCAGGGACGGGATTCCGATCAGCGCTGCCAGCCCCAGCCCCTGGAGCAGGTCCCGGCCCGGGCGTGCAAAGTTAAACCCAAGTTTTCGGAAAGCAGAAGCCGAATGGCCGCCGTCGCCCGCCGCCGCCTGCCGCTGGTCGGTGAGGAAGTAGATCACCAGCAGCACCGGCACCAGCGCGAAGATGATGTCCAGCAACTGGTAGGTCAGGTCGAAATACTCGCGGGTACTCTGTGAGCGGTTGAGTGTGGAGGTGCCTTCCGCCAGCGGCGCCCGGGTCATCTTGTCCAGGAGCTGCACCACGGAGTAGACGGCAGACTGCCCCAGCGACAAACCCAGGACTATCCAGACTTCGATCCGCAAACGACGGCGGGAGGGAACCAGCATGTACCCATCTTGCCTGCTGTTTCTGGATCCGCACTGATTGCGCCCGGGTGCCCCGGCCCGCCGTGCCTAAGGGACGTGTTACAGCTCGGAAGCGTCAGCTGCCGGCAACAATCACTTCGGTGCCGTTGGCCTCAAACGCGGCCTTGTCCTTGGCGGAGATGCCCGCATCAGTGATCAGCCGGGTGAAGTTGTACCCGTCCATGGTGGCAAAAGCGCGCACCCCTACTTTGGAGGAGTCGGCCAGCACGTAGGAGACACGCGCCCTGCTGGCCAGCAGGGCGTTGACCGAGGCTTCGCCCTCCCCCGTGTTGGTCGGCCCCACTTCCGGATCGATGCCGTTGACCCCGATGAACGCGATGTCCAGCACCACTTTCTGCATGATGATGTCCGTGTAAGGGCCCACCAGCTCGTAGGACCGCGGATTCAGGATGCCGCCGGTGACCATGACCTTGATGTTGGGCCGCACGGCCAACTGCCCGGCGATGTTGATGGCGTTGGTGACTACCGTCAGGGTGGGCTGGTTGGACGGGGCGTTCAGGTCCTCGCGGGTGGCCAGGATCTGCGCCAGCACCGTGCTGGTGGTGCCGCCGCAAAGGCCAATGACGGCGCCCGGAGCAATGAGAGCGGAAGCGGCCTGCGCGATCTGCTGCTTGGCCTCGGCATGGTCGTCCCGGTTGTACCGGCCGGGCAGGTCGTAGGCCAGCGCCCCTGTGGTCGCTCCGCCCCGGGTCCTGGTGAGCAGCCGGCGTTTGGCCAGGCTGTCCAGGTCGCGCCGGGCAGTGGCAGGCGAGACGTGGAGACTGCTGACGATCTCTTCGACCTCCACCTGGCCGGTTTTGGCGAGGAGGTCAAGGATTGCCGTCAGTCGGTCGGTGCGGGTCATGCAGAGGCCTCCAAATACTCCCGCCACCAGCTCCGATGACGCTTTTTGATCATAACAGAACCGAAATGATCATCTAACGTCATTTCCAAGCAACTGGTCAGCGTGCCCGCGCTCCGGCCCGCCATACAGCGTATGTCAGGGGCATGCCGGGGCGGTAGGCAAGGTGCGTGGCCGACGGAGCGTTAAGCAGGTGGAGGTCCGCCCGGTGTCCGACGGCGATGGAACCCACCGCCCGTTCGCCGTCGACGTCGTTCCCCTTGTCCTTGTGCAGCGCCAGGGCGCCGCCGTACGTCGCTGCCCGGACCGCCTCGTGGACGCTCAAACGCATCTGCAGCACCGCCGTCGTCACGCAAAAGGCCATGGAACTTGTGTAGGACGTGCCCGGATTGCAGTTGGAGGCGAGCGCCACCTGGACGCCGGCATCCAGGAGCTCCCGCGCCGGGGCGAGCGGCTGACGGGTGGAGAGGTCGCAGGCAGGCAGGCATGTGGCCACCGTGCCCCGCCGCCCCGTCCCGGTGGTGGCATCCCAGCCGGCCCAGGTCCCCGTTAGCGCGTCCACGTCCTTGTCCGCGAGGTAGTTCACGTGGTCCACGCTGGCCGCCTCGAGTTCCACCGCCAGCTGGACACCGGGCCCTTCGCCGAGCTGGTTTCCGTGGACGCGCAGTCCAAGTCCGGCGTCGCGGCAGGCCAGCAGGACGCGGCGGGACTGTTCAGCATCGAAGGCCCCATCCTCGCAAAAGACGTCAGCCCACTGCACGTAAGGCCGGACAGCGGCGAGCATGGGGCCGGATGCGAGGTCGGTGTAGGCGTCCGGATCCTGCCCGGCGGGCACCAGGTGCGCTCCGAGGTACGTCACCTGGTCCGCGATGGTGGAGGCGATGCGGGCGCTCCGTGCTTCATGCTCGATGTCCAGGCCGTAGCCGGTTTTCGTCTCGATGTAGGTGGTCCCCTGAGACACAGCTTCGGCCACCCGGCCAAGGGCCAGCCGGGTGAGGTCGAAGTCGGACGTTGCCCGGGTGGCGTTCATGGTCACCGCAATGCCGCCGGCGGAGTAGGACTCCCCCGCCATGCGCGCCTCGAATTCCGCCGTCCGGTCGCCCGCGAACAGCAGGTGGGTGTGGGAGTCCACCCAGCCGGGAAGCATGGCGCGCCCACCGGCGTCGACGGCGTCATCCGCGGCGGGAGCATCAGCAGCGGCGCCGATCCATGAAATCCGTTCACCCTCAATCACCACGGCCGCATCTTTGAGGACCCGGTGTTCCAGGTCCTGCGTCATCAGCTCGGCGATATTGGTGATCAGGGTGCTCATGTCACCATTCTTCAGCGCCGGACAGACCAGCGGGTGGCTGCCAGCGCCTGAGCTGTCCGGGATGCCGGACCCGCGTCCGCTGTTTCACCAGCGTTTCGATGACCCGCACTCTGATGACCGGCACTTTGCTGTCCTGCCAGGATCTGTGCCGCGGCCAGCTCTGCCATCGCCGATGAGGTCTGGAAGCCATACCCGCCCTGGCCGGCGAGCCAGTAGAAGCCGGGCGCTTCGGCGTCGAAACCTGCCACGGGAACGCCGTCGGCAGCTTCTGTCCGGAGCCCCGTCCAGGCCCGGCGGACTTCCGTGATGCCCAGCGTGGTCACCTGGTTCAGCCTGGCGACCAGTCGCTCTACGTCCCCTGGCCGCGGCTTGGCGTCTTCGGGCCCGCTCGGCACGGATTCGGACGGCGAGATCAGCACGTCACCGCCTTCACGGCGGAAGTAGAACGTGTTGTCCGCCGCCGCCACCATGGGACTGTGCTCCGGCAAGGGGCGTTCGACGGCGGCAATTGCCGCAGTCCGCCGGTACGGCTGCAGCCCGAGCTTCTCCACCCCGCTGATGACTGCGAGTTCGTCCGCCCAGGCGCCGGCAGCGTTGACCAGGACGCCCGCTTCGAAGGCTTCCATGCCCGCTCCAACCTGCCAGCCGGAGCCGAGGCGCTGCGCGGAATGGACCCGGGCGCCGGTGATGATGTCCGCCCCGGCGGCGAGCGCGCGCTGCCGGTGGTCCTCCAGCAGCAGCGGTGCGTTGCAGCCGAAGGAGCCAGTGTCCAGGCCGGCGGCAGCGAACGAGTCAGGGACCAGTGCCGGGCAGAGCTCCAGCGCTTCGGCCTGGGTGATGGACCGCATGTGGCCGCTCGCTTCGGCTGCCACCGCCTGCTCCGAACCGATCAGCATAAAACTGCGCGGCGTGAGCACGGGCTCGGGCAACCCGGCATCGCGTGCGGCGATCAACTCCAGTGTCCGGACCGTCAGTTCCTGCACCACCGGCGGGCCGTAGCTGGGGATGAGCTGGCGGGCGGAGCGGGAGGACGTGTGGTACGCCAGTTCCTGCTCCGCCTCCACCAGTGCCACAGAGCAGTTGCCCGCCAACGCCGAGGCCAGGGACAACCCGGCTATGCCGCCGCCAACAATCAGGACGTCGTATTGTGCTGCCATGCGTTCATCCTCGCAGAGTTAAGGCGGGCTGTGGCTGCCTTCAGGCTGCTACCTCGGCACGGCTGGCGACGAAGGCACACACGCAGGTTTCGACGTCGTCCGTTGAGTGCGCGGCCGAAAGCTGGACGCGGATCCTTGCTGCCCCGCGCGGAACCACCGGGAAGCTGAAGGCGGTGACGAAGACGCCGTGCTGCAGCATCCGGTCAGCCACTTTGGCGGCCAGGACGGCGTCGCCGAACATGACCGGGACTATCGCGTGCTCACCGGGAAGCAGGTCAAAGCCCTCTTCGGTCATGCGGCGGCGGAACAGTGCCGCATTTTCGAAGAGCGTGCGGCGCAGGCCGGCCGAGTTCTCCACCAGGTCCAGGGCCTTGATGGTGGCGGCCACGATGGCCGGGGCCAACGAGTTCGAAAACAGGTAGGGACGGGCCTTTTGCCGGAGCATGGCCACCACTTCGCTGCGGCCGGAGACGTAGCCGCCCGAGGCGCCGCCCAGCGCCTTGCCGAACGTTCCGGTGTAGATGTCCACGCGGTCCGACACGCCTGCATGCTCCGGCGTACCGGCCCCGGTCGCCCCCATAAAACCGACGGCGTGCGAATCGTCCACCATCACCAGGGCATCGTGCTTCTCGGCGAGGTCGCAGATAGCCTCCAGCGGAGCGAGGTATCCGTCCATGGAAAAGACACCGTCGGTGACGATGATCTTGCGGCGGGCATCCTTTGCCTCCACCAGCTTGGCTTCCAGGTCCGCCATGTCCTGGTTGGCGTACCGGTACCGGTGCGCCTTGCACAGGCGGATCCCGTCGATGATGGAGGCATGGTTCAGGGCGTCGGAGATGATGGCGTCCTCCGGGCCGAAGAGGGACTCGAAGACGCCGCCGTTGGCATCAAAGCAGCTGGAGAAGAGGATGGTGTCCTCTGTCCCGAGGAACCGGGAGACGCGGGCTTCGAGTTCCAGGTGCAGGTCCTGGGTGCCGCAGATGAAGCGCACACTGGCCATGCCGAAACCGCGTTCGTCCATGGCCGCCTTGGCTGCGTTGATGATGTCGGGGTGGTCAGCCAGGCCCAGGTAGTTGTTTGCGCAGAAGTTCAGCACGTCAGCCCCCGGCTGGCCGAGCGCACCGGCGCTGATGTGGCTTGACTGGGGCGAGTTGATGCTGCGTTCGGTCTTGAAGAGTCCAGCAGTGCGGATGTCCTCCAGCTCGGTGCCCAGCTGGTCCTTGATCGAGGTGTACATGGTGTTCCTTAGAGTCGGGTCCAGTCGAGGACAACTTTTCCGCCGGCGCCGCTGCGGGCCAGGTCGAAGCCCTTTTCCCAGTCGGTGGCAGGGAGCGTATCAGTGACCACCGCCGAAATGCCCGCGTGCAGTACGGTGTTGGAAGACAGCATGGCACTCATGGCGTACCAGGTTTCGTACATTTCGCGGCCGTAAATGCCCTTGAGCGTGAGCATGTGGGTCACCACCTTGCCCCAGTCGATGGTGATGTCCTGGCTGGGCAGTCCCAGCATCGCGATCCGGCCGCCGTGGTTCATGTTGTCGATCATCTCCGGCAGGGCGGTGGGGTGGCCGGACATCTCCATGCCGATATCGAATCCCTCCCGCATCCCCAGCTCGCGCTGGGCGTCACGGACCCTCGTGGTGGCGACGTTGATGGCGAGGTCTGCGCCCAGCCGGCGGGCGAGGTCCAGCCGGTGGGGTGATACATCGGTGATGGCGATCTTGCGGGCACCGGCGTGGCGGGCGACGGCGATGGCCATCAGCCCGATGGGTCCGGCGCCGGTGATCAGCACGTCCTCGCCCACCAGCGGAAAGCTCAGGGCAGTGTGCACCGCGTTGCCGAAGGGGTCGAAGATAGCGCCCAGTTCGGGAGTGACAGAGGGATCGTGGTGGACCCAGACATTGGTTTCCGGAATCACCACGTATTCGGCGAAGGCACCGTCGCGCTGCACCCCCACGCTCACGGTGTGGATGCACATCTGGCGCCGGCCTGCCCGGCAGTTCCGGCAGATACCGCAGACCACGTGGCCTTCCCCGGATACCCGGTCACCGGTCTTGACGTCGCGGACGTCCTCGCCCACTTCCACCACTTCGCCGTAGAACTCGTGGCCCGGGATGAGGGGAGCTTCGATGATCCCCTGGGCCCAGGAGTCCCAGGACTGGATGTGGAGGTCGGTGCCGCAGATCCCGGTGGTCATGACCCGGATCTTCACGTCGGCGGGGCCAGCCACCGGCTCGGGGCGGTCCACCAGCTCGAAGCCTGCCTGTGGGCCGGCCTTGTACAAAGCCTTCATCGGCTTCCTCACTCTTTGTCTACGTGGTCGGCAGATGCTGACCTCCCCATTACAACGAGGAAGAAGCTTTAGCACAACCGCTAATTTCTCAATCAACGATGTAGCTTTTGCTAATGCATAGAATGGACACGTGGAGATACACCAGCTCGAAATCCTGCGCGAACTCGGCGCCCTGGGCAGCGTTAAGGCGGTCGCGGAGACCTTGATGGTCACGCCGTCGGCCGTCTCCCAGCAGCTGGCGCTGCTGCAGCGCACCGTGGACGTGCCCCTGACCCGGAAGGAGGGCCGGAACCTGGTCCTCACCGAGGCAGGCCAGGTGCTCGCGGACGCCGGTGCCGCCGTCGTCAGCGCCATGGCCGAGGCGCGGACTGCGATCGGAAGTTATCACGGCACTGCGGCGGGCAGGGTGACGCTGTCCGGTTTCCACAGCGTGGGGCAGGCGGTGTTTGCACCGCTGGCCAGGATCCTGGATGCCCCCGGTCAGCCACGGATCGAACTGTCGGACGAGGACGTCGCCCAGCAGGACTTCCCCGCCCTGACCGCGCGGTATGACCTGGTCCTCGCCCATCGGATGGACCACAGCCCCCGCTGGCCTGCCGATCGGGTCACGGTGATACCCCTCGCCCATGAACCGCTCGATGTTGCCTTGCCGGCCGCCCACCCGTTGGCGGGGAAGCCTGCCGTAACGGCGGACGACGTCGGCGGCGAAGCTTGGGTGACCAGCCACACCGGCTACTCCCCCGCCGATGTGCTGTCCGCCGTCGCCGCAGTCTCCAGCCGGGAGCTGAACATCGTCCACCGCATCAACGACTACTCCACGGTGGCGGCACTCGTGGCCGCCGGCAGTGTGGTGGGACTGCTGCCGAGATACACGGCGGGACCCGTGCTCAACCCCGATATTGTGCTGCGGCCGCTGGAGGGAATCAGCACCCGGCGCCGGATCGACCTGCTGGCCCGGCCCGAAAACCTGAAGCGGCGTTCGGTCATGATTGTCTCCGAGGCACTGCAGGGCATTATGGCCGGGCTGGTGGAACAGGGCTGACCCGGCTGGGTCCCACTCAACGTCGTCATTTCGCGGTTTCACGACGCCTAATGCCAGTCACTTGGGGTTGTTGTGCCCCTTGCCGTGGCCCTGCCCGTGACCGCGGCCCAGCCCAAGGCCCGGGTCGTCGCCGCCACCCTCGGCGATCCGCTCGGCCGTAGCCTGGTCCCCGTTCTTCACGCCGGAAATCCGGACAGTGTCGCCGGTGGCGATGTCCGCGATACTTCCCGGGCCGGGCTTAACCCGCTTGCCGTCGTCGTTCGTTCCCTCGGAGCTCTCGGATCCCGGGGAGCTCTGCGACGCCGCGGCGGGGGCCTTGTGGATTTTTGTGTCCGCGTTGACGGTGTACGTCCGGGAGTAGCCGTCCTCGCTCTTGACCGTGATCGAGGTGTCGCTGACCGTTTCCACCGTGCCGCGCTGCTCGAGAATCGTCTGGAAAGTGCCGTCCGCCTTCTTCACCACGCTTTCACTGTGAAGGTGCTGCGGGCGCTGGGCTTTGTCCGGCTTGTCCTTGCCGTTTTCCTGTCCCTGCACGGACTGGGATTGGGAGGGCGACGGCGACGGCGGGAAGGTGTCACCCGCTGCCCACGCAAACGCTACCCCCGTCCCGGTTAGGGCCAAGGCCACCGCCCCCGCCAGCACGGTCTTACGGATCTTTAACGGGTCCGGAACAAACATCAAAACTACCTCCCACAGCAACAGCAGGGCCTGTTTGCCCCTGCAACCGGCACCCTGGAGCTTCAGTGTAGGGCTGGGATGCGCGGCTGCACACGAGTAGTCCGGGGCATGTGGGAACCGAGTACTACTTAAACCACAATTGGGCAGCGCCAAATGTCGTTATGCGGGGTCAAAATGACACTTGGCGCCACCCAGTCGGGTGGGAGGGATTAGACGGTGACGCCCAGCTTCTCCAGGATCAGCTCGCGGACGCGGCCTGCGTCAGCCTGGCCGCGGGTGGCCTTCATGACCCCGCCCACGATGGCGCCTACGGCCTGCACCTTGCCGCCGCGGATCTTGTCCGCGACGCCGGGCTGGGCGGCCAGTGCGGCATCGATGGCTTCGAGCAGGGGCCCGTCGTCAGAGACCACGGCCAGGCCGCGCTTCTCCACGATCTCCGCCGGGGTGCCTTCGCCGGCGAGGACGCCGTCCAGCACCTCGGTGGCCATCTTGTTGTTGATCTTGCCGTCCTCCACCATGCGGGCGAGTTCCACGATGGTGGCGGGCTGGACACCGAGCTGGCCGGGATCCACATCGGCGTTCTTGGCCCGGCCCACGATCTCGCCCATCCACCACTTGCGGGCGACAGAAGCGGAAGCGCCGGCGGCGATGGTTTCCTCGATCTCGTCCATCACACCGGCGTTGACCACGTCGCGGAATTCGAGGTCCGAGTAGCCCCAGTCGGCCTGGAGGCGCTTCCGGCGGGCGGCCGGCGGTTCGGGCAGCGTGGCGCGGAGCTCCTCCACCCACTCGCGGGCCGGCACCACGGGGACCAGGTCCGGCTCGGGGAAGTAGCGGTAGTCGTCCGCGTCGGACTTGGCCCGGCCCGAGGTGGTGGTGCGGGTGTCCTCGTGCCAGTGGCGGGTTTCCTGGGTGACCGGAACGCCGGAGTCCAGCACGGCGGCATGCCGCTGGATCTCGTAGCGGACGGCGTGTTCGACGGCGCGCAGCGAGTTCACGTTCTTGGTCTCGGACCGGATGCCGAACCGTTCACGGCCGTGGGGGCGCAGCGAGACGTTGGCGTCGCAGCGGACGTTTCCCCGCTCCATCTTCGCGTCGGACACGCCAAGGTTCTTCACGATCTCGCGGACGGCCGCCACGTACGCCTTGGCCAGTTCAGGCGCGCGGGAACCGGCGCCTTCGATGGGCTTGGTGACAATCTCCACCAGCGGAACGCCGGCGCGGTTGTAGTCCACCAGCGAGAAGTCCGCACCCTGGATGCGGCCGGTGGCGCCACCCATGTGGGTCAGCTTGCCGGCATCCTCTTCCATGTGGGCGCGCTCGATCTCCACCCGGAACACAGTGCCGTCGGAGAGCTCGACGTCCAGGTAGCCGTCGTAGGCAATGGGTTCGTCGTACTGGGACGTCTGGAAGTTCTTCGGGGTGTCCGGGTAGAAGTAGTTCTTCCGGGCGAAGCGGCAGGACTCGGCGATCTTGCAGTTCAAGGCCAGCCCGATTTTGATGGAGGACTCGATCGCTGCCTTGTTGACCACAGGCAGGACGCCGGGCATCCCGAGGTCCACTTCGTTGACGTTGGTGTTGGGATCGTCGCCGAAGACGTTCGGGGCGGAGGAGAACATCTTGGTCTTGGTGTTGAGCTCCACGTGGACCTCGAACCCCAGGACGGGATCGTACTTCTCCATGGCCTCTTCGAAGCTCAGGATTGCGTCGGTGTTCATTATTTTGCCTCCTGGGCTGCGAGGGTTTCGACAACCGTTTCGGTTTCGACAGGCTCAACCACCGAGGTGGCCAGCGCGGGTGCCTGGGCCAGCAGCGGGCCGCCCCACTTCGCTTCGAGCAGCGACTCCAGCACCGCACCCACGCGGTACAGGCGGGC
The DNA here is from genome assembly GCF_030823375.1 of Pseudarthrobacter siccitolerans. NCBI lineage: Bacteria > Bacillati > Actinomycetota > Actinomycetes > Micrococcales > Micrococcaceae > Pseudarthrobacter > Pseudarthrobacter siccitolerans. Next base: position 4,252,907 of record NZ_JAUSXB010000001.1, on the reverse strand, counting down.
GTCTTCGCGGGCCGGGGCCAGCAGCTGGATGCCCACGGGGAGGCCGTCCTCGTCGGCAAGGCCGCCCGGCAGGGACAGGCCCGGCACGCCGGCAAGGTTGGCCGGGATGGTGGCGACGTCGTTCAGGTACATCGCCAGCGGATCGTCCAGTTTCTCGCCGAGGCGGAAAGCGGTGGTGGGGGCCGTGGGCGAAATCAGGACGTCAGCAACGGTAAACGCGGCTTCGAAATCGCGCTGCACCAGGGTGCGGACCTTCTGCGCGGAGCCGTAGTAGGCGTCGTAGTAGCCGGCGGACAGGGCATAGGTGCCCAGGATGATGCGTCGCTTGACTTCGTCGCCGAAGCCGGCGGCGCGGGTGGCACCCATGACGCGTTCGATGGTCATGGGGCCCTCTTCGGGGAGGACGCGCAGGCCGTACCGGACGCCGTCGAACTTGGCGAGGTTGGAGGACGCCTCGGAAGGCATGATCAGGTAGTAGGCGCCCAGGGCGTACTGGAAGTTGGGGCAGGAAACCTCAACGATCTCAGCGCCGGCTTCCTTGAGCAGCTCCAGGGCATCGTTGAACCGGTTTTCGACGCCGGCTTGGTAGCCCTCGCCGTGCAGTTCCTTGATGATGCCGATCCGCAGGCCCTCGACGTTGCCGGTTTTAGCTGCGGCGACGAGGTCGGCAAGCGGGTCCGGCAGTGAGGTGGAGTCGCGGGGGTCGTGCCCGCCGATGACCTGGTGCAGGAGGGCCGAGTCCAGGACGGTCCGCGAAACGGGGCCGATCTGGTCCAGGGAGGACGCCATGGCGATGGCCCCGTAGCGGGAAACGCTGCCGTAGGTGGGCTTGACGCCCACGGTGCCGGTGACGGCGCCGGGCTGGCGGATGGAGCCGCCGGTGTCCGTGCCCAGGGCGAGCGGAGCCTCGAAAGCGGCGACGGCGGCAGCGGACCCGCCGCCGGAGCCGCCCGGAATGCGGTCCAGGTCCCAGGGGTTGCGGGTGGGCCCGTAGGCGGAGTGCTCGGTGGAGGAGCCCATGGCGAACTCGTCGAGGTTGGTCTTGCCCAGGATCGGCATCCTGGCGGCGCGCAGGCGCTCCACTACGGTGGCGTCATAGGGGCTGTGCCAGCCTTCGAGGATCCTGGAGCCTGCCGTGGTGGGCTGGCCCACCGTGACGATGAGGTCCTTCACGGCGATGGGCACACCGGCCAGGACATGCAGGCCTTCGGCTTCGGCGCCGCCGGCAACGCGGATGGCGTCCACCTCGGCGGCGACTGCGAGCGCTTCCTCGGCGTTGACGTGCAGGAAGGCGTTGACGCCGCGTTCGCCGCCGTCCACGGCGGCGATCCGGTCCAGGTACGCCTGGGTGACCTCGACGGAGGTCACCTCACCGGCGGCCAGCTTTTCGGCCAGTTCAGCGGCGGAGAGGCGGATGAGTTCGTTGCTGTCAGTCATGGTTATGCCTCATCCAGGATTGCCGGAACCTTGAAACGGTTGTCGTCGGAGTCCGGCGCACCGGAAAGTGCCTGTTCCGCCGTGAAGGTGTGGCCCACAACGTCTTCGCGAAACACGTTGGTCAGCGGAATGGGGTGGGACGTGGCGGGCACGTCGTCGCCGGCGGCTTCGCTGACGGATTTGACCGAATCAACGATGACGGCGAGTTCTCCGGCCATCCTGTCCAGCTCTTGAGCACTCATCTCAATGTGAGCGAGCCGCGCGAGGTGCGCAACGTCGTCACGGTTGATCGCAGCCATGGATCTCCCCTGCAAAGTTTGAATTGATTTCCGATCCATTCTAGTGGGGAAACGATGATGCCCGTCTGACGGCCCCCAGCGGGCGTCAGACGGGCACCTTCTTGCCGCATACCGCCCACCAGGGGCAACATCGCGGCAGCTAAAGACTAACCGATTCCGATGGCTCCGGTCAGTATGCCAATTCCCAGCATGACCAGCGAAACCACTGCTGCGCGCCACAGGACTTTCTTGTGGTGGTCGCCGAGGTCAACCTTGGCCAGCGAGACCAGGAGCAGGATGGCGGGGACCAGCGGGCTCTGCATGTGGAACGGCTGTCCGGTGATGGAAGCCCGGGCCATTTCGGCGCCGCTGATGCCGTAGTGGGCAGCCGTCTCGCTCAGGACGGGAAGCACACCGAAGTAGAAGGCGTCGTTGCTCATAAAGAACGTCATGGGGATGCTCAGGAGGCCGGTGATGACGGCCATCAGCGGGCCCATGCTGGACGGGATGATCTGCACCAGCCACGCGGACATCGCTTCGACCATGCCCGTGCCCTTCAGGACGCCGGTCAGGACTGCGGCAGCCATGACCATGCTGACCACGGCAACGATTGACGGCGCGTGGGCCACGATCTGCGCGGCCTGGTCCTTGACGTGGGGGAAGTTCACCAGCAGGGCGATGGCCGAACCGACCATAAAGACGTACGGCAGGGGCACGAGGTCGGCGATGAGCATGCCCATCACGGCCACCGTGAGGGCCAGGTTGAACCACTGGAGCTTGGGGCGCAGGGTCTTCCGGTTGGGATCCAGTGCGGTGTCCGCCATGGCGGTGTCGCTGGCATCGACGAGGTCTTCGGTGCGTTCCAGGACAGCTACGCCGGAGCCTCCGACGGCGGGGCCTCCCGTTGCCGGAACAGGTGCGGGACCGCGTCCCGAACCGCCGCGGCCTGAAGCACCGCGGGACGTGCCGGCGCCGCCTGCAGGCGTGCCGCCGTCGAACCCTTCGGCTGTATCGGGGACCCCCCAGATTTCAGGCTGTGTGGCACGGAGGCGGTTGCGCTCCTGCAGTCCGAGCACCCAGGCGAAGACCAGGACGACGGCCAGGCCGGCGGCCAGGGACGGGATCATGGGGACGAAGACCTCGTTGACGTCGATCTTCAGGGCGCTGGCGGCGCGGGCGGTGGGGCCGCCCCACGGGACGATGTTCATGGTGCCGTTGGCCAGGCCGGCCACGCAGGTGAGGACCACGGGGCTCATCTTCAGCCGGAGGTAGATCGGCAGCATGGCTGCGGTGGTGAGGATAAAGGTCGTGGAGCCGTCGCCATCAAGGGAGACTGCTGCGGCCAGCAGGGCCGTGCCCAGGACCACCTTGGCGGGGTCATTGCCGAGCTTGCGAAGGATGAACCGGACCAGCGGATCAAAGAGCCCGACGTCGATCATCAGGCCGAAGTAGATGATGGCGAACATGAGCAGGGCTGCGGTGGAGGTCATCGACTTCATCGAGTCCATCACCATGTCGCCAATGCCCAGGCCGGCGCCGGCGAAAAGACCAAAAACTGTTGGGACGATGATCAACGCCAGCACTGGCGTCAACTTCTTCGTCATGATCAGCACCATGAATACCGCGATCATGGCGAATCCAAGTAATACCAGCACGGCTGGGCTCCTTCTTTGTGAACAGCGGCACAGCGGTGTGACGCGTGCTACAGACTTTAGGGTGGCCCGGGTCACGGCAATGCCTTTGGCGCAATTGATTGGCATACTGCTTATTGCGAGCATTTAGCTCATTGTGCTCACGGGCTCAGCGGGCCCCGTTTTCCGACGCCGATCGAGGAGGATCATGCCGCGTTCCAGTCCCCGCGCGCCGCTGCGGTTCTCCACCCAGACGCTGCTGCTGCAGCTGGCGGTGGTGCTTTTGGTGGTTCTGCTCAGCGCAGCAGTGCATGCCTGGCTGACCTATGACCGGGTGGGCCGTGAGGCCGAGAACCAGGCACTGACGCTGGCCCGGACGGTGGCCTCGGATCCCTCGGTGCGGGCCGAAGTACTGGCCATCAGCGAACAACCCGGCACTCCCCCGGCCTCCGAACTAGCTGCCGGGCCGCTGATGGCGTCGGCCGAAGCCGCACGTGCCCGGACCGGTGCCCTGTTTGTGGTGATCACCGACGAGACCGGCCTGCGGCTGGCCCATCCGGATCCGCAGCGGCTCGGGGAAAGGGTGAGCACCGATCCGTCCGAGGCCCTGTCCGGCCAGGAAGTCACCACGCGGAACACGGGAACACTGGGGCCTTCGGCCGGCGCCAAGGTTCCGGTCTTCGCTCCCGGCGGCAGCACCGTGGTGGGAGAGGTCAGCGTGGGCTATTCGATGGAAACCGTGGGCCAGAGCGTGGAACGGGACATCGGCCCGGTAGCCCTGACGGCTACCGGCGCGCTGTTCGCCGGCATCCTGGGGTCCTTCCTGCTGCGCCGCCGCCTGCAGCGCCTCACCCTGGGCCTGGAGCCGGAAGAGATCAGCTCCCTGGTCCACGACCAGGTGGCGGTCCTGCAGGGTGTGGACGACGGCGTGATCGGCGTTTCCGCCGACGGCCGGATCACCGTGTTCAACGCCGCGGCGCAGCGCCTGCTGGGGCTGGGCGATCTCGCCGGAACACACTGGGAGGACGCCCCGGTGCCGGACCTGTTGAAATCCCTCACCAGGCCCGGCTCCGGTGACCCTTCCGCCATTGAACTGGTGGCTGGCGGCCGGGTACTCGTGGCAAACGCCCGCAAAGCCCTTCACGGGCGGGAGGACCTGGGCTGGGTGGTGATGCTCCGTGACCGCACCGAGCTTCAGCAGCTCACCCGGCAGCTGGACGCAGTGGGCACCATGTCCACGGCATTGCGGGCCCAGCGGCACGAGTTCGCCAACCAGCTGCATACCATCGCGGGGTTCATGAGCATGGGGCAGCACCAGCAGGCGCGCGACTACCTGGCCCGGCTGGCCGCCACAGGGCCGCTGAAGTTTCCGGTGGACCAGGCCGAGCTGCTGCAGGACCCTTACCTGCAGGCCTTCGTCGGAGCCAAGGGCGTAGAGGCCGACGAGCGCGGGGTCGCCTTGCGGATCGGGCCCGAAACCCTGGTCCGCGGGCAGGTCACCGACGCCCAGGACGTCACCACCGTGCTGGGCAATTTGATCGACAATGCCGTCAACGCCGCCGTGGCCGGCGCAGCTTCAGACCGGTGGGTCGAGGTGGAGGTGCTGGACGAGCCGGGCGACGACGGCGGCACCCTCCACGTGGTGGTCGCCGACTCCGGGGACGGGCTGGCGGAGGGAACGGACGCCGAGGCGATCTTCGCCGAAGGCTTCACCACGGCTTCCGGTCCGGTACGTGCCGGCGGGGGCCAGGGGTTCGGGCTGGCACTGGCCCGCCAGCTGGCCCGGCGCCGCGGCGGGGACGTCCGCCTGCTTGAAGCCGGGCAGCCCGGCGGACCAGGCGCAGTTTTTATGGCCACCCTGCCCGGCACCACTGCGGGGGCCAGGAATTCCCGGCTCAACGAAGCCGCGTCTCAAGATGCCGCGTCTCAAGATGCAGCTGGAAAGGACACTCATGGCTGATGATTTTCGGGTGCTGATCGTGGATGACGACTTCCACGTGGCCAAACTGCACGCCGCCTACGTGGATTCGGTGGCGGGGTTCCTGGCGCTGGCGCCGGTGGGAACGGCGTCGCTGGCGCTGCAGGCCATCCACAGTCTGCGGCCGGACCTGGTGCTGCTCGACGTCTACCTGCCCGATGCCTCCGGCCTGGACCTGCTCCAGCAGCTGGATGTGGACACCGTGATCCTGAGTGCCGCTTCCGACGCCGCCTCCCTCCGGGTGGCATTCCGCCGCGGTGCGCTGGGTTACCTGCTGAAGCCCTTCACCGCGGATTCCCTGTCGCAGCAGCTTCGGTCCTACGCGCGGTACCGGCGCCTGCTGTCCCAGCCCGGGGCGCTGGACCAGGACGCGGTGGAGCGGGCCAAGCGGGCGCTGATCCCTGGTGACGTCACGCCGTCGTCCAGGCCGCGGTCCGCCACTGAGGCGGCGGTGCTGGAATCCCTGGTCCCCGGCGAGCAGTATTCGGCGGCGGAAGTGGCCAGCCGCGTGGGTGTTTCCCGGGCGACGGCGCAGCGTTACCTGTCCTCACTGGCCGACGACGGCGCAGTGGATATCCAGCTCCGCTACGGGACCACCGGCAGGCCGGAGCACCGCTACGGCCTGCCGGCTGGCTAGATTAGCTGGCGCTCCTCTGGGCCACCAGCTCGATTTCCACGAGCATTTCCGGATCCAGGAACGGCAGCACGTGCACCAGGGACAGCGTGGGCCGGATCTCGCCGAATACCTCGCCGTGGGCACGTCCGGCGTCTTCCCACTTGCTGATGTCCGTCAGGTACAGCTTGGACTGGACCACATCCTCCAGGCTGAAGCCGGCGTCAGCGAGGACCTTGCCGAGCTTCTGCAGGATGAACTGGGTCTGCGTGTAAAAGTCGTTCCCCACGATGCCATCCTCGCCGCCGGCTGCGGTGGCGGAAATGTAGAGGGTGTTGTCCACCTGGACGGCCCGGGAGTAGCCGAGGGTCTGTTCCCAGACGGAGCCGGTGCCGAAGGTTTTGCGCATGGTGGGCCTTTCAAAGCTGGAATGAGTCGGCACCACTTTAGGGCGGCTACAGGTCCAGCCGGTAAACCAGCAGCTTTATGTCAGTTCCGGGGACGAACCAGTCCCTGTCCGGCATCCGCGCGAAGCCGGTTTTGTTGTACAGTCCGCGGGCGCTTTCCCAGGTGCTTCCGGTGGTGAGCGAGACGGCGCTGATCCCGTCCAGTGCCTTGGCGTGGTCCACGATGGCAGCCATAATGGCTTTGCCTGCGCCGCTGCGTTGCACGGCCGGGTCCACCACCAGCATGCGGAACTCCAGTTCATCCCGCAGTGCGATATCCGCATAGGGCTCCCCGGCCAAGGCAAGGGTGACCGAACCCACCACGTTTCCGGCCCGCTCGGCCACCCAGACCGTGGCCTGGCCGGCGCGCTGCGCAACATCCTGGACCTTGCGCATGTAGGGGTGGTCGGCGTCGTCGAAGTACCCGGCGGCCAGGTAGGAATCCCTGGTGATGCGGGCAACGGCGTCGAAATCGGATTCGACGGCGGGACGGACGGTTATCTGCTGATGCACCCATCAATGGTAGTGGTACTGCCCAGTAGCAAGCGGCAAAAGGGTGCTTTCCGTGACTGAACTATCAGTGAGGCGGAATTGGCAGCCAGACCGGAACCGGCAGTCCGGGCGAAACTGGCAGTCAGAGCGGAAATTTTCCGGACAGCTCCAGGCTGGCCGCGCACGTCCAGGCGTCCAGCCGCTCCTGATCGGTGGGGCCGCCGTCCAGCGGGCTGGTCAGCCGGGGCCGGCGGACCCAGCAGCCGGCTTCCTCGGCGATCAGCGCCCCCGCGGAAAAGTCGTGTTCGTTGAGCCCGCGTTCGCCAAAGGCGTCGTGGGTGCCGTCCGCCACCATGCACAGGTCCAGCGCCGCGGACCCTAAGCGGCGGACGTCCGCGAACCCTTCCAGCAGTTCGGCAAACTGCCCGGCCTGTTCCGAGCGGACCAGCGGATCGTAGTTGAAGCCGGTGGCCAGGATCTGCCCCTTGCGGCCCGGCACGGGCCCTTCCAGCCGGGTCACGGTCCCGGCTTCCTCCAGCCAGGCACCCTGCCCGCGGGCAGCATAGTAGACGCGGTCTAAAGCAGGGGCGTTGACGACGCCGGCCAGCCAGATGCCGTCGGCCTCGGCCACTGCCACGGAGGTGCCGTAGTAGACGATGTTGCGGATGAAGTTGGTGGTGCCGTCCAGCGGGTCGATGGACCAGCGGTAGCCGGTGGGATCCGCCGGCCGGGTGGTGCCGTGTTCCTCGCCGGTGATGCTGTCGCCGGGCCGGGCGGCGGCAATGACATCGCGGACCGCGTTCTCCGCGGCGACGTCGAACGCGGTGACCCAATCGCCGGCGTCGCCCTTGTTGCTGGCGTGGAGCGCGTCAGCGTTCCTGCCGGCGAGGACCTTGGCTCCGGCGGCCGCAGCCTGCCTGGCCACCTCCAGCAGTCCGGTAACGCCGGTCATCGGGCCGCCTCCGCCTCTGCCGGTTCCGCCCCGGAATCAGCGCCGCCCTCCAGCGCTGCCGGGCCGCCGGCCAGCAGCTGCCGGAAGCCGTCCTCGTCCAGCACGGGTACGCCCAGCTGTTCGGCCTTGTCCAGCTTGGTTCCCGCGTTTTCGCCGGCCACCACGTAGCTGGTGTTCTTGGAGACCGAACCTGAGGCCTTGCCGCCGCGGACCAGGATGGCTTCCTTCGCTTCGTCACGGCTGAAGTTCGGGAGCGAGCCCGTCACCACGACCGTCAGCCCTTCAAGGGTCCGCGGCATGGACTCATCCCGCTCGTCCTCCATCCGCACCCCCGCCGCGGCCCAGCGCTCGACGATGTCGACGTGCCAGTCCTCGGCAAACCACTCCTTGAGCGCGGCGGCAATGGTGGGACCCACCCCATCCACGTGGGCCAGTTCATCCTCGGACGCCTTCCGGATGGCGTCCATGCTGCCAAAGGAGGTGGCCAGGGCGCGGGAAGCCCTCGGCCCCACGTGCCGGATGGACAGCGCCACCAGCACCCGCCACAGCGGCTGGGTTTTCGCCTTCTCCAGCTCCCGGAACAGCTTCTCGGTAGTGGCGGTGGGCTTGGACGGCGACTTCGCAGTGCCCTTGCTGTAGAAGTAGGGCACGAGTTCAAACTCCCCGGTGGGCACGCCCTTGGTGCGCTTTTCCCGCCTGATCCGGACATCGGCGAGCATTTCCGGGGTGACGTCGAACAGGGCCGCTTCCGTGGTCAACGGCGGAACGTCGGGTTCCGCCGGCTGGGTGAGGGCGATGGCTGCCTCCCACCCGAGGGCCTCAATGTCGAAGGCACCACGCCCGGCAAGGTGGAACACCCGCTCCCGCAACTGCGAAGGGCAGGATTTCGAGTTGGGGCAGCGGATATCAACATCGCCCTCCTTGGCCGGCGCCAGAGGCGTGCCGCAGGAAGGGCATTCGGTTGGCATCACGAAGTCGCGGACCGGAGGATCCTGCTGGTCGCGCAGGGCCAGGACCGGGCCCACGATTTCAGGGATGACGTCGCCGGCCTTGCGCAGGACCACGATGTCGCCGATCTTCACACCCTTGGCCTTCACCACGTCCTGGTTGTGCAGGGTGGCCATCTCCACGGTGGACCCGGCCACCTTGACGGGCTCCATCATGCCGAAGGGCGTGACACGTCCGGTGCGGCCCACGTTGACCTGGATGTCCAGGAGCTTGGTGTGGACCTCCTCAGGCGGGTATTTGTAGGCGACGGCCCACCGCGGCACGCGGCTGGTGTAGCCAAGGGCCCGCTGGATGGCGAAATCGTCCACCTTGATGACAATGCCGTCAATTTCGTGCAGCAGTTTGTGGCGCTTGTCCCCGTACCGCTTGATGAAGTCCAGGACCTCGTCCAGGCTTCCCAGCACTTCCGAATAGGGGCTGACCGGCAGGCCCCAGTCCTTAAGCACGGCGTAGGTTTCGGACTGGCTGCGTGCCTGGAGCCCCTCGCGGGCACCGATCCCGTGGACAAACATTTTCAAGGGACGCTTGGCTGTTTCCGCCGGGTCCTTCTGGCGCAGCGAACCGGCTGCGGCGTTGCGGGGGTTGGCCAGGGGCGCCTTTCCTGCTTCAATCAGCGCTTCGTTAAACTCGGCGAAGGCCTGCGAGGGGATGAACACCTCGCCCCGGATTTCCATCTCCGCGGGAAACCCCTCCCCGTCCAGTTCCTGCGGGATTTCCTTGATGGTGAGCACGTTGTGCGTAATGTCCTCGCCGGTGGTGCCGTCACCGCGGGTGGCGGCCCGCACCAGTTTCCCGTCCCGGTACAGCAGGTTGACCGCAAGGCCATCAATCTTCAGTTCGGTCAGCCAGGCCGGCCGATGCGATCCGTCACCCAGCTTCTCGATGCCGGCCGCTGCTTTGGTGAGCCAGGCTTCGAGTTCCGCAAGGGAAAAAACATCCTCCAGGCTGTACATCCGCTGCAGGTGCTCCACGGCGGCGAAAGCGGCGGAGACTTCACCTCCCACTTCCTGGGTTGGCGAGTCATTGGACACCAGTTCCGGGTGGAGCGCCTCGATTTCCTCCAGCCGCCGGAACAGTTCATCGAATTCCGCGTCGGAAACCAGGGGGGTGTCTTCCTGGTAATAGGCAAACCTGTATTTCCGGACGAGGTCGACGAGGTTCTCGTATTCCTCGCGGACTGGTTCGGTGGGGGTTGCTTCCGGCTCGACGGGTTCGGTGGTGCGGGTGGCGGTCTGTTCTGCGGGGCCTGGTCCTGTACTCACAGACCTATCTTGCCCGAAACCCGATGCCGATGCTCGGGGCGCAGCTGTGATGTGGGCAGATAATCTGGCAGGTCAGTGGGCCCTGGGGCGGAACCGGTTCCTGCCCCACCAGATGAAGGAAGCACCCGCGGCGCCCAGCAACAGGACGCCTGCGATGATGGGCAGGAGGGCCGGACCGCCGGAGCCCGGATCGCGGTCAGGGTTGACGGCTGCCACCCGGCTGGCCCGGGCGGACCTGGTGACGGGGGTGTTCCAGTCCTGTCCGCTTGAGGCGCCGGTGGGGGGCGGGGAACCGGCAGATCCTGTGGCGGTGGCCGCATCGGACGGACCCGCGGCGGTGTCTTCCGGTTCGGCCGCCGGGGCGGCCGGTACCGGATCGGTTCCGGCAGGAGGCGTATCCGACGGTGCGGCCTGCTCCGGAGGCGCGGGCACAGGGTCCGCGGGCGGAGCAGGCGGACTTTCGGGCTCTTTGGGTTTCCGGGTCCGTGTGGGCCCGGCAGGTTCCGGGTCCTCCGTGGGGCCGGACCAGCAGACCAGGAGGCATTGGTCAGGAGATGTTGTGGAGGCGGGTGTGGGTTCCGCAGAAACTGCGGCTGCCGGGCCGGCCGGAAAGAGGCCCAACGTGATGGCCAGGGCTGCTGCTGATGCCGTCGTCGAAGCAACGCGGAAAACCGGTGAAGACGGGGTCATTGCTACCTTTCGGTGCGCGCAGTCCCCCACTGCCGCTTTCTTGGTGTCCCCGGTAGTCTTCTACAACGCGCAGCAGGGCCGCAAATCCACCGGCTCCGCGGCCCTGCCGTCATTGGCGTGTCAGTCCCTGTTTTCGGGCGGCAGCGCAACCTGGATTTTGCGGGCTTTTCCGCGCCCCACCACGTACCCCCGGCCGGGAATGAAGTCCGGGCTGATCCGGCCCAGGGACGTGTTCAGCAGGCTGTCGCCTTCGATGTCTCCGGGGTTCAGCAGCAGGCCGCGCCGTCCCGACTTGAAGGGCTGCGCGAGGGACCAGGCCGAGGACCAGGTGGAGGTCTCGGATTCACCGATGACCCACTGGTCCGCCTTGATGGATGCCGTCACCAGCTGGCCCACACCGGACTCCGCCAGGGTGTCGGTGAACTCCGTAAGCCCCTCGATGAAGATGGCCAGCGCGCCCGGATTTCCCGAAGAGTGCTCCACCAGGTCTTCCACCACCTCGGCCACATCGTCCGGACCCACCACCGAGCGGTTCCAGATGGGCAGGGAGGCGACGGCGGACCGGCGGGCCCCGATGTAGACGAGTTCAGTGGCGGGGTTGGAACGGCGAAGGGCGTAGGCCAGGGTCACAAGCGCCACGGTCCGGCCGGCGCCGGGCGGGCCGGCGAGGAGGAGCGGGCCCCGTGCCATGACCTCGGCCGGCTGGAGCGTTTCGTCGTCGACGCCGATCACGGGCAGGTTGGCGACGCCGGCGGGCAGAACGTCCAGGTCCACCTGCTCCGGCAGCCTCTCGATGCCGGGGGCGGCCGCCAGGCCCTGGCGCAGCATTGCTTCGCTGAGCTTGTGCACCTCGCGCGCCTGCAGGGCCAGGTTGGAGTTCCCGCCCAGCACTGCGAGCTGGACCTCGAGCCCGTCCAGGAGCCCGCGGCCGGGCGGGGATCCTGCACCGAGCACGTCCCGCGGAACGTCCACGGAAATGTAGTCGTCCTCGGAGGAGAGCCGGAGCACCAGGCGCCGCTGGATGGAAGCGAGCAGCGAGGCGGGGACCGAATTGGGGCGGTCCCCGCTGACCACCAGGTGGATGCCGAGGGTGCGGCCGTCGGTAGCCAGCTGCAGGAAGATGTCCCAGAGCCCGGACAACCTGCTGTGTTCGTACGCCTCACGGAACGCGGACATCCCGTCTACAAGGACGAAGATCCGCTTCTCGTCGGGCCGGTTGGCGAGCTTCCGGTACTCGACGATGGTGGAAGCACGCACCTCGGCGAATGCGGCGGATCGCTGGTCCGCGATGTCCCGGAGCAGGCGCAGCAGGCGCCCCACCCGTTCCACGTCGTCGCCATTGATGATCTCGCCCACGTGCGGAAGCTCTTCCAGCATCCGCAGCCCGGAGGAGCCGCAGTCGATCCCGTAGACGTGCACGGGCCCGCCGCGGGGAGTCACGGCGGCAGCGATCGCAATGCCGCGCAAGGCCGCCGATTTTCCGGAACCGCCCGTACCGTAGATGGCCATGTTGCCATCTTTGTCAGGCTGGTAGAACACCGTGGGCTGGGCCTGCCGGACCGGGTCGTCGGCCACCCCGAGGAGCAACTGCTCGTCGGTGCGGGGGTTGGGCAGCCTGGAGAAATCGTAGGTTTTGGCCAGTTCGTCCAGCCATGGTTTCCGCGGGGGCTTGATCGCGAGAGTGCCGGCAGCGCGGACAATGGTCGCCGTCATCCTCGCGATGTCGTTGGGGCCGGCCGGCGCTTCGAGCACCGGCTTTTCCGGGGCCGGGGCCTCCCAGCTGGGGCCGGAGCCGAACGCCATTTCCACCACGTCGATCTGCGGCCGCTGGGGCTTGTCTGTTGTCCAGCCCCCGGCGTAGCCGGTCTGGAAGCCCTGGATCCGGCCGGGCCCGGTCTTTGCCGCACCGCGGCCCGGGATGGAGGGGTCGAAGTAGGCGGCGTCCGGGACGCCCAGGATGTCGCTGGCGTCGTCCTCGTCGGCCATCCGCAAGGCAACCCTGAGGTTGGTGTTGGCGCGCAGGCTGTCCTTGATCACACCGGCCGGCCGCTGGGTGGCCAGGATGAGGTGCAGGCCCAGGGAGCGCCCGCGCGCGGCGACGTCCACCACCCCGTCCACGAATTCCGGGACTTCGCTGGCGAGCGCCGCGAATTCGTCCACGATGATGATCAGGTAGGGCGGCGCCTCCGGATCGGCCTCACGCTGCAGGGCCAACAGGTCCTTGGCCTTTTTCCGGTTCAGCAGCTGCTCGCGGTAGTGCAGTTCGGCCCGGAGCGAAGTCAGCGCACGCCGGACCAGGTGCGGCGAAAGGTCCGTAACCAGTCCTACCGTGTGCGGCAGGTTGATGCAGTCCGCGAAAGCAGCCCCGCCCTTGTAATCCACGAACAGGAAACTAACCCGGTCCGGGCTGTACGCCGCGGCCATGCCCATCACCCAGGATTGCAGGAATTCGGACTTGCCGGCACCGGTGGTCCCGCCCACCAGGGCGTGCGGGCCTTCGTTCTTCAGGTCCAGGTACAGCGGTTCGATGCCTTTGGAGCCCACCAGCGCGCGCAGGGTGCCGTTGTCCTTGCGGTTGGCCACGGCGCTGCTGTGTACGGAGTTGTTTTCCGTCCAGCGTTCGGCGACGGCCTGCGGGTTGTCCAGGAAGTCCTTGCCGATCAGGGTGGCATAGGAGACAGCGCGCGGGAGGTCGGAATCGTCGGTGACGGGTTTGCCGACGTCCACCACCGGGGTGAGCATCCTGGCCAGCTGGGCAGCGAGCGCGGCGTCCACGCTTTCGCAGCTGACGGGGTACGTGTGGCGGCCCAGCCGGACCTGTCCGGTGGTGGTGCCGTGTTCGCCGTCCACCGCCATGAAGTCCCGGCAGGCAGCGGGCAGCGCCTGGACGTCCGTGGCGATCCAGAGCACGTGGACGCCGGCGTCGGGGCCGCGTTCGGCGAGCCGGGTGAGGCGTCCCCGGTCCACGGGGGCGTCGTCCTCCACGATCACCAGCACGGCCGGAACCACCGGTGCATCCACCTCGTCCTTGGCGGGATCCAGCCCCGGGCGAAGGTCCGGGCCGGAACGCCTGGCAGCCGCTTCCCTCGCCTCCACGAGGTCTTCGAGGCGGGCCACCAGGGATGCGCCGCCGGCCGAACCGGCGGCCAGGTGGTCACCGGAAAGGGGGCTGTGGCCGGAGCCGACGTGCGGCAGCCACTGAAGCCAGGTCCACCGTTCCCGCGACTGGGCGGAGGTGATGGCCGCGAGGACCACTTCGGCCGGCGAGTGCAGCCCTGCGAGCTGGAGCACCATGCCGCGGGCCACGTCGTCGACCAGCCCGCGGGCTCCGGCGATGCCCAGCGAGCCGGCTGACCGGAGTTGGGATACCACCGGAACGCCTTCGATGTCCCGGAACTGCTTGATGCAGTCCTGGATTTCGCGGGCGTACACCACCTCGGTGTCGTTGTTTCCCGGTTCCTCCAGGAGCACCCGCGAAGGCACGGTGCCCAGGCCGAACCGCAGGCCAAGGAAGCCGCCGTGCTCGGGGCGGTGGGTCCAGAGCAGCGGACCCAGTTTGTAGATGGCATCAACGGTGTCGCTCACGGAGGGTGCCTCCTGCAGCCGGACGGCCCGCTCCACGAGCTGGAGTTCGGTGATGTCCTCCCGGAAGGCGGCCATGGAAGCACGGAAATGCTTGAGCTGTTCCTTTTGCTGGCGTTTGGTCCGCATCTTCTGGTCCACATAGTTACCCACGACGAACAGCGGCATCATCAGGATAAACAGTGCCGAGAGCGGGTTGTTGCTGACCGCGAAAACCACCATGCCCATCAGCAGCGGGACCGTCAGCATGATGTACGGGAAGGGGTGCTCCTCGGGGCGTTTGGGCCCGGCAGGCAAGACGCGCTTCGGTTCCTCGAACCGGGGAACCACCCGGGGTGACCGGTTGAAGTCCACCAGGGGCGAGGTGGGCGCGGCCGCCTGGTTGTGTCCCAGGGGAACCACGGTGATGGTGGTGTCGCCCAGGGTGATGGTGTCCGAGGAGTTCAGCGTGGCCCGGGTGACCGGCAGGCCATCCATGAGGAGCCCGTTGGCGGAGTTGGTGTCCACGATTTCGATGCCCTCACCCACGGTGATCCGGGCATGGCGTTTGGAAGTCAGCGGATCGGAGAGCCGGATGTCCACGTCCCGGTCCCGGCCGATGTAGCTGGTACCGGAGGGCAGCGAAAATTCACGGCCGACGTCGGGCCCTGACAATATGCGGAGGGTGGCGGCCGCGGGGCCCCGGCTTGCCCCGGCGTCACCGAACTGTGTGCTGACCTGGGTCAGCGACACCACGGAGCCGGGCCGGAGGCCGGATTCGAGGAGGTTGTCCCCGCGGGCAAGGATGTTGCCGCGCATGCCCCCGCCCACAAACGCCTCATCGATCTTCAGGGACAGGTTGTCCGGGGCGGGCGTGCCTTTACGGGCAGGGTCGGCGGCCCACAGCGTTGTTGCCACATCGGCCACCGTGGCGAGGCCGTCCACGGTGATGGCAAGGTCCTTGGCGTCGGCAGGGTCCCGGCGGAGTGTCAGCCGGATCCTCATCCTTCGTCCACGCCCCTCATCTTCTCGAGCAGGTACAGGTCATCTGCGGTGACAAGGTGCGAGGTGACTGCGTGCTCCACCAGCCGGGCGCGGCGGTTCGTGGCGAGTTTGCCGCCGCCCCCGCGCAGGCCCACAACGCCCACCCGGTCCAGTTTGTCGCACACGTTGTCCAGTTTCCGGTTGAAGCGGGTGAGGGCCCAGCCCAGCGTTTTGGCGGCCGCCGCTGAGGACGGGATAGCGCTGAAGCCGGTCCCTTCGCGCCGCAGCATCGGCTCGGCGAGCGCCACGATGAGTGCCTTCTGCGAGTCCGTGAACACCACCGGGCCGATGGTGGTGTCCCCGTTGCTGTCCTCCTCACGCGCTCCCTGCCGGAACGAGGGCGTCTTCAGGTGGACCGCGAATTCATAAGTGGTGGGTCCTGCCGTAAAGATGATGTTGGTGTGGCTGAATACCAGCGGGATCCGGGCCCCGGGCGCGAGCCAGGCCTGCATGCCGCCCGAGGCGTCTGCCACGGTGGCGGAGAGCATGCTGCCCACATTGCTGAGCCACCAGATGCCGTCGTAGTTGGCCACCTGCAGGAACTGCCTGTGCAGGTACGGATTGTCGTCCACTTCGAGGTCGCCTTCGCGGCCGATGTTGAAGACGTCCTCGTCGGAGGGCTCATACCATTCCCCACAGAAATCTATTGCTAGATCCCCCATTTTCTGTGCCTCCTCATCGGGCAAAGCTCTGTATAGCGTCCTTGTGCGAATCCTTGGAACGTGGTGCCGCTCATGGGCCGGTGCAGCCGATGGAGGCTTCTTCCATCGGAGAGAAGGCGCCGTCGGTACGGACGATCATCACCTGGAGGCAGGTCTGCCCGGACGGGTTCGGCTTCACCTGGACGGGCGGCTGGTCGATGGACTGGTATTCGCCGCCGCCGCCAATCGTATAGACCCGCCACTTGTATTTGTCGCCCGGCTTGGGCTGCGGATTGTTCCAGGTGAAAGCGACGTCGCCGGCGGGCGTCACGGATCCGGCGAGCCCCTCGACGTCGGGCACGGTCCCGTTGTCGAGGGCATCGGCAGGCGGCCTGCTGGCTTCCTGGCTCTGCCGGGTCTTCGGTGCCTCCGGTGCCGCATTGGCGATCACGATGCCCACCACCGCGGCGAGGGCCAACAGGGTACCGCCGGAGATGGCAAGCCAGAGGTTGCGCTTCCCGTGGTCCTGGCCGGACGGGGCCTCTTCAGCGGGTTCGTCCACCCGCGCCGGGCGGTGAAGGGTGGTGTCAGCGGCATCACCGCCGCCGGCAAGCTGGCCGTCCTGGAAGGTGCTGTTCCGGGACCTGCCCTCCGGCAACCCGCCGTGCCGGGTCAGGCCGGGGGTAACCGAAGCACTGCCGGCGTTGCCGCGGAGCACCGTGGCCGGGGGCCAGTCCTGGGGCTCGGATGTGTGCGCAGGCGGGGTTGAGGCTGCCGGCGGGGTAATGCGCGACGGCGGGGCCTCCGTTGTGGGCACCTGCGGCCGGGTGCGGGCCGGGAAAGTGGGCGCGCTGCCCGTCCGTTCCGGGTCAATGGCCGCGATGCTCCGCACCCGGGTTTCCTCGGCACCGTCATCCGGGTGGGTGTCCTCCGGGTGCGGCTCCTCCAGGACTTCGAAGGGCGTCACGGAGAGGTTCAGTTCGGCCTGGATGCGCTGCAGGGCGAGGGCGAAGGCGTGGGCGGAGGAGTACCGGGACTGCGGGGACTTGGCCATCGCCGTGGACAACGCCAGTTCCAGGGACTCCGGGACGTCGGCGCGGCCGAGCCGCGGCAACGGCATGTTGCTGATCCGGCTGATCAGCTCGCGCTGGGAGTTGTCAGCGCCGGGCATCACGAACGGCGACCGGCCGGCCAGCAAGGTGTAGAGCGTGGCTCCGAGGGCCCATACATCCACCATCACGCCGTCAACGTTGCCGTCGGAGAACTGTTCCGGCGGGGACCACGGGATGGACATGCCCGATTCCTCGTCGGTGTCGCCGGCCAGGGTTCCGGAGATGCCGAAGTCCGTCAGGGCAGGGCGGTTGTAGTCGGTCACCAGGATGTTGGCGGGCTTGATGTCGCGGTGGGCGATGCCGGCGCGGTGGGCTGTCTCGACGGCGGATGCCACCTGGATGCCGACGGCCAGTACCTCGTCAACACTGAACCGCTGCCGGCGGTACCGTACCTCCAGGCTGGGCCGGGAGCAGTACTCCATTGCCAGGTAGGAATGCCCGTCGTCGGTGACTTCCGCCTCGAAGATCGTGACGATGTACGGGTGGGACGACAGCTGGGCCATCAGGTTGGCTTCGGACTCGAACCGGCGGCGGGCACCTTCGGTTTTCAGGTCCGAGAGCAGCACCTTGACGGCCACTTTCCGCCGGGGCCGGTCCTGTTCATAAAGGTAGACGTCGGAGAAGCCGCCGGACCCGAGCAGGCTGGAATAGGTGAACCCCGGGATGTGGGGCGGCGGCGCCGGTGGCCGTTTGGAACTCAAAGAATCTCCTCAAAACGCAATGAGATGTTGTCGCCCAGTTCTGCGATGTCGCCGTCAAGCAGGATCGCCATCTCGTTCTGGGCCAGGCGGCGCGGAGGCTGGCCTTCGCGCACCAGGACGGTGCCGTTGGTGGCTTTGAGGTCGCAGAGCATCACGTGCCAGCCTTCCAGCCGGACTTCGACGTGGGAGCGGGAAATATCCCCGCCCGGACTCGCCACCTGGACCAGCCGGGGCATCACTCCGCCCTGGACCCGGGACACTGAGGGTTGCCTTCCGATCACCAGCGACTGGTCGAGGTCTACGAGTTCTCCCGTGGAGATCCGCATCCGTCCGAGGCGGGGACGAGCCACCTGGACTGCATCGGGCAGCAAGCCGGCACCGCAGGTGGCGCAGGCGGCACTCGTCGGCGGGTTGGGGTGGTCCTGGGCGCAGAGCCGTGCCAGCACGAGCGGTCCCACTGCCGCGGAAACGTCTTTCACCGCGCGGACCGGGCGTGCAGCCATCCCGGCCAGGCTGCCCTTCATGACTGTCTGGCCGTCGTGGTCGCCGTCGTACTCTGCGCTCGTTTGTGCGGCGGGGGTAACCGGGCTATCGGATCCTGCGGAAGGTACGGCCGACAGCATGGGCGAGGGCGCTGCAACGGTCGGGGCCTGCCCGCTGCCCGCGCCCCCCGTCCGCCAGGGCACAGAATCGATGAGGCCGCTGCTTGTCGGAGCGACGGGTGCCGGGCTCGGTGAACCGGTGGAAGGCGCCGCCGGGACGACGGCGGGCTGTACGTCCAGGACGACGACGGGCTGTGCGTCCGCCGGTGCCGGGAGCGCTTCAGGACTGCCGGGCTCCGCCGGTGAGGCGGCTTCTTCCCGCTTGTCTGGCGACTCCGGCCCTGGTGTTTCCTGGTTGCCGGCTTCCTGGTCTGCTGCTTCCTGGTTGCCGGACTCCGGGCCGGCTTCGTCCAGATCTTCGCGAATGGCCGCGTCTTCGATCCTGCGGACCACCGTCCGCTCCCACAGATGATCGTAGGAGCTGGTCATCTCGCTGGCCGGCGCCTGTTCGCCAGAACCGGATCCAGCGTTCTCCCGAACTGGCTCTGGCTCTGGCTCAAACCGTGGGGCAGCGTCAGTTTCCGGTGCAGGGTCAGTCCCTGCATCAGCATCAGTTTCCCGGGCAGCGTTTGTGCCCGGATCAGCGTCAGGCACTGCAGATCCTTCAACGCCGAAGTCCTCATCGATGACCGCGTAAACAGTCTCGGCAGACGCCCCGTGCTCGGGGGCAACAGTGATCTCCGGAAGGTCACCTGCCTGCCCGGGCGCTTCAATAGCCGAGGCCGACACGGCGGAGGCGACCGCTGCAGGTGAAGTGGTTTCAATGACCGTCGGGGCTGTGGCCGCTGCCGGTTTCGCGGATACGGCGGTTCCCGCTGCTGCCAGATCGTGCCTGATGGCCGCCCTGGTCCCGGCGTCGAGCATGAGTACCAGGGACTGCAGCAGCACCACGCCTTCCGCGAGCGGCAGCTCCGGCAGGTCAGCCTCCGGCTGGCCAGGCGATGGCAGGTAAGCATCCGCCTGCGCGGGTGTCGCCTGGCGGTGCACTCCGCTGCCCGCGTACGGGATCGCCAGCCGGCACAGCCCGGGATTATTGAGCCGCCGCTCGGTCCACGTAGTCACGTCCCGGCCGTTCAGCTCCACGGGGCCGTCCGTCGACTGGACAGTGACGTCGAGGTCCCCCCGCAGGAATACGCGGAGGGGTCCCTGGAAGTCGAGGATGCCGAAGGAAGGGATGTTGGCCAGTGATCCCCCGGAACTGCTGGTCACGGCGTGAAGGACTTCGTGCACTTCCGGCCGGCTTTCCAGCAGGTCCCAGAGTGCAGCGATAAGGGCCGGTTGCGTGCCCGGCCCCAGAAGGACGGCCGTGTGCGAGCGGACAATGCCCAGCCAGGTCCCGGCGATGTAACTAACGGCGGTCATCGCCCGGTTCCTCGCTCTCATCCAGAGTGTCTGGTTCCAGAGCGGCTGTTTCCACGGTGCCTTCATCCGCGGTGCTTGTGCGGGGCAGTGTTACTTCCTCTTCGGCCGGGACCGGGCGTGGCGCGGTGGTGGCTGCACCGGCGTCGTTCAGGACGTTCCGGGCGTCCACCACCACAACCGTGACGTTATCCCGGCCACCGCTGCGGAGCGCCGCCTGGATCAGGGCGTCCGCTGCATCCTGGGGATGGCCAACGGTGCTGAGGATCCGGTAAATGTGTTCGTCCGTCAGCTCCCCGGTGAGCCCGTCGGAGCATACGAGGACCCGGTCTCCCTCCTCAACCGGGAGCAGCCAATAGTCGGCCTCCGTCTCATCTCCCGTGCCCAGGGCGCGCGTGACCACGTGCCGGCGCGGATGGATGGTGGCCTGCTCCGCCGTGATCTCCCCGGCGTCAACCAGTTCCTGGACCTCGGAGTGGTCCACGCTGATCTGCTCGAACCTGCCCTGGCTCAGACGGTACGTCCGGGAGTCACCAATGTTCATCACCAGCCAGTACGGCATGCCCATCTGTTCCACGATGACGGCGCCCGTCAGCGTAGTGCCGGCCCGCGCACCGGTGGCCTCGCGGATGGAGTCGTCCGCCTTCACCAAGTACTGCTGGAGGACGGCCGCCGTGACGCTCCGCTCCCCCGTGGTGAGCTGGGGTATCGTGGCCAGCGCCCGGACGCACATACCGCTGGCGATCTCGCCGGCTTCGTGGCCGCCCATGCCGTCCGCCACGGCGAAGACGGGATCGGAGGCAATGTACGAATCCTCATTCAACTCCCGGCGGAGTCCCCGGTCCGTTCCGTGGCCGACGCTCAGGCTGAGCCCTGCCCCCGGTTTAGTGCTGGAGGGAACACGTGCGGGCTGATGGTTCATGCCTGTCCTAGGTAAAAGGTGCGGTCTCCAAAATGGACACTGGATCCCGGGGTAACAAATGCGGGCACTCCCGCTTGAAGGGGGGTGCGCTGGCCGTCGGGGGTGGTCACGGCGCTGCCGTTGGTGGAGTTGCGGTCCGTCACCCAGACGCCGGCCCCGTCAGTCAGCAAATGCAGATGGGTTTTGGAAATGGAACGTCCGGCGTCATCGACGGCGAGCAGCTGGGCCTGCTGTTCGCCCGCCTTGGCCACCGGGTTCCTGCCAACCAGGACGCTGCGGTCCAACTGGAAATCGCGGCCGTCGTCCAGTTTGATGCGCAGGACCGCGACGGGCGCGGGTGCGGCTGATCCCGGGCGCACCTGGGTGCGGTCCACGTCGTCGTCCGGATGCCGTTGTTGGACGGCCGGTGCGTGGGCATGGAATGCGGGTGCCTCGGATGCCCGGGCTTCGACTGCACGGACCTCGACTACAGGGGCCTGCGGACCTGGCGCCTGGTACGGGGCGACCTGCGGCTCCGCCAGAGTGCGCTGGGTGACTGCCGGTGGGGGCAGGACGGGAGCGGCGCCGGCCACCGGGGACAACACCTGCTGCACCGGGGGCAGGTCCAGCGGGGCGAAGCTGTACGGCCCTTGAATGCCGCCGGTGGTAAGGGGATCGCGGCCCGATTTGACGTCGAACGCAAGGGTTTTCGCAGCAGCGTCGTGCCAGCCGCGGAGCCCGCCGTTCTTGTCCCAGCTGTTGGAAACCACCACCAGCACGGCCCACGCCGCGCCAATCAGCACGAGCGGGCCGAGGACGAAGAATGCGGCCCCGAACCACTGGAAAACCACTACAAGGACAGCCACCAGCAGCGTGAGCAGGATGCCTGCCCCCGTGATCAGGCCGCCCAGGAAGACAGGACCGATTCCCGGCGCATAGCCGTCGTTGTCCGCAGTCCGGATCCCCATCAGCAGGTTGCCGAGGGTCTTGCCCGTCCGGGCTTCCCAAGCCATCACGACGAAAAGATACACGAGGGTCAGTCCCAGTCCGATGCCCCCGAACAGCACCAGGGACGCGGTGTCGTAGATGATGAAGCCGCCGCTGCGGGTCCGGGTGATGCCCGCGAAACCGAGGGCAAAGGTGATGACGAGTACCGCCAGGGGCGGGAGCCAGTCCATCACGGCAGCACCAAGGCGCTTGCCCGCCGTAGCCGGAACAAGCTGAAGATTCACTGCCATTCCCGTTCCTCCCCCTGGACCCGCAGCCACCTGCAGGGTGGACCCGCCGGCGCTCCCCCGGCCTGTGCGCGCGCTGATGCCCCCGGCAGTAAATGCCTGGGGCCTTTCTACTACCGGGATAGTACCGGGAATCCCGGACAGGTGCGCGGCGGGGGAACCCGGACCGGGATCAGCAACCGGATAGGGCACGCGGGTGCCGCGCGCTGACCGGTTGGGCAACGGCGCGCCGCAGGCAGTGCAAAAAGCGGCCCCGCGGCGGATCATTTGCCGGCAGTGGGGGCAACGCCCGGCGTCGTCTGTCACTGGATACTGTGTCCTTGCGTGGTGCCATCGGGAGTCATGGTGCTATCGGGAGTCGTGGTGGTGTCCGGCCTGGCCGTCCCTTCAGATGCTTCCGGGCCGGCAGGACGACGGCGGCCGGTCCCCTTGATGGAAGGCAGCGCCGGGAGTGCCAGCCTGGCGCCGCGGCGGCCCAGGAGGCTGCGCGCGTCCGACAGCAGCGAACGGGGCGAGAACCTCGCCTGCTGCCGGCGCCAGAACCCCACGGTGGAGGTCATCTCCTTCAGCGAGCCGTCAACGATGGTCCAGTACTCCCGGACCTCGTCCTCGCTGGGCTGGCCGGCTCCGAAGATCGATGCGTCGGCCCGCCTGGCCAGCATGGTGGTGGTGCCGCCGCTGGCGGGGAACGCATCGGCCAGTACCGCCGCGCTTTCGCGCCGCGTGGACCGGGTGTCGACGGCGGCTCCCATATCCGTGGCAAGGCTCACCACCTCGCTCCAGCCCCCGCCGACCCGCTGCGCAGGGTCACCGTCCCGGAAACGCGACTTCCGCCGTCGTGATTTCAGCAAAGCAATCAGCAGCAGCGGCAGCGCGAGGATGGACAGCGGGATCAGGGCAAC
Source organism: Pseudarthrobacter siccitolerans (assembly GCF_030823375.1). Classification (NCBI taxonomy): domain Bacteria; kingdom Bacillati; phylum Actinomycetota; class Actinomycetes; order Micrococcales; family Micrococcaceae; genus Pseudarthrobacter; species Pseudarthrobacter siccitolerans. The sequence continues at coordinate 4,230,062 of NZ_JAUSXB010000001.1, read as the reverse complement.
GCCCAGGGCGCCCAGCAGCGCTCCCCAGAACAGCCAGGGGTTGTTCTTTTTCTGGTCGGCGTCCAGCGCGTCCGGGGAAGAGTCCGGCGGCAGGTCCGCAGGTTCCTGCGGCGGGGGCGGCGGCTGCAGGACCTGGGGCTTGGGCTTGGACTTGTTCTCAGGATCCGGCGGAATGGGGACGTTGTCCTTGGGCGGGGTGGGGTCGAAGCTGACCCAGCCCACCCGCTCGAACGCGACCTCCACCCAGGCGTGGACGTCCTTGCCGGTAATCTTCACTTCCCCTGCCCCGTTTTCCGGGCTCGTCGGCTCAGGGTAGAAGCCCATCACCACGCGGGACGGGATACCCAGGTGGCGCAGCATCAGGGACATCGCCACGGCATACTGCTCGTCATCACCCAGCATCTGCTTGGCCGTGAGCAGGTTCCTGATGCGCGCGGACCCGTGGCCGGAGACGCTGGGCAGCTGCCCTTCGCTGACCAGGCCGTTGCTGAAGGCTCCCGTCTTCTGGAAGTGGGCCTCGATCTGGCGCACCCGGTCGATGGCTGTGGGGGCATCCGCCGAGAGGTCGTTCGCCTGCGATCCCACCACCGGCGGCACCTCGACCGTGTCCGGCAGGGACATCCTGGCGAAGTCGTATTGCGTCAGCTGCCCGTGTTCGAGTTTGACGGGATCGGCCACCTGGACGCTGTAGGAGTCCCCCTTGGACAGCCCGTTGGTGGTGACGGCGGTGTCAGTGCTTGAGTTGAAGTAGAGGCCCGAAGCCGCGGCGGAGGCAGCTTGGTCGAAGCTGATGCCGGTGGTCTTGCGGCCGCCGGGAACGAAGAAGCCCTGGTAGTCCTCGATGGTGATGCCGATGGAGTAGTCGTTGGTGGGAACCACGCCCGAGGTGTCGGCCAGGGTGTTGATGGACTCGGTATCGCCTACCTTGCTGAAGTTGCCGGAGCCGTTGGGATCCATGTTGTAGTTGGTGCCATTGAAGGCGTCCAGGGCACCCAGCCGGACGCGTCCGTCGCGGGGCAGCCCCTGGACCACAAACAGGGTGTCGTCCTTTTTGTCCTTGACGAACGTGCGGAAGCTCGCCAGTGGGGTGATGTAGTCCTTAGGGTCGAACGGCGGGACCACAACGTTCCGGAGGACTTTCCGGTCTCCTCCTGCGGTCAGCAGCGGGGCGGAGACCGCGGTGACGGCCACGCTGGCGGCAATAACTCCGGCTGCCATGCCCAGCCTGCGCAGCTTGGCCCGCTGCGCGGTGGCGGAGTCGATTTGCGGGTTGTTGACAGCGACCTTCCGGCTGCTGCTTCTGCGCAGGGCGTCCCGGCGGAAGGTTGCCCAGGCGATGCCCAGCACCGTCAGGCCGATGCCGCGTTCGAGGGTGAGGAAGGCGGCGTTGGTGCTGAAGGCGATGCCCGTTACGAAGAGAACCAGCACCGGGATCAGGGGCAGGTACGGGGTCCTGGCCCGCCAAGTGAGGACCGCCGCTACCAGTGCGGTGATCATGGAGCTCAGGAACGGGACGATCAGCACGCCGCCGGCGGTTCCCACCGGAACCCCGACGGTCAGCATGTCCTTCCAGGCGAACATGATGCCCAGGAGGAGGATCCGGAGCGAGTCCAGGGTGGGCACAATGCCGGCGATAGCCGAGTCGGGTACCGCCAGCAGCGTCCCGAACATGAGGTAGGCACCCAGGGCCAGGGCCGAGGTGATCAGCAGTCCCAGTCGCAGGTGCGCATTGAGGACGCCGATGGCCAGGCCCAGGATGATCCCGCCGAAGCCGGACAGGAGGTAATACGGGTCGCCGCCGAAGCTGAGCCCGAAGCCAAGCAGGCCAAGCCCCAGGAGTACGGTCAGGGCACCGGCGTCGAGCAGGAAATGCCAAAGCGGCTGGCCGTCCGCGAACGATGAGCCCTGCGTGTTTCGCGGCTGTCGCGCGGACACGGTGCGCGGGCGCAGGCCGGGTGCGGAGGTCATGCTGCCGCCTTTCGGAGAACGATGCCAAGGTCGGCGAGGTCGCCCAGGGTGAGCACTGTCAGGTCGGCGATGTTCGCCCTGCTGGACGCGGCGCCGGCTTCCACCCGCACGGCGAGGCTGCGCACCCCGGGCGGCACGGAGGCGGCGGCGGACCTGAGCTGGGTGGGGGTGACGTTGCTGCCCACCACAAAGAACACCACGGAGGCGTTGGGGACCGTATCGGCCAGCGTCCTCGCGAGGTCGACGGCGGTACGACGCATTGGTGCCCCCACAATGCGGGTCATGTCATCGAGCATGTTGCGGCCCGTTTCGCACCTTAGCGGCCCCTTTTGGGTGAGGACGTCCAGCTCACGCTGCTCGCGGATGGCCTGCCGGCCGATGGAGGCAGCGGCGGAGATCGCCATCTCGAATTCCTCTTCCGAGGCATATTCGTCCGTGTTGATGGACAGGGACACGGCGAGGTGGGCGCGGCGGGTCTCTTCGAACTGGCGGACCATAAGCTTGTTGGTCCGCGCTGTGGTTTTCCAGTGGATGTGCCGCCGGTCATCCCCGGGCACGTAGTCGCGGAGGGCATGGAAGGACACGTCTGCGCTGGACAGCTCGGTGGTGGGCATGCCCTCAAGGTCGCGGATGAAGCCGGCAGCCGATCCGGCCAGGGCCACCGTTCGGGGATGCACGAAGAGATCTTCGGGCTCCGTCCACAGGACCTGGCGGCGCAACAGGTGCAGCGGGTCGGCGCGGACCGAGCGCACCGGTCCGACCACGATCACGGCACGGCGGGCTGTGGGGATGGTGAACAGGTCCTCGTGGACCTGCTGCGGTTTCATCCGGGGCAGGTGGAAGACCGCGGTGACACCGCCCACGGGCAGTTCGACGGCGGCGGGCAGCAGGGGCCGGTTGGAGGTGTTGGTGACAGCGATGCTGCCCACGGCGCTGTCCCCGACCGCCACGCGCGTCCGGGCAAGGTCCAGGACCACGCCATAAGTGGAGCGGCCGAGGATAAAGCCCACGGCAATCACGAACATCACAAAGGCCGCCACCGCGGCGGCCTTTGCCTCCTGCCAGCCGTAGGCCTGTCCCGCAGTCCAGAGCAGGATGACGGCGGCCAGAACGGACCAGCCTAAAACGCTGACCACCGAGAGGACGGGCCAGGCGTGCTTGAGCCAGGCCGCCCTGGCAGCGCGCCAGGCGGGAGCCAGGGCGAGCCCGGCGGTGCTGCTGGCCTCGGCCCAGACGGCGGACGGGTGCAGGCGCATGGGCTGGCCGTTCCGGTGGAAAGGTTGCCTGAGGCGCTCGGCGATCCGGGTCAACGGGGTGCCGGTGGACATATGTGAACCTTCGGGGGTGCGATGGGTGGAGTGGTGGCCGCTTGGTGCGGCGGTCAGGCGTTGGTGCGCTGTTGCGGCGCAGCCACATCCGCCAGGATGCGGGCCAGGACGGCTTCAGGGGTAGCGCCGGAGAACTCCGCTTCCGGGTCCATCACGAAACGATGGGTCCACACCACGGGGGCGAGTTCCTTGACATCGTCCGGGAGGACGAAGTTCCGGCCCTGGGAGGCGGCCCAGACCTTCGCCGCCCGCACCATGGCCAGGGCACCGCGCACGGACACCCCCAACCGGGTTTCCGGTGCGCTGCGGGTCTCTTCGCAGAGCCGGGAAATGTATTCCAGGACCGCGGTGTCCACATGGGCGGTGGCGGCAAGGTCAGCCATGTCCGCCACAGCCTGGGTGGTGATGACGGCGGTGAGTTCCTGGGAGCGGTCCTTCAGGTTCGAGCCGCCCAGGAGCCGGACGGTGGACGCGTGGTCCGGGTATCCGATGGACGTCTTGATCAGGAATCTGTCCAGCTGTGCCTCCGGCAGCCGGTAGGTGCCGGCCTGTTCGATAGGGTTCTGGGTGGCCATCACCATGAAGGGGCGCCCGGCGGAGTAGGTGACGCCGTCCACCGTGACGCGGGATTCCTCCATGACCTCCAGCAGTGCCGACTGGGTCTTGGGCGAAGCCCGGTTGATTTCGTCAGCAAGGACGATGTTGTTGAAGATGGGGCCCTTGTGGAACTCGAACTTCTGCGTCTTCTGGTCGTAGATGGTGACGCCGGTGACGTCCGAGGGCAGAAGATCCGGGGTGAACTGGATGCGGTTGTTCGAGCCTTGAACCGTAGCCGCCAGTGCCCGGGCCAGAGACGTCTTGCCCGTACCGGGGGCGTCTTCAAACAGGACGTGCCCCTCGGCAAGCATGGCGGTGAAGGTCAGCCGGATGACGTGCTCCTTGCCCAGGACAGCGTGCCCCACGTTGGCGACCAGCTTGTCGAAGGTGTCTGCAAACCAGGCGGCCTGCTCGGTGGTCATGGTCATGGAGTAAGTCCTTTACTAATCGTGCGGAATACGTGAAATGGATGCGGAGGGACTGCTGGGACGATCAGCACCGGGGAACGTCCGGACCGCTGATGTCGATCGTGGCGCGCTTGACGTACCAGCCGGGCCAAGGACCGTTTTCCATGCGGTACCACTTGTAGTAGCCCGGGTCCGATTCCGGCGAACCGTAGATGTTCATCCAGCAGGAACTGTCGATCCAGCCGTCCGAGAAGGAAACCCAGTTCGCATCGCTGGAACCGCAACGGGCGTCTCCGTTGACGTTGCTGTACCTGTCTGGAACGCCCGGCTTCCCCGGGCAACTGTTGACCGTCGAAGCCTCGACACGGACCTTGGTGGGGGCCGGAGGTGGCGTCGGGTCGGCACCGGACGTGGAGGTTGCAGGTCCCCCAATGGCGCCATCCACCACCGTCACGGCCCGGACGCGCAACCTGTGGGTCTGGCTCCATCCGCCGGCGCCGGCGTCGAAGCTGGTCGCCTTGCCCACGCTCTGCCAGCCGCCGCCGTCCATGCTGACCTCATACCGGTTGAGCGGCCGGCCGTTGGTGTTCGGGTTGTTCCAGCTCCAGTGCACCTGCCCATCGCCCTTGGGGGACGTCATGCCGTTCACGTTGGGCGCGTTCGGCGGCCCGTACGGGTTGCCGGTGCCAATGGTCTGGGCGTCGCCGGACACGTTGTTCTTGGTGGACGTGGCGATGATGGTGATGGTCACGTCTGTTCCGTTGGGCAGGCCGTTGATGTTGCCGCCCGGGGCGTTGATGGGTCCGGACTGGCCGCTGGAGGCGCGGTAGGAGTAGGCGATCTCACCGGCCGTGGACCCATTGCGCTGGGCCTCGGTCAGCGGCGTAAATGTCACCTTGAGCTGGCCGCTGGTTCCGGTGTCGGCTACTGTCCCGCTGCTCACCTGGCCCGGCTTGCCGGCCGCCCGGATGGCGGCGGACTGCGCGCTGGTGCCGCTGGTGCCTGCTTTGTTGGTGGCCGAAACCGTGAAGGTGTAATTGGTCTCGGAGTTGTCCACAGTCACGTTCTGGGTGGTGCCGGCCACCTGCTGGGTGGACACTACCGTGCCACCGCGGAGGGTGGTCAGCGTGTAGGCCGAGACCGCATCGCCATTGTTGTTCGGGGCCGTCCAGGAGACCTTCAGCTGGGTTGTGGCGCCCAGGGATTTGTCCTGTACAGCGGTGGGCGCGGCCGGAGTGGCCGGCACGCCCGCGGGCACCTCCGCCGCAGAGTAGGGGCTCCACTCGGACGGGTCTTTGGCATCGTTGCGGGCCAGGACCCGGACCTTGTAGGAGACGCCATTCTGCAGCCCCTTCCACACGTAGCTGACGGCCGTGAGGTTCTGGATCTGCCCGTTCTGGCCCGGCGGGGCAGGCGAAATTTCCAGGTCGTAGGACTTGACCGGCGAGCCCTTGCTGGCCGGTGCAGTCCAGTTGATGGACAGCTGTTTGTCGCCAAACTTCAGGGTGGGCGCCAAAGGGGTATCCGGCTTGACGTCCGGCCGCACCTCCGCGGAGGCCGGGGACTTGTCCGATTCGCCGAATTCGTTGGTTGCCGTCACCTGGAAGTGGTACGTGGTGTTGTTGACCAGTCCGGTCAGGGTGCACGTGTTCGCCGGGCAGTCCTGCCGGAAACCGGCTTCGCCGTAGACGGTGTACTTAGTGATGGAAGAACCGCGATCTGCCGGAGCGGACCAGTTCAGCAATGCCGTCTGGTCCCCCACGCTCTGAGCCTGGGGCGTGGTGGGCGCCAACGGCTCGTCCTTGACTGTAAGCCGGATACGGGCCGTGGCATTGCGGGAATCGTCCCCGGTCTTGTCCGCCACGGTGTAGGCCACAACCAGGGTGCCGGTGAAGCCGGCTGACGGCGTCACAGTTATCGAATCGCCGGAAACTGCCGCACTCCCCTGTCCGGTTTCGGTCGCAGCCGAGATGATCTTCAGCGCGGTTTCCGGGAATGGGTTGGCGTCGTTGGCCAGCACGTTGACGGTGACCCGCTTTCCGGCGGCGGCGTTGGGCTCGAGGTCATCGTTCGCCACCGGCTTGGGCCGGTTGGAGGCGGTCACGCCCAGCTGGAACGTTGCGGTGGCCTCGAGCCCGCGTGGGTCCCGTGCCTTGACCTGGACCGTGCCGGCGGTCCCAGTGGCAGTTGCCGCGTCGACGGACGTTTTAAGGGTCTTCCCATCTATCCGGGCGTTAAAGCCGGCCGGGCTGCCACCCAGCAGTTCGTACTTCATGTTGTCCACGTCGTCCCGGTCCGGGTCGGATGTCAACCTGCCCAGGTTCAGGTCCGCCGATTCACCCTTCGGGACGTCCACGCTGGCGCCCAGGAGCTCCGGCGGGTTGTTCTTGTTGGGGTCCGGCAGCACCCTGGTGCGGATGCTGAGGGTCGACTTCAGGCCGGCAGGATCGTCCGGGCCGGTTCCGTCCGTCACCTCGAAGGTGAGCGAACCGGGGCCCACATAGTCTGCACCGGCCGTGTACTTCAGGCCCGTGCCGCCACCGGTCACGGGATCGCTCCCGTCGGCACCGATGAGCTTGATCCGGTCGGCCTGGGTCAGCCGCGGCGAGCGGTCCTCCCGGACCTTCACCCACTCGTCCAAGTCCACGTCCACGGACTGCCCGGCGATGACCTCAACAACTTCATCCTTGGCCAGGGTGGGAACCTGCTGGCCGAGGCCCGGCACCCAGATGACCGCCGTCGACTGCTGGCCGTCCACATCCTCCACCGCGTACGGGATGAGCTGCGGCTGCTCGGTCAGGTCCACGATCACGTTGCCGTCCGCCCCGGGCCGGGCCGTGGTGGCATCGGTGCTGATCTTGAGGTTCTCGCCTACACCGTCGGGATCTTCATCATTCTTGAGCACGGGAACGTCCACGGCGGTCTTCCCCATGGTCTGGGCGGACGTCACCCTGTCGTCACGGGCGATAGGCGCTTTGAGCGGAACCTCGTTGTCCACCACCACGCGGATAGCGGCTTGGGCGGAAGCGTCACGGTCATCGGCGATGGTGTAGCGGACGTTGACCGTTCCGGCCTCGCCCGGGGCCAGCAGGACGATCCGGCCGCTGGTTTTGCTCACCGTGGCCTGCAGCGCGGCATCTGCCTCGACGCCGTCCGTCAGGATGCGGATGAGGTCGCCGTCGGGGTCGGTGTCGTTGCCGGTGGCGTCGACGGCGATCTGGCGGCCCGGGCGGACCCGCACCTCGTCGTCCACGGGGGTGGGTTTCTGGTTGGCCTCGCCGCGCGGAGCGATGCCCACGGTCACGGTGCCGGTGTTGACGGCGCCCTGCCGGTCCACCACCTTATAGCGGAACGTATCCGTCCCGGCGCCGTTACCGGCGGCCGTGAAGTCGATGAAGTTGCTGCCGACGGTCGCCATGCCCATCGCGGGTGTGCTGTCGATGCCGGTCAGCTGCACCGAATCGCCGTCAGGATCGATGCCGTCCAGCGGGACAGGAATGCGGACCGTGCCGGCAGCGACAACGCGGGCGGTGAGGTTGCGCGGCTGCGGCCGGGAGTTCTGGGCGCCCTCGAGCGGCAGGATGTGGATGGTCACCGCTGCTGCGCTCTTCTGGCCCTGCGGATCAACCGCGTTGTAGATGGCACGGACCGTCTTGGGCTGGCTGCCGGCGATGAAGCGGAGGGTGTTCTCGGAAACGAAGCTCTCCCCGTCCAACGGATCCACGCCCTGGGGCAGCACCGGGTCTACGCCCAGTTCCTGGCCCTGGGGATGGGTGTCGTTTTCCAAAACGGGAATGGTGACGACGTCGTTGACCCGGACGTTCACTTCGTCCGGCTTGGGCTGGGGTGCTTCCACGACGGCGGGGGCCGGTACAGGCACCACCGAGACGCTGCCGGTGGCCGACTTCCTGCCGTTGGACATGGTGTATTCGAAGAGGATCGGGTCCTTGGTTCCGAGGATGTCGGTGATGCGCAGGACGCCGTGGTTGATCACGCTCACGGACGCCGTCGAATTGTCCGGCATCTTTACCGACTGGAGCACCAGGACGCCGCCGGACGGATCGGAGTCGTTGGCCAGGGGGTCCAGCAGCACGCTGCCCCCAGTGGGCATCAAAGCCACGTCATGGACGGCAACGGGGTCGCCGGTATCGTCCCCGGACTCGACGTCCACGCGGATCAGCCCCTGGCTGCTCTGCGGCCCGTTGCTGGCGATATAGGTGAGGTAGACGGGCCCGGGGGTGGTGCTGCGGAAGGTGAAGGTGCCGCCGTCAGTGACAGGACCGAGCTCAGCGGGGCCGTTGGCTTCCACCTGGGCCAGGCGGAGGGCGCCGCCGTTGGGGTCGACGTCGTTCTTCAGCGGTGAAACCACCAGGTCCTGGCCGACCACGGCGGTGACATGGTCGGCGTTGACCACGGGTGCCAGGGCTCCCGGGGGCTGGACGTTGACCACCACTTTTCCGGTGACGGTATCGCGGCCGTCCCAGATAGTGACTTCCACGTTTTTCTTGCCGGCGGTTGCCCCGGAGTCCTGGAAGGTCAGCAGACCGTCGCGGCGCACCTTGACCTGGTCCTGGTCATTGTCGGCTTTTGCCTCCAGGAGGACAAGGTCGTCGCCGTCGGGGTCAACCCAGTCCGTGAGGATGTCCTGGCTGACGGTCTTGCCCTGCTCCACAAGCATGGTGGTGTTGTCGCCGCGCTTGAACTGGGGCGGCTTGTTCTGGTCTGGGGCCATCACGCTGAGCGTCACCTGCCCGGTGGCGGAAAGGCCGCGGCCGTCGGAGGCGCTGTAGCTGAACGTTTCGGTACCGGCTTTGGCATCAGGCGGGACGGAAATCTGGAAGGCGGTACCGCCGTAGATGTTTTCCAGGCTTCCGGCCCGGGGTCCGGAGGCCCCCACCGCGGCGGTGAGGACGTCGCCGTCGGGGTCCGAGTCGTTGTCCAGGACGCTGAGGATGGTGGTGCGTCCGGGGCGCACGCCGACGGCGTCTGGCTTGGTTTCCGGCGGACGGTTGGGTTTGGTGCGGTCCGGCAGGACGTTGATGGTGTTGTTGTCTGCGGATTCCTGGTCCTGTCCGTCGGATTCGTTCTTGGGCGGGATGACGTCGTCCCAGTTGTTGACCAGCTGCATGTTCTGGTTCACCAGCCACACATTGCCCGAATTCACATCGTTCAGGACCACCAGGTCCCGGTTCACCCGGAACACATACAACGGCGACGCACTCGCCTTGGGAACGTCCACGTTCTTGTCGTCCACGTCGTTCGTGCAGTCACGGACGTACTTGTTCACCCCCGACCAGGCCGCGTGGACACACCCGCCCAACTGGACAGGCGCAGCCGGCACGCCTTCGCCGTCGAACGCCACCGTTTTCGCCGTGCCGCCGTCGAGGGGCTGCTTCAACAACGCCTTCTGCGTGGAAATTGCGACAAAGTCACTGGTCGCACCGCCCTGCTGCAGCCTGGCCTCGCGGGCATTATCCAACTGCAGCCGCTTGCCGCCCGGCAACAACAGCTTCCCCGCCGCCGCATCCAGAACCACCGGCTTATCCCCCACCACCGTGATCTGCAGATCCCCGCCACCCTTCAGCTCCGCCCAGGTCTCAGACTCCGAGGACGTCACCGCACCATCGGCATCAACACCCGTCACCGTCACCACACCGGACTTCGGATCCGCCGAGTAGATCCGGTCATCCCCGCCAACCGCTGAAACAATGCCTTCCGAACCCACCAGCACCGGCTCGGACGCTTCCTCATCAAACCCGTTAACCGTGGACGGCGACACCGCCCACACCTTCCCCGAAGCAGCATCAGTCACCGAAATCACCCCGGAACCAAAACTCACATCAGCGGCCCCCGGCAACTGCTTATCCCCGCCCAGCCGCATATTCGCAGGAGACACCTGGTTCAGCGTCGAACCAGACTCATCATCCACAAACACCTCCCCCGCATCCTGCAGGATGTCGAACGTCGTCGACGCCGGCGTCACCGCCCCATCCAGGACCCGCGAAGGATAATTCAACCGCCCCACCGCATTCCTGGACTTCGACACCACCCACACACCGCCATCGTTCAACTCCACCTCAGCGGTCTTAAACCCCGGATACAACACAGCACCCGTCACCACCACAGCAACGGCGGCACCAAACGCAGTGCCGGTGACGATTTTTTTGTGGCGCCTCTTGAGACCCAGCTTCCCCAGCAGAGTTGTCACGGCTTTTCTGTTCCCCTGAAGTTTGTGGCGGCCCCCCGGCCGAACCGTCCAGCGACCCGGTACCGGGCTCCCTGTTCCCGCGCCAGCCTACCCAAGCGTGGCCGGGGTCGCGATGGGCAGCGCTCCCCCACGGCCTCACCTGCGGCCACGTCCGTGATCAGCATTGCGGGATCCCGTGGCCCTCGGGCTCACCCAACGTGGTGTTGCCCACCTGGACGGTACGGCCCACGAAACGGCCGTCGGGATGGGAATTGATGCGGTACCACTTGTACGTACCGCGGGCGTCGGGCACTGTACGCCACATGTAGCAGTTGACTGTGAAAGACGGACCTGAGCCGTAGATCCAGGGATAGTCGCGGACGACACCGTCGCAGGTATGTTCCGCGCCCGCCGGCGACCTCCATGAGGTTTGGCCTGAGGCAGGCGCGTCCGTGCACGTGCGGTAGCCAACGATCGAGTTGTCCCAATTAGTCTTGGCCGGCCCGGATCTGGCAGTCGCCCCGGCAACGGTTCCGCCGGTACCCATGGAGTTCACGGTCTGCACCTGGATCGAGTGAGGTTCGTCAAAGCCTCCGGTGTTCACCGTCCGGCTTCCCGAGGCCGCGACCCTTTCCCAGCCCCGGCCGTCAATGTTGATCTGTGTATAGGCGACGTCGTTCGTCGCCGTCGATGGCGAGGTCCAGCTGAAGCTCAATGACTTCTGGTTCTGTCCGCCGTCCTGGCCGGACGCGGAGGGCGTGCCCGGGGAACCGTAAGGCGTGGCGTTAGCGGGGGCGCTGGCGTTTGAACTTGGCGCCACGCTTGAGTTGGCCACCACAGTGATGGAGGTGGCCGTACCGTTCGTGAAACCACCCACAGTCTGCCCGGGCCGGATGGGACCGCTCTGGCCGCTGCTGGCGTTGTAGGTGTAGCTGACCTCGCCATACGCCGAACCGTTGCGTTCAGCCGCTGTCAGTTCCTTGAAGTTGATGGTCAGCTGGCGCCCGGCCCCTGCAGTGTCGGCAGGGGTGGCACTCACCCCTGAGACCTGGCCCAGCTTGCCGGTGGCCCGCCGGGGCGCGGAATTGGGGCTGACAGCCCCCTTGCCTGCCTTGTTCTCGGCCTGGACCGTGAACGTGTACTCAGCTTCGGAGTTGTTCGCCGTGAAGTTGGCCGTGCGCACGGTGCCCGCGATGGTCTGGGTCTGCGGTGCCCCGCCGCCACCGGCCATAGTGACGTAGTAGTTCCTGATTGCGTCCCCGTTGGTATCGGGTTCGGTCCAGTTCACCCGCAACTGGTTGGTGGTTCCGACGGAGGAGGCCACGGCTGAGGTCGGCGCCGCCGGTGCAGCCGGCACCCCGGCCGGGTTGTCTTCGGAGGAGTAAATCCCCCAGTCGGACGGGCCCAGTTCGTTGACTGCCTGGGCGCGCACCTTGTAACGCACGCCGTTTGTCAGGCCGGGCCAGGTGTAGGTCAGGCCGGTCACGCCGTTCTTCACGGCGACGCCGCCGGCAGGCGGCGGCGAGATCTCCAGGTTGTAGCTCCTGACGGCCGAGCCCTCGGTCCTGGCAGCTGCCCAGTTGATGACCATGTTGGTGTCGCCGGCCTTCACCGTGGGCGCCTCGGGCGGGGACGGCTTTTCGTCGGGGCGGATTTCGTTGGACTGCGCAGACGGCTGGGAGTCGCCGACCTCGTTGGTGGCAATCACCGTGAAGACATACTTCACGTCGTTGGTGAGCCCGCTGAGCGTGCAGGTGGTGGTGGCGCACTTTTGCTCGAAGCCGTTGTTGGACCGGACCGTGTATCCGGTGATCGTTGCCCCGTTATCCGACGGCGGGGCCCACTTGAGCACCGCAGTCCGGCTGCGCACATCTGTGGCGGTGGGAGCCGAGGGCGCGTCCGGCTTGTCCCGGACCGTGATCCTGACGCGGCCGTTCGCCTGGCGGGAGGGGTCGTCGGTCTTGTCCGAGACGGTGTAGCGGAGCACCAAAACACCCTTGAATCCCTCGGCGGGCGTCACCGTGACGGAATCTCCGCTACTGACCGGCTGCCCGGCGGCGGAGCCCGTTTCGACACTGACCGAAACGATCTTCAGCGGGGTGTCGCTGAAGGGATTGAAGTCGTTGGCAAGGACGTTGATCGTCTCCGCCCGGCCGGCGTTTGCCTTGTCGATAGCGTCTTCACTGGCTGTGGGGAGCGGCCTGTTGGAGGCTACAACGGTGGCCGTTACCGAAGCCTTGACCGGTTCCGAGCGGCCGTCCGTGACCTTCAGCGGGATGCTTCCCCTACGGCCCGCGGACAAGCCCGCTGCGGCACTGACTTTGAGCGTCTGCCCCTCAATGGTTGCGGTAAAGCCTTCGGGCGTAGTCCCGTCCAACTCAAATTTGAGCTTCTCCTGGTCTCCGGCGTCCACGTCCGTGGCCAGGTTGCCCAGTTCCAGGCTGGCCGTTTCGGCCTTCGGCACCTCAAGGTCGGTTCCGCTGAATGTGGGCTCATGGTTTGCTGCCGGGTCCGGGATCACCCGGGTGATGATGGTCAGGGTGGATTTCAGGCCCTGCGGATCTTCCGGGCCGGACCCGTCCGTCACTTCGAACGTCACGGAGCCCGGGCCCACGTAGTCCTTGAGCGCCGCGTAGCGCAGGGCGTCGCCGTTTCCGGCGATGACGTTCCGGGTGTCAGCGCCCTGGACGCGGACCTTGTCCGCCTGCGTGATCTGGGGTGAACGCCCTTCGCGGACCTTAACGTACTCACTGAGGTCGAGGTTGATTTCCTTGCCGGCCATCACTTCCACGACGTCGGTGCGGGCCAGGGTGGGGTGCTGTTCACCTTGGCCGGGCACCCAGATGACCGCCGTGGCGCTCTGGCCGTCAACGTCGGTGACGGTGTAGGGGACCAACTGGTCTCCCGGCGCGAGGCTGACCACAACGTTGCCGTCGCCGCTCAGGCGCGCATTCGGGTTGCCGTCCGGCAGGCTGATCTTCAGATCCGCGGCCACGCCGTCGGGGTCCGAATCGTTCTTCAGGACCGGCACGTCAACGGCGGACTTGCCCAGCGTCTCAGCTGGAGAGATGACATCGTCCTTCGCCAGCGGAGCCTTGAGGGCGGCGTCGGGGCTGACCCTGACACGGATCACTGCACCGCCCTGGGCTTTTTTGTCGTCCTGGATCTTGTAACTGACGTTCGCATTGCCGGCGGTGCCGGGAGCTGTGAGCACTACCCTGCCGTCAGCAGTGTCGACGCCAAGTTCAGCCGGGGCTTCGAGGGCGTTGGAGACGAGCCCGATGGGGTCGCCGTCGGGGTCTGAATCGTTGCTGAGTGCGTCGACGGCGATCTTGCGTCCAGGTCGGACGTCAACGGAATCGTCCACGGCGATGGGTTTCTGGTTGTTGGCTTCGGGAGGTGCGATCCCCACAATCACCGTGCCGGTGTTCTCGGCGCTGATCCGGTCCCGGACGCGGTACGTGAAGGTATCTGTCCCGGCCGCCGTGCCCGTTGCGGTGAATTCGAGGTAGCCGTCCTTGGCCACGGCCGTGCCCATGGCGGGGGCTTTGTCCACCCCGATCAGCTGTACGGAATCGCCGTCCGAATCGATGCCGTCCAACGGCACCGGGATCCGGACCACCATTCCGGAGACCACACGGGCGGTGAGGTTCTTCGGCTCCGGACGGGTGTTCCGCTCGTCGTCGCGGGCGCGGATGCGGATGGTCACCTGTTGTGAATCCGACTGGCCGGATTCGTTGGTCACCTTGTAAATCGCGTAGACGGTCTTGGGCACGTCTCCGGCGATGAAGCGCAGCGTGTCGCCGGCCTGGAACATCCGTCCGTCGGCCTCGTCGGGCTTCTGTGCCAACGCCGGCTCAAGCGCGAGCTTTCCGCCGTTGGGGTCGGAGTCGTTCTCGAGGACAGGGATGGTCACCACGTCTCCCACCCGGACCGACACTTCATCCGGTTTCGCTTGCGGAGCCTGGAGCTTTGCCGGGGCCGGAACCACCAGGACTGCGATGTCGCCGCTGGCCGAGGACTTGCCGTTCGAGATCGTGTACTTGACGTTAAGTTGGCCCTGCGCGCGGATGTCCGTAATCCGGATCACTGAGTGGTCCAGCACAGAAAAATTGACCGGCAACCCGTCAGCAGCAGTGACGGACTGCACCACCAGCACCCCGCCGGAGGGGTCCGAGTCGTTGCCGAGGACGTCCACCAGCACGGTTCCGCCGCTGGGCAGCAGTGCTACGTCGCGCACCGCCACGGGGGCGCTGTCCCCGTCCCCGGAAACCACGTCCACCCGGACCAGCTGCTGCGCGCTGGCGGGGCCGTTGGTCACCAGGTACGCCACGTAATGGGAGCCCACGGATGCGGAGTTGAAGGTGAAGGTCTGCTGGTCCGCCCCCATGGTGGCTGTGGAGTTGCCGTCCGGGGTGACTTGGGCGAGGCGGAGCGCACCCCCTTGCGGGTCCGAGTCGTTCTTCAGTGGTGCAATCACCGTGTCGACGCCTGCGACGGCCACCACGTGGTCCGCATTTGCGACCGGCGGCAACCCGCCGGGGCCGCGCACGTCTACCGTCACCTTGCCTTCCGTAGTGGACTCGCCGTCGGAAACCGTCATGGTGACCACCTTGCGGCCGGGCTCAGTGCCGGCGTCCTGGAAGGTGAGCAGTCCGTCGGGCCGGACTTTGACCTGGTCCCGAGGATCGCTGCCCGTAGCGGCGACTACATACAGATCGTCGCCGTCGGGATCGATCCAATCGGTGAGGATGTTCTGGGTGACACTTTTGCCGGCCTGCACCACCAGGGTGGTATTGCGGTTCGGCTTCTGCCGCGGGGCCGAGTTCTCCCCCGGCGGCACGATATTGAGCGTGACGTCGGAGGAAGCGCTCAGGCCCCGGCCGTCGTCCACCGTGTATTTGAAGGTCTCGGACCCGGTTTTGTCCGAAGGGACGCTGACCTGGAAGCCGGTGGAACCGTAGATCGGGGCAAGGACACCGGACCTGATCGGATCGGGGGCACGCACGGTGAGGATATCGCCGTCGGGGTCGGTGTCGTTGTCAAGGACGGGCAGTATCACAGTCCTGCCTGCACGTACCCCGAA
The DNA here is from genome assembly GCF_030823375.1 of Pseudarthrobacter siccitolerans. Lineage (NCBI taxonomy): Bacteria > Bacillati > Actinomycetota > Actinomycetes > Micrococcales > Micrococcaceae > Pseudarthrobacter > Pseudarthrobacter siccitolerans. Next base: position 4,214,489 of record NZ_JAUSXB010000001.1, on the reverse strand, counting down.
AGTGTCGGGTTTGGGCACGGGGGCGCTGTTGGGTTTGGTGCGGTCCGGCAGCACGGTCTGCTGGACTTCGTCGGCGGAGTCCTTGTCGGCGTCGTCGGATGTTTCCTTGGGCGGGATAACGTCGTCCCAGTTGTTGACCAGCTGCATGTTCTGGTTCACCAGCCACACATTGCCCGAATTCACATCGTTCAGCACCACCAGGTCCCGGTTCACCCGGAACACATACAACGGCGACGCACTCGCCTTGGGAACGTCCACGTTCTTGTCGTCCACGTCGTTCGTGCAGTCACGGACGTACTTGTTCACCCCCGACCAGGCCGCGTGGACACACCCGCCCAACTGGACAGGCGCAGCCGGCACGCCTTCGCCGTCGAACGCCACCGTTTTCGCCGTGCCGCCGTCGAGGGGCTGCTTCAACAACGCCTTCTGCGTGGAAATTGCGACAAAGTCACTGGCCGCACCGCCCTGCTGCAGCCTGGCCTCGCGGGCATTATCCAACTGCAGCCGCTTGCCGCCCGGCAACAACAGCTTCCCCGCCGCCGCATCCAGAACCACCGGCTTATCCCCCACCACCGTGATCTGCAGATCCCCGCCACCCTTCAGCTCCGCCCAGGTCTCAGACTCCGAGGACGTCACCGCACCATCGGCATCAACACCCGTCACCGTCACCACACCGGACTTCGGATCCGCCGAGTAGATCCGGTCATCCCCGCCAACCGCTGAAACAATGCCTTCCGAACCCACCAGCACCGGCTCGGACGCTTCCTCATCAAACCCGTTAACCGTGGACGGCGACACCGCCCACACCTTCCCCGAAGCAGCATCAGTCACCGAAATCACCCCGGAACCAAAACTCACATCAGCGGCCCCCGGCAACTGCTTATCCCCGCCCAGCCGCATATTCGCAGGAGACACCTGGTTCAGCGTCGAACCAGACTCATCATCCACAAACACCTCCCCCGCATCCTGCAGAATGTCGAACGTCGTCGACGCCGGCGTCACCGCCCCATCCAGGACCCGCGAAGGATAATTCAACCGCCCCACCGCATTCCTGGACTTCGACACCACCCACACACCGCCATCGTTCAACTCCACCTCAGCGGTCTTAAACCCCGGATACAACACAGCACCCGTCACCACCACAGCAACGGCGGCACCAAACGCAGTGCTGCCAATGAGCCGTCGCGAACGGAAGTGTCCGCCAGACGTTGCCGGCCTGTTTGAGCGCGCGGGTCTGCGAAATTTCACGATGTTGTTTCCCCCAGTAAGGCTCCGGCAGAGCCGGTTTCCGGCATGCGGTGGCCGGGTGTATTCCGACTATATCGGCATTCACCATCAATTGGATAAACTCTTTGCTTACCTTTTACGGGCCGCTGTCAGTCCAGGACGAGCCCCTTGCCCAGGCCGCGGGTGAGGCGGACGGGCAGAATCTCGCCGAAGCCGCGGACGTTCTCGGCAGGCCGGGGCACCATCACAAAACGCTCATCATGCTCCAGGGCCGATGCCGTCATGGAGTCCACCAGCACGGTTCCCGGATCCGCGAGCGACGTCAGCCGCGCCGCCAGGTTCACGGTGGGCCCGTAGATGTCCCCGAGCCGGGACAGGATCCTGCCCCACACCATGGCCACCCTGGCTTCCGGCAGGATCTCATCCTCGGTGAAGGCTTGGGCCAGCGCGAGCGAAATTTCCGCTCCAGCGGCGGGAGTTTCTGCAATGTAGAGGACTTCGTCGCCCACGGTCTTAACAAGGCGTCCACCGCCCACTGAAATGATTTCGGCGCATTTGTTCTCGAAGCGCTGCACCATGCGGGCCAGTGTTTTCTCGTTCATGCGCCGGGACAGGCTGGTGTAGGAAACCAGGTCCGCGAAGCCGACGGCGCGGGCCAACGGCAGCGGGGCGTCATCTTCGTCACCCTCGCGGCCTTCTTCGCTTGCCTGCAGCCCGGCCTCGGCGCGGACCGCCAGCCGCTGGACACCGGCGTTGAGCTGGCGCCGCCAGGAGTAGACGAGCATTTCCTCCAAGGCGTCCACCAGGGCGGGAAGCTCGTTGACCAGGCGCTTGCGGGCCACGGCGTCCGTGACGCCCTGCTCGTGCACCATGTCCTCCACCAATGCCTCGATCTGCCACACCACCATGCGGTCCGTCATCTGCCCGATAGAGCGTGTGACGGAGATGGCTGCCTCCTCCGTTAGCTTGCCGGAACGGACCAGGTCCACCACGGTGGAGAGGGCCGCCTGGTCGCGTTCGGTGAAGGCAACATCCTCGTCCCCGAAGTTGGGGAAGCCCAGGGCGCGCCACAGTTTGCGCGCAGACAGCAGGGACAACCCTGCACCGGCAGCGACTTCGCGGCGGCGGAGCTTGCGTTCCCCGCCCAGCAGCCGGGACTCCAGTGCCTTCATGGCGAGCCGCTCGGCGGACATGGTCCCGGTGGGAGGGTGGGCGTCTGCCGCCGGAGCGGGCGCGATGGATCCGACGCGTTCCTGCTGGTCCTCATCGTTCATCCAATCCACCTTCTCTCATTTCCCACGGCAAAACTCCGGCAGGGTAATCCGTTGGCCCGCCGGGCTGGACATCCGGTTCGTCCGGCAGGTCCTCGATCGCATCGAGGATGAAATCCCGGAACCTGGCTACCTCCGGCACGTCCGGGAACGTCACCACAGACTGATATCCGGCTTCCAAGGATATATTCCCCGAGCGGAAGAGTCGTTGCAGGACCGATTCATGGACAGTCAGGTTGCGGACCGACGCCAGGTTCACTTGCTGGTCCCGCCGCTTCCACATCCCGGACCGGGCCACCAGCCTCCTGCTGGTCAGCGTGTACCGCGTCCCCTGCCAGCGCAGCAGCCGGGGCAGGCAGAAACCCAGCCACACGGCGGCAGCGGCCAGCACGCAACCGCCCACCAGCCAGGGGGTCCAGCGGCCGGAAAGCGCGGGAACTGCCCTCGCGGCGCCGCCGCGGATCAACCAGGCGGAACAAAAGGCAGCAACCGCCGGGGCGAGGATAAACGCAGCTGCAGCGCCGGCCAGCTGCCGCGGCTGCGGGCGGGTGGTCACAATGACCTGCTCGCCCGGCAGGAGGTTTTTACGCATAACCGCCTTGGCCGGCAGCATCCGGGGAAGTCCATGGCCGAAGATGCACCACGTCCCCGGCGGTGACCACATGTTCCCGGGAGTCCCGGTCCACCACCAGCAGCGAACCGTATTCGTCGAGCCGCGAAGCGTGGCCGATGATTTCGTGGTCTCCCGGAAGCTGGGCCCGCACCTGCTTGCCCAGGGTGACCATGACTGCCTCCACCCGCTTGTGCAGGGAAGCCCCGCCCGCCATCCCTGCCGCCGGGTCGCCGTCGGCGTTGCAGAAGCTGCGGTACAGCGCGGAAAAGTTTGAAAGGTAGCTTTTCAGGAGCACCGTGCGGTCCTCGGTCCGGGCGCCCTCCAGCACCACCGATGTGGCAGTGGGAACAGGCAGCTCACCGGCGGTGAGCGTGACGTTGAGGCCGGTGCCCAGGATGACCGGCGGCACCGAGCCGTCCACCATGGGGCCCAGCTGCGCCAGGATGCCGGCGATCTTCTTCCCCCGGACCAGGACATCGTTGGGCCACTTCAGTTCGGCGGGAATGCCGGCCGTTTCGAGGAGGGTTTCGCGCAGGGCCAGGGCCCCGATCAGTGACAACCAGGAGTAGCTTTGGGTGGGCAGCGGCCGCCCCTCGGCGTTGGCAGGTCGCAGGACAACCGATACCGAGAGGGAGCTCAGCGCCGGCGCTTCCCAGTGCCTGTCGAGCCGTCCGCGCGCCGCTGTCTGGTACTCGGCAGTGAGCACGGACAGATCCGGCCAGGCGGCGGGCTCCACTGTCACTGACCGCAGGAGGTCTGCATTGGTGGATCCGGTGGAGTCCACCACGTCAAGCCGGGGGATGCCGGTGGCGGACAGGAAGCGCTCGTCCGCCAGGTCCCTCCGGCTCAGGGGCGTACCGGGGGTGTGTGCGTCATCCATAGCTAAATCCTACCGAGCTAAATCTGCCGGCAGGCGACTGTCCCCTGCGGAAGCCGCCTAAGGGGAAGATGGCCCTAGAGGAAGATGTCCGGGACCAGCCCTTCCTCCGGGGCCCCCAGGCTGTAGGGACGGAAATCCGTCACTCCCGCCGCTGCCAGGACTTCCTCGTCCGTATAGAAATTGCCGCTCGCCGCACCGCCGGCCGCAAGGTTGGCTCCCGTGAGGACGGCATGGGCGGCATCAGCCATGATCTGGGGCCCGCGCGCCGCCTGGACCATCTGGTCCCCGTGCGGCATGTTTCGGATGGCTGCCGTGTCGATCAGGGTGCAGGGCCACAGCGAGTTAACACGGATCCCGTCTGCTTTCAACTCCTCCGCAAGCCCCAGCGTGGTGAGGCCCATCCCGTACTTGGCCATGGTGTAGGCCAGGTGTTTCCCGGCCCAGTGCGGATCAAGGTTCAGCGGCGGCGAGAGGGTCAGGACCTGCCCGGCAGTGGATGCGCGCAGCGCGGGAAGTGCCTGCTTGGACAGCAGGAACGTGCCCCGGACATTGATGTCCTGCATGAGGTCGTACCTTTTCATGTCCACAGCGTCGGTACGGGACAGGTCAATCGCGGAGGCATTGTTAATGACGACGTCGATGCTGCCAAAGCGGTCCACGGCAGCTGAAACAGCGCGCGCCACGTCGTCGTCGTTCCGGACGTCACCCACCAGGGGAAGTGCCTGCCCGCCGGCGGCCACCAATTGCTCCGCCGCGGTGTAGACCGTGCCCGCAAGCTTGGGGTGCGGCTCGCCGGTCTTGGCCATCAGCACGATGTTGGCGCCGTCCTGCGCTGCACGGACGGCGATGGCCAGCCCGATTCCGCGGCTTCCGCCGGAGATCAAGAGTGTACGTCCCCGCAGGGAACCGATGGCCTGGTAGGGGCTTGCCGGAGCTCCCGAAGCATCATTGCTCAAAGTCATGCAGCCACTCTAACGCAGTTATGTTACCGGCGAGTAACTTGCTGTCCCGGGCTGCGGCACGGCAGAAAATTGTAGGTTTTCTACAGCTGCCGGCACCAGAAGCGTCACTAGACTAGCCAGCAGGGTTCGGTCTTTGTGTGGATGCTACTTAACTCCCCGCACCAGACCTGCCAGCAACAACAGCGCCACTGGACCAATCTGCTACAGAGCCGGAGATATTTGATGAGCCACGATCTGACAACGACAGCGGGAAAGATCGCCGATTTCCGCGACCGCCAGGCCCGTGCCGAACAACCCTCCGGCCCTGAAGCGATCGAAAAGCAGCACGCCCGCGGCAAGAACACCGCCCGCGAGCGCATCAGCCTCCTGCTGGATGAAGATTCATTTGTTGAGTTCGATGCCCTGGCAGTGCACCGCTCCACCGCCTTCGGCATGGACAAGAAGAAGCCGCTGGGTGACGGCCTGGTCTCCGGCTACGGCACCGTGGACGGCCGCCCCGTGGCGGTTTACAGCCAGGATTTCTCCGTCTATGGCGGCTCGCTGAGCCAGGTCAACGGCGAGAAGATCGTCAAGGTGCAGGAGTTCGCACTCCGGAACGGCTGCCCGGTGGTCGGCATCCTGGACGGCGGCGGCGCGCGCATCCAGGAGGGAGTCGCTTCCCTGGCCATGTTCGCGGACATCTTCCGGAACAATGTCCACGCCTCAGGCGTGGTGCCGCAGATTTCCCTCATCATGGGCCCCTCTGCCGGCGGCGCGGCCTACTCCCCCGCGCTCACCGATTATGTGGTGATGGTGGACAAGACCTCGCACATGTTCATCACCGGCCCGGACGTGATCAAAACGGTCACGGGCGAGGACGTGGACATGGAGACGCTGGGCGGCGCCCGCCAGCACAACGCCACCACCGGCACGTCCACCTACCTGGCCCAGGACGAAGCCGATGCCATCGAGTTCGTCCGCGAACTGCTGGACTTCCTGCCCTCCAACAACCTTTCCGAGGCACCTGTGCTGGAGCACCAGCAGGAACTGGAGGTCGACGACGACGACCTCGCCCTGGACACGCTCATCCCCGATTCGGCCAACCAGCCCTACGACATGCGCAGCGTTGTTGAACAGATCGTGGACGACGGCCACTTCCTGGAAATGCAGGCCCTGTACGCCCCCAACGTGATGATCGGCTACGGCCGGGTGGAGGGCCACACGGTGGGCATCGTAGCCAACCAGCCCCTGCAGTTCGCGGGGACGCTCGATATCGCCGCGTCGGAAAAGGCCGCACGCTTTGTCCGCCACTGCGACGCCTTCAACATTCCCATCATCACCCTGGTGGACGTTCCCGGCTTCCTGCCGGGCAAGGACCAGGAATTCCAGGGCATCATCCGCCGCGGCGCCAAGCTCCTGTACGCCTATGCCGAGGCCACCGTTCCCAAGCTCACCGTGATCACCCGCAAGGCCTATGGCGGTGCCTACATCGTGATGGGCTCCAAGAAGCTGGGCGCTGACCTCAACCTCGCCTGGCCCACTGCGCAGATCGGCGTCATGGGTGCACAGGGGGCTGTGAACATCCTCTACCGCCGCGATCTTGCCGGGGTTGCCGAGGCCGGCGGAGACGTCGAAGCGCGGCGCGCCGAGGTCATCCGCCAGTACGAGGAGGAGCTTCTGAACCCGTACCAGGCAGCCCAGCTGGGCTACGTTGACGCCGTCATCGCCCCTTCCGAAACCAGGACCCAGATCATCAAGGGCCTGCGGGCGCTCCGCGACAAACGTGCCAGCCTGCCCACCAAGAAGCATGGGAACATCCCGCTGTGAGCCCCGCCCAGCCCGAACAGCCGGTGGTTGAGGCTGCCGAAAGCCCCGAACCGCTGCTGTCTGTTGTCAAGGGCCAGCCCACGGCCGAGGAACTGGCGGCACTGACCGCCGTCGTCCTTTCCCTGGGCGGCGACGAACCGGCCGGGGCGGACAAGCCGTCGGTCCGGCACTGGGTCCGCCGCCAGCAGCTGCGCCTTGCCCCGACGCCGGGACCCGGCGCGTGGAGGCGGAGCGGCGGCTAGAAGGCGGTCTCCAGCAGAGTCCTGGGGTTAGTCTCGGAGGGTGACTACAGACACCGCTCCTGCCGCCCGCCCGAAAACCCGCGTCGACGCCGTCGCGGACAACTACACGGACACGCTGATCAGGCTTAATCCGTCCTTCGCCACCACCCTTGGCGTGCCCGGACACGAGACCGGATACCAGGACTTCTCCCCCGCCGGCATCGCGGAATTCGCCGAGGCTGCCCGCCACACGCTGGAAGAACTTGAGGGCCTGGAGCCGGAGGATGAGGTGGACGCGGTCACCCTTGACGCCATGCGGGAGCGGCTGGGCCTGCAGCTGCTGATCCACGCGTCCGGCTGGGAGTACGCGGACCTGAACAACATCGCCTCCCCCGCCCAGGACATCCGCGCCATCTTCGACCTGATGCCGACAGAGACGGAGCAGCACTGGCAGCACATCGCCGGCCGGGCGCTCAATGTTCCGGCAGCCATCGCCGGCTACATGGACTCGCTCCGGCAGGCCCGGGACGCCGGCCGGGTGGCCGCCGCGCGGCAGGTCCGGATCGTTATTGAACAGGTCACCAAGTACGCCGCGGAGGACGGCTTCTTCGCGAAGCTTGCGGCAGGAGCGTCCACTGCCGCCGGCCCCCTGCCTGCCGCCATCCAGCAAGAGCTCGACGCCGGTGCTGCCGCCGCCCGCGGCGCCTACGCCGGCCTGGCTGACTTCCTCCGCCTGGAACTGCTGCCCGCCGCGCCGGAAAAGGACGCCGTGGGACGGGCGCGCTACGCCCTGGCCTCACGCTCATTCCTGGGCGCCACCGTGGACCTGGAGGAGACCTACGCCTGGGGCGTGGAAGAGCTGGACCGGCTGATTGCCCAGCAGGAACAGGTGGCGGACAGCATCAAAGCCGGCGCCACCATCGACGAAGCCAAGGACATCCTCAACAACGATCCCGCCCGCCAGCTGAAGGGCAAGGAGGCCTTGCGCGAGTGGATGCAGGAACTCTCGGACAAGGCCGTAGCGGAGCTGGCGGGCGTCCACTTCGACATTCCTGACGTGATGAAGAAACTTGAGTGCCTCATCGCCCCCACCGATGAGGGCGGCATCTACTACACGGGCCCGTCCGACGACTTCAGCCGCCCCGGCCGCATGTGGTGGTCGGTGCCCGCCGGCGAGGACACCTTCACTACCTGGGCGGAAACCACCACCGTTTTCCACGAAGGCGTCCCAGGCCACCACCTCCAGGTGGCCACCGCAACCTACCGCCGCGAACTGCTGAACAAATGGCGCCGGAACGTCTGCTGGACCTCCGGCCACGGCGAAGGCTGGGCCCTCTACGCCGAGAAACTGATGCAGGAACTCGGCTACCTCAACGATCCCGGCGACCAGATGGGCATGCTGGACATGCAGCGGATGCGGGCCGCCCGCGTGGTGTTCGACATCGGCGTCCACCTTGAACTGCGGGTTCCCGAACGCTGGGGCTCCGGCAACTGGACCGCCGAGAAAGGCTACGGGTTCCTGAAACAGAACCTGCCCATCAGCGAAGGCCAGCTCAACTTCGAGTTCACCCGCTACCTCGGCTGGCCCGGACAGGCACCCTCCTACAAAGTGGGCCAGCGCCTCTGGGAACAGATCCGTGCAGAACTCGAAGCCCGGCCCGGTTTCGACCTGAAGGAGTTCCACACCCGGGCCCTCAACATCGGCTCCGTCGGACTCGATACCCTCAGGCGCGCACTGCTCTGAAATCCACTGATTGGGCCCACGCCGGCAGGGTTCCCTGGCCGAGCTTGCGATGTCAGGGAGCCGGTGGGGAGCACGCTGCCGGATGTCTCTCACCCGCTGCCCACGCGCGGCGGCATTGGCGCCTTCCGAAAGCGTGCGTCAGAGCGACGAAGGAGCAGCACGCGTGGAAGGCGGCAATGTCGCAGTGCACTGGCGAGACATTAAGCACACAGAGCCTGGGAATAAGTAACATAACGCCTCGAAAACGTTGATTTCGCGGGGATTCTCTTCATCGGGCGAAACTTGGCGCGCGTAATATTTCTCAACATGCGTTCGACGTGATATGAGGCGCGGACCTAACGTATTCGGGTGAGCACTCAAACCCGTTCCCCAGAATCCGCTAAGATCGGCTTCCAGCTCCCCAAGTGGGCTGGCTCGTTCGGTTTCCAGATTATCGCCGCCCTGATCGTCGGGCTCGGCCTCGGCCTGCTGGCCAAGTACACCGGCAGCACCAAAACCAGCCCCAATGGCCTCGGCGCCACGCTGCAGACCATTGGCTCCAGCTACGTGTCACTGCTGCAGACTGCCGTTGTTCCCCTGATTTTCACCGCCGTGGTCAGCTCCATCTCCAACCTCCGTCAGGTCTCCAACGCGGCGAAGCTCGCGTGGAACACTCTGCTGTGGTTCGCGATCACCTCGCTGATTGCCGTGCTGATCGGCATCGGCCTGGGCGTCCTGCTGCAGCCGGGCGCCAACACCGGCATCACCGAGGAAGCCAAGTACTCCGGCAAGTCCGGTGACTGGTGGTCCTTCCTCATCGGCCTCTTCCCCAAGAACTTCCTTGGCCTGGGCGCCAGCTCCACCGTGACCGAAAGCGCCAACGCTGCCACGACCGTCAGCACCTCGGTCAGCTTCAACGTGCTCCAGATCCTGGTGATCGCCATCGCCGTCGGGGTTGCAGCCCTTAAGGTGGGCAAGGCTGCCGAGCCGTTCCTGAACCTGAACGCCTCCGCGCTGGCCGTCATCCAGAAGGTGCTGTGGTGGATCATCCGCATCGCACCGCTGGGCACCGTGGGCCTCATCGGCAACGCCGTGGCAGTCTACGGCTGGGACACCATCGGCTCCCTGGGCAAGTTCACCTTCGCCATCTACGTGGGCCTGGCCCTGGTCCTCTTCGCGGTCTACCCCATCCTGGTCCGCACCCACGGCCTGTCCGTAAAGCAGTACTTCTCCGGCGTGTGGCCGGCCGTCCAGCTGGCCTTCGTGTCCCGCTCCTCTGTTGGCACCCTGCCGCTGACCCAGCGCGTCACCGAACGCAGCCTGGGTGTCCCCCGCGGCTACGCCTCCTTCGCCGTTCCGCTGGGCGCCACCACCAAGATGGACGGCTGCGCGGCCATCTACCCGGCCATCTCGGCTATCTTCGTGGCCCAGTTCTTCGGCATCCAGCTGGACTTCAGCCAGTACCTGCTGATCGCCCTGGTCTCCGTCCTGGGCTCCGCGGCAACCGCCGGAACCACCGGCGCCGTCGTGATGCTGACGCTGACGCTCTCCACGCTGGGGCTGCCGCTGGCCGGCGTCGGCCTCCTGCTGGCCATCGATCCCATCCTGGACATGGGCCGCACCGCGGTGAACGTCGCCGGCCAGGCGCTGGTCCCCACCATTGTGGCCAAGCGCCAGGGCATCCTGGACGAGCAGCTGTACAACGCACCCCGCAACGGCACTCCTTTTGTTGATGATTCTGTTGACAGCACGGAGGCGGCCGATAACGCCCCGTCCGACGGAACCTCCACGGACACCACATCCCGTGAACTGGTGGACGCGAAGGCCTAACGGGTCCCTGCTCACGCTCTGGCAGTAAGAACTGGCAGTAAAAGAAGAAGTCCCCGGGAAATTTCCCGGGGACTTCTTCCGCTTTAATCCGCCGGATCAGTGGCCGCCGCCGATGACACCGTTCTGCACGGCCTTGGTGACGGCGTCGGCTTCGGCCTGCGTCAGCTTTCCGTCCGTCACGGCCTGGTCAAGCCGCGTCTTCAGTGCCGAAGCCTTCTCCGCCTGCTTCTCGGCGCGAAGCTCCTCCAGCGCCGCGGTAACCTTGGACTCCTCGATCCCGAGGGACCCGGCCAGGGACTTCGCCAAGGCGGCGTCGCGGGCGGCTTGGTCCGGCTTTTCACCCTCGGCGGGCGGGGTGGCGGGCTTGTTGGCCTCGAGGAAGGCCTGCAGCGCCTCCGTCACCTTGGCCTCCTCCACACCAAGCTTCTCCGCAAGCGCGGATGCCTGGGCTACGCCCCGCTCGCCACCCCGGCCGCCGTGCTTGCCCATGCCGCCAGGCACGGTGGTGGTGCTTCCGTCGGCCGAGACGCTGGAGCTCGCGCTGGGAGTGGGCGTTGGCACGGTGGTGGCGGAGGCCATGCCGGCAACGCCGATCCCGGCACCAAGGGCCAGCGCCGTGGCTGACAAGCCGAGGGTCAATTTCTTTGTGCGTGACATTCTTTGTCTCCTGGATCTGCCGTCAGTGACGGCTGCTGATGGTTCATCCCTCCCGGGACATTCCAAGCATCGGAGAGCAGGATCTGGAACAGCTGTTGGGAACCTTTCATCTTCCTGTGAATCCTGACGACAAAAAACTTGCCCATCGTGCAAAGTTGCACATAGTGTAATCATCATGGTTATCGCCAGCGGCGCTACAACAACAGGAGCAGCGGGCCCTTCACGGCGCGAGCTGAACAAGGCTGCCACCCGGCAGGCCATCACGGACGCCGCCCTGGCCCTGCTGCGCAGCCGCGGCCCGGGAAGTTTTACCGTGGAGGACATCGCGGACGCCGCCGGGATTTCACGGCGCACCTTTTTCAACTACTTCAGCAGCACTGATGCCGCCCTCGCGTCCATCACCCACGGCTTCCTGGACAACGCCATCCAGCAGTTCCGGCTGCGGCCGGCCGACGAACCGGTCCTGCAGTCGGCGCAGGCAGCCCTGATGGCGCTGGCGGACCCCATGACCGTGGCACCGCTGGCCGAACTTTTTACGCTCACCCAGCAAAGCGCGCTGATGTCGCACTCGGAGCTGGAGGCCTGGGAGCACTGCACCGAACAAATCATCGCCGTCGCCCGCGAACGGGTGGCAGATGACGTGGACGAGCTCTATGTCCGCGCCCTGGCCGGCGCGGTGATCTCCTGCGGCAAGGCTGCCCTGGAGGTCTGGTTCACCCGCCGCGGTGCCGACCTTTCCGCCGGTTCCCTTGCCGAGCTGCGCCAGCTGCTCATCGACGCCATGGCGCTGCTGGGTTCCGGCTTCACCGCAGGCAGCAGGCCTGCCCCGCGTTCCGCCTCTTCCGCATCCGTTTCCTCCTGATCAGATCGGTTTCCTTCATGGCACTGTTCCTTTACCGCTTGGGCAAGTTCTCCTACCGCCGGCGCTGGCTGGTCATCTCCCTTTGGCTGGCTGTCCTGCTTGCCGTCGGCGGTTCGGCTGCCGCGTTCCACGGCACGCTGTCCAACAACTTCCAGATTCCGGGCACGGAAACCCAACGCATCGCGGACAAGCTGAAGCAAGAACTTCCCGCGGCATCCGGAGGCACGGCAACCATCGTTTTTGAAGCGCCCGACGGCGGTTTCACCGCCGAGAGCCGCGCTGCCGTCACCGATGCGCTGAAAAAGCTCCAGACCGTGCCAAACGTCCGCGGCACCGTGGATCCGTTCGCCACCCAGGCGCAGGTGGACCAGGCCGGACAGGCCATCACCGACGGGGAGCAGCAACTGGCCGCCGGCCAGGCACAGCTGGATGCCTCCCGCGCCCAGCTTGATGCGGGCGCGGCCCAGCTGGCAGGGGCAGAGCAGCAGCTTGCAGCGGCCGGCGCGCCGGCGGACCTCATTGAGGCGCAGCTTGGCCAGCAGAAGGCCGCCCTGGCAGAAGGACAGGCAAAGCTCGACGCCGGAACCCGGGAACTCGAAGCCGGCAAGGCCAAGCTGGAGCTGGGCAAGCGCCAGGCGGAGGCTTCCTCCGCCATCCGCTTCGTCTCCGAAGACGGACGCGCCGCCGTGGCGCAGGTGCAGTTCAACACCTCGATCAACGGCCTGAGCCCGGCGGTGCGCCAGCAGGTCCAGGACATTGCCCATGAAACGTCCGCCGCCGGCGTCAGCGCCTACGCCAGCAAGGAGATCACCGAGGACATCTCCGAGCTTTTCGGTGCCGCGGAAGTGATCGGCATCGCCGTAGCGGCCCTGGTCCTGATCATCATGCTGGGCACCCTGATTGCCGCCGGGCTGCCGCTGCTGATGGCAGTCATAGGTGTTGGCGTTGGCGTGGGGATCACCTTCGCCCTCTCCGGACTGTTCGACATGAGCTCCATCTCCCCCATGCTGGCCCTCATGCTGGGGCTCGCCGTCGGAATTGACTACTCGTTGTTCATCGTCAACCGGCACCGGACGCAGCTGCTGGCCGGAATGGGCCTGGAGGAATCCGTGGCCAGGGCAACGGGCACCTCCGGCAATGCCGTGGTCTTCGCAGGCCTCACCGTCATCATCGCCCTCGCCGCCCTGGTAGTGCCGGGCCTGCCCTTCCTCGCCGTGATGGGCCTGGCCGCCGCCGGCACCGTGGCGGTAGCCGTGCTGGTGGCCATCACCCTCACCCCGGCCATGCTGTCCCTGATCGGCCGCCGCATCATCTCGAAGCGCGCCTGGGCCAAGGCCGAGGTACACAACGCCGAACCCGGCCATGAAGCAGGCGACGAAGCCCAGGACCGGGAACGGAGCAGCCGCGGCTGGGGCGGCCTGGTCACCCGCCATCCGGTGCTGGCACTCCTGGCCGGCGTACTCCTGCTGGGCACCCTCGCGCTCCCTGCCACCCAGCTTCAGCTGGCACTGCCCGACGGCGGATCCGAGCCCGTGGAGTCAGAGGCCTACCAGGCGTACGACCTCACCGCGCGGAGCTTCGGCGAAGGCGTCACCGGCCCGATTGTGGCCGTCGGCGAGTTCCCGGCAAACCTCGACGCGGCCCAGGCGCAGACCCTGCAGTACAATGTCGCTGACAAACTCCGCGCCGTAGACAACGTGGTGGCCGCCGTACCTGTCGCCCTCAGCGAGGACCGCCGCACCGCCGTGTTCCAGGTCATCCCCAAGGAGGGCCCCGCCAGCGCCAGCACCGTCCAGGTGGTCGCCGAACTCCGCGGCCTGAACGACGAAATCCAGTCCGAATACGGCGTGGCCATGGGCCTCACGGGGCAGACCGCCGGCAACGTGGACGTCTCCACGAAGCTGGGCGAGGCCCTGCCGCCCTACCTGGCCATCGTCGTCGGGCTTTCCCTGGTCCTGCTGCTCCTGGTCTTCCGCTCCATCGTGGTGCCGCTGCTCGCCACCGGCGGCTTCCTGCTCTCCCTTGCCGCCGCGTTCGGCGCCGTCGTGGCCGTGTACCAGTGGGGCTGGCTGGGCGGCGTCTTCGACGTCGCAAACCCCGGCGCCGTCCTGAGCTTCCTTCCGATCATCCTCATCGGTGTGCTCTTCGGGCTGGCCATGGACTACCAGGTGTTCATCGCCTCCGGCATGCGCGAGGCGTACATGCACGGCTCCACCGCGAAGCAGGCGGTCCGGGTGGGCTTCCGGCACGCCGGCGCCGTCGTGACTGCGGCCGCGATCATCATGGTCAGCGTCTTCGCCGGCTTCATCTTCAGCCACCTCACCATGGTGCGGCCGCTGGGCTTCGCCATGGCGTTCGGTGTGCTGCTTGATGCCTTCGTGGTCCGCATGACCATCGTTCCGGCCGTGATGTACCTGCTGGGCGGGAAGTCCTGGTGGCTGCCGCGCTGGCTCGACCGGATCCTGCCGGACGTCGATGTGGAAGGCGCCCAGCTGAACCGGCCCGAGGCTGCACCGGCGTCGGAAGCGCTGGTCCACTAAGCCGGAGGGTTAAGGAGGCTGGAGCGGGTCAATTAGGCTGGAGCGGTGCTCCGCCTGATTCTTGCCTCCCAGTCCCCCGCCCGCACCAAGCTCCTCACCGAGGCCGGCATCCGGCATACGGTCCTTGTCTCGGACGTTGATGAGGACGCCGTCCAGGCCCGGTACGGCGTCACCGACCCGCATGACACCGCCCTGCTGCTGGCACGCGCCAAGGCCGAGGCTGTCGCGGCTTTGCCGGAAGCCGAGGGTGCGCTGGTGCTCGGGTGCGACTCCGTTTTTGAGTTCGACGGCGAGGCGCACGGGAAACCGTACACCGCCGCCGTCGCCCGGGAACGCATGCTGCGGATGAGCGGCAACACCGGTGTGCTGCACACCGGCCACTGGCTGGTGGACTGCCGCGATACCGACCCCGACGGCGATGCGCCGGGCACGGGCGCCACCCTGGGGACGGTAGCTTCGGCCGAGGTGTCCTTCCTGGACATGGACGCGGCGGAGATCGATGCGTACATCGCCACCGGTGAACCGCTGCACTGCGCCGGCTCCTTCACCATCGACGGCCTCGGCGGCGCCTTCATCCGGAAAGTCGACGGCGACCCGCACACCGTCGTCGGACTTTCCGTGTCCACGCTGCGGGGTCTGCTGGCCCAGGCGCAGGTCCGGATCACCGAACTCTGGCCGGCGTCCTAAAGGACGCGATTTGGGCGGGTCTTGTAGCTTCCCTACAAAGCCTTGGCGCTTTACACGCGGAATCCGCAAGTAATATCGGCGGAACCCTCAAAACCGCGCTAGGCTCCCTGAAGGAAAGAAGGAGACGCCTTGTCAGCAATTTTGGAGCAGTCCGCACACCCCACGCAGTCGACCCTCACAAAGGTGCTGATCGCCAACCGCGGTGAAATCGCGGTGCGTATCATCCGCGCCGCCCGTGACGAAGGCATCGCCTCGGTTGCTGTCTACGCTGACGCGGACCGGGATGCCCTGCACGTCCGCCTTGCTGACGAGGCCTACGCACTGGGCGGAAACACCGCTGCCGAGTCCTACCTCGTGATGGACAAGATCATCGACGCCGCCCGCCAGTCCGGCGCCGACGCCATCCACCCCGGCTATGGCTTCCTGGCCGAGAACGCCCAGTTCGCGGCCCGTGTGATTGAAGCCGGCATTACCTGGATCGGGCCCTCGCCCGAGGCCATCTCGGTCCTTGGCGACAAGGTCCAGGCCCGGCACATCGCAGAAAAAGTAGGCGCACCGCTCGTTCCCGGCACCGCCGATCCGGTGGAATCCGCCGACGAAATCCTCGACTTCGTGGACCGCCACGGGCTGCCCGTGGCCATCAAGGCCGCTTTTGGCGGCGGCGGCCGCGGCATCAAGGTGGCCCGCACCCGCGATGAAATTCCCGAGCTGTTCGAATCCGCCGTCCGTGAAGCCACCGCTGCCTTTGGCCGCGGCGAATGCTTCATCGAGCGGTTCCTGGATGCGCCCCGCCACGTGGAGACGCAGTGCCTGGCGGACGCCCACGGCAACGTTGTGGTGGTCTCCACCCGCGACTGCTCGCTGCAGCGCCGCAACCAGAAACTGGTGGAAGAAGCCCCCGCCCCCTTCCTCACCGAAGACCAGAACCGCCGCCTTTACGAATCCTCCAAGGCCATCCTGAAAGAGGCCGGCTACCTCGGCGCCGGAACGTGCGAATTCCTCGTCGGCCAGGACGGCACCATCTCCTTCCTCGAGGTCAACACGCGCCTGCAGGTGGAGCACTGCGTTTCCGAGGAAGTCACCGGCATCGACCTTGTCCGCGAACAGTTCCGGCTGGCCCGCGGCGAGGAGCTCGGCTACGACGACCCCGAAGTCCGTGGGCACTCCTTCGAGTTCCGCATCACCGGCGAAGACCCGGGCCGGAACTTCCTGCCCGCCCCCGGCACCCTCCGGGTCCTGAAAAACCCCACCGGCCCCGGCGTCCGCATCGACTCGGGCGTGGAGCAGGGTGATGTCATCAGCGGAAACTTCGATTCCATGCTCTCCAAGCTCATCGTCACGGGAGCCAGCCGCCCGCAGGCCCTGCAGCGGGCCCGCCGCGCCCTGGAGGAAATGGTGGTCGAGGGCATCCCCACGGTGATCCCGTTCGACCTTGCCGTGGTTTCGGATCCCGCCTTCGCGCCGGCCGAAGGCCCGTTCCGGGTCCACACCCGCTGGATCGAGACCGAGTTCGTCAACAACCTTCCGGCCTGGACCCCCGATGGTGCTGACGGCGCCGACAGCTCTGCCGGGGACCGGCAGCGCGTGGTGGTTGAGGTGGGCGGAAAACGGCTCGAAGTGGTCCTCCCCGCATCACTCGGTTCCGTGGGAACCGGAGGCGCCGGCGCTTCGGCCAAGCCGGGCAAGTCGAAGAAGCGCTCCCGCGCGGGCGGCACGTCCGTGGCCACCGGCAACGCCCTGACCTCACCCATGCAGGGCACCATCGTCAAAGTTGCCGTTGCCAATGGCGACGTGGTGGCCGAAGGCGACCTCGTGGTGGTCCTCGAAGCGATGAAAATGGAGCAGCCGCTGACCGCGCACCGCTCCGGAACTATCACCGGCCTCACCGCAGCCGCCGGCGAAACGGTGGCAGCGGGCGCCGTCATCGCCACCATCGAAGACTAGCGCCGGAGGCTCCTCGTGCTCGCACCCAGCTTTGAAGAAGAAGTGGACCGCTACCACCTCGCCGTCCCCGAAATCACCCGGGGCAACCCGGAGCCCGTCAAGGAGCTGTATTCGCGGCTCGACGACGTGACCCTCGCCAACCCGTTCGGCGGCATCGCCCGCGGCTGGGCGCAGGTGGAAGCCCGGCTGGACCAGGCGGCACGGCAGTTCCAGGACGGCCAGATGCTGGGGTTTGACACTGTCACGTCCTACACGGCCCGGGACACCGCCTACCTGGTGGAAACGGAACACTTCAGCGCGCGCCTGGACGGCGCCGCCGTCGTCGAGGAATTTGCGCTCCGGGTCACCAGCATCTTCCGCCGCGAGGAAGGGTACTGGAAACTGGTGCACCGGCACGCAGATCCTGCTGCCCGTCCCCAGTCCCGCCGGTCCCTCAGCCAGCCCGCCGGCAGCTGACCGGCCGGCAGGCTCACCGGGAGGCTGACAGGCAGAGGCGGAAAAGGCACACTTAGCCCATGAAGCCTTTCCTGCTCCTGGCGTCACGGGCCGAAGACGCCGCAGCCGAGGATGAATATGCCGCTTACCTGAGGTACGGTGGCCTCGAACCCTCCGGGCTGCGGCGCGTCAGGCTGGAAGCCGCTCCCCTGCCCGAACTCGATTTGTCCGCCTATTCGGGGATCATCGTGGGCGGCAGCCCGTTCACGTCCAGTGACCCGCCGGAGCACAAGAGTCCTGCCCAGCACCGCGTGGAACGGGAGCTGGCCGGGCTCCTGGACGAGCTGGTGGCCCTGGATTTCCCTTTCCTGGGCGCCTGCTACGGGGTGGGGACGCTGGGCACGCACCAGGGCGCCGTCATCGACAGGACCTACGGCGAGCCGCTGGGCGCCGCGGAGATCGAGCTGACGGACGCCGGCCTGGAGGATCCCGTACTCGGCGGAATGCCGCGGCGGTTCACCGCCTTCACGGGCCACAAGGAAGCCTGCAGCGTCCTTCCACCGCAGGCGGTCCTGCTGGCCCGGTCCGCGGCCTGCCCGGTGCAGATGTTCCGCATCCGGCAAAACCTGTACGCCACCCAGTTCCACCCCGAGCTCGACGCCGAAGGCCTCTGCACCCGCATCGACATCTACCGGCACGCGGGCTACTTCCCGCCGGAGTCCGCCGAAGATCTGATGGACAACGCCCGCCGGTTCACGGTCACCGAACCGATGAACATCCTCAAGAACTTTGTGGCCCGCTACGCCACCTGAGCCGCGGCAGCCCGCCGTCGTACGTTCCCGCCCGGTTGCTCCCGCACGCGCAGAAAAAATGCCCGGCACCTTCCTGCGGTTGCAGGTTGATGCCGGGCATCTCAGCCACGAAACGGGCTGGAACGCACACTGTGGAGCGTCAGGCCACGTTGTTTTCGTAGTCCAGGTCGCGGGTTTCCTTGCTGACGAACAGCGCGATGAGGGTCAGCACGGCCATGGCGGTCAAGTACACACCCACCAGCACCGGGCTGCCGTCTGCCTGCTCCCAGAGCGCCACGGCGATGAACGGTGCCACCGCGGCACCCAGGATGCTGGAGAAGTTGTAGCTGATGGCTGATCCGGTGTACCGGACGTTGGTGGGGAACAGTTCAGGCAGCAGCGCTCCCATGGGCCCGAACGTCAGGCCCATGAGGGAGAAGCCGATGATCAGCACGGCCATGGTGCCGACGAATCCCCCGCCGAACAGCGGGACGAACAGCAGGCCGAAGACGAAGATGCCGGCGGTGACGGCGATGAGCATCTTGCGCCGGCCGTACTTCTCGGCCAACGGTCCGGAGACCAGCGTGAAGATGCCGAAGAAGACGACGCCGGCTATCAGCATCCAGAGGAAGTCGTTGCGGGTGTAGCCCAGACCGGGGACGAAGGCAGCGGCGGCGGCCTCAGACATCGGCTTTCCGGCCTTTTCGGCGGCGGCCTTCGCAGCGTCGAGGCTGGAGGCCCGGGTGCCGTAGGTCAGGGTGAACGTGGTCATCAGGTAGAAGAGCACGTAGGTGGCGAGCATGATGAACGTGCCCAGGATGAGCTGGCGCCAGCTGGTCTTGAACACCCGGCCCAGGGGCAGCTTGGCCACTTCGTTGGACTCGAGCACCTTGGTGAACGCGGGGGTCTCAATCAGCTTGAGGCGGACGTACAGGCCGATGATCACCATGACTGCACTGAGCAGGAACGGCACGCGCCAGCCCCAGGCCTGGAAGTCAGCCGGGGACAGGGTGTAGTTGGCCACCAGGAAGATCACGTTGGCGATGATGAAGCCGATGGGTGCGCCCAGCTGCGGGAACGTGCCATAGATGGCGCGCTTGTTGGCCGGTGCGTTCTCGGTGGCCAGCAGCGCGGCACCGCTCCACTCACCGCCCAGTGCCAGGCCCTGCGCAAAGCGCATGACCACGAGCAGGGCCGGAGCCCAGAACCCCCAGCCGGGCACCAGGGCGGTGGGCAGGCAGCCGATGAGGAAGGTGGCGATACCCATGGTCAGCAGCGAAGCCACCAGGGTGCCCTTGCGGCCGAACTTGTCGCCAAAGTGTCCGAAGACGATGGATCCCAGCGGGCGGGCGATAAACGCTACGCCGAAGACGGCGAAGGAGCTCAGGAGCTGCGTGGTTTCGTTGGCGCTGGGGAAGAACAGCTGCGGGAACACCAGCACCGCAGCGGTGGCATAAACGTAGAAGTCGTAGAACTCAACCGTGGTGCCGATCAGGCTGGCAACAATCACGCGGCCGCGCGAGTTCACCGGCCGCGGGGATCCGGGCACCGTGGAGGTATCGGTGGAAGACATAGGTAAACGCTTTCATGAGAACCTGGCGGACCACGCACAGGGGTCCGGCTCGAAATAGTTAGAGTTCAATCTTAGTTCCCGCGGTCCAGTCAATGGACGAAAGGTCCACCATCCGGACCTGTGCCGTGCGTCTCATTTTTGACGCCTCCACCCAAGCCTAACGGCCCCCAAGAGGCTCCGATAGGCAAATGTCACAGCCCGTTAACACACGGGGTCGGTCTGTGAAACGCGCCTTACCTACCTTGGAGGAACAACATCCCCCTGAAGGAGGTACCCCGTGACTGTTGACCGCACCGCTGATGCCGGCCCCGGCAATTCCCTTGATCTTGATGAGACCGCAAGGCCCGAGACCGCCAGCGCACAGCCCGGCTCTACCCGCACTACCGTTGCCCCCGCCCTTGACTTCCGCCCCGGCCGCTGGATCGCCAACTGGGATGCCGAGAACAAGGAACAGTGGGAATCCGCCGGCCGCTCCATCGCCCGCCGCAACCTCAACTGGTCAATCTTCGCCGAATTCCTCGGTTTCGTCGTCTGGCAGCTCTGGTCCATCGTGGTGGTCCAGCTGCCCGCTGCAGGCTTCACCTTCTCCACCTCGGAAATCTTCTGGCTGATCTCCATGCCCAGCCTGGTGGGTGCCACCCTGCGCATCCCCTATACCTTCATGGTCCCCCGCTTCGGCGGCCGCAACTGGACCATCGTCTCCGCCCTGCTGCTGCTGATTCCCACCACCGGCCTCGCGCTCTGCGTCTCCAACCCGGAAACACCGTTCGGCGTGATGCTGCTCGTCGCCGCCCTCGCAGGCTTCGGCGGCGGCAACTTCGCCAGCTCCATGGCCAACATCACGTTCTTCTACCCTGCCCGTGAAAAGGGCTGGGCCCTGGGCCTGAACGCCGCCGGCGGAAACATGGGCGCCGCCGTCGCGCAGCTCGCCGTGCCGATCGTCATCACCCTCCTCGCCGCCGGCACCGTCAACCTGCCGATGGCCGGCTGGATGTGGGTGCCGTTCATCCTGCTGGCAGCCTTTGGCGCTTTCAAGTACATGGACAACCTCACCAGCGCCAAGGGTGACATCGCCGGTTCAGTTGCAGCGCTGAAGGAACCGCACCTGTGGATCATGGCCCTGCTCTACATCGGCACCTTCGGCTCCTTCATCGGCTTCGCCGGTGTGTTCCCCAAGCTGATCAAGGACTACTTCCCCGCCTTCTCCTCCATCGGAGTCGGCACCGTGGCACTGTCCCTGGCCTTCCTCGGCCCGCTGGTGGGCTCCCTGGCCCGGCCCTACGGCGGACGCATGGCGGACCGCATGGGCGGCGCCCGGATGACCGTGACCGCCTTCGCTTCCATGGCCGTCATCACCCTCACCATGATCTGGACCCTGCCGCTGAAGAACTTCTGGCTCTTCCTGGTCCTCTTCCTGATGCTCTTCACCGCCAGCGGCTTCGGAAACGGCGCCACGTACCGCATGATCCCGGTCATCTTCGCCACCTCCAGCCGCGCCGCACGCAACGGGGCAGACTCGGTGGCCACCCAGCGCCTGGCTTCCTCGGCACTCGGCCTGATCTCCGCCATCGGCGCCTACGGCGGGTTCGTCATCCCGCAGGTACTGAACGCCTCCAACACCGCCAGCGGCTCCTACACACCCGCCTTCTACGGCTTCGTCGGAGCGTATGTCCTGATGCTGGCCGTCTGCTGGTTCTGCTACATCCGCAATGCCAACCGAAATGCGATGGGACACGTCTAACATGACCAAAAGCGCCGACACGCACTGCCCTTACTGCGCCTTGCAGTGCGCCATGACGCTCACGTCTCCAGCGGAACTGACCCCGGCTGCCCAGCCGGGGTCAGTCCCCGTGTCCGCACCGGCCGGCGGGGAACGGCCCGCCCCCACCGCACCCCTCGAGGTCAGCGGACGCGACTTCCCCACCAACCGCGGCGGCCTGTGCCGCAAAGGGTGGACCTCGGCCACGCTGTTGAACCACCCCGGCAGGATCACCGAGCCCCTGCTGAAGGGCCCCGACGGCGTCCACCGCCCCATCGGATGGGACCAGGCGCTGGACCTCGCCGCAGGCGCAGTGAAAGACGCCCGCACCCGCTACGGACGCGATTCAGTGGGCGTCTTCGGCGGCGGCGGGCTCACCAACGAAAAGGCCTACATGGTGGGCAAATTCGCCCGGCTCGCCCTGGGGACCTCCCGCATCGACTACAACGGCCGCTTCTGCATGTCCTCCGCCGCGGCGGCCGGAATGCGCGCCTTCGGGCTGGACCGCGGCCTGCCGTTCCCGCTCGAAGCCCTGGACACCGCCAGCACCATCCTGATGCTGGGCTCCAATGTTGCAGAAACCATGCCGCCCTTCGTCCAGCACCTGAAGGGAACGCGCGACGCCGGCGGGCTGATTGTGGTGGACCCGCGCCGTTCAGCCACGGCTGCTTTTACGGCCGACGGCGGCGGCCTCCACCTCCAGCCCCTGCCGGGCACCGACCTCGCCCTCCTCCTGGGCATCTCCCACGTGGTCGTCCACGAAAACCTTTCGGACACCGCCTACATCCAGGAACGCACGTCCGGCTACAGCGCCGTAGTCCGCAGCGTCAACTCCTTCTGGCCCGAACGCGTCCAGTCCATCACCGGCGTGCCCGCCGACCTCATCCGCGAGACCGCCCGCCGGCTCGCCGCGGGTGCCCGCCAGGGCGGCAGCTACATCCTCACCGGGCGCGGCGTGGAACAGCATGTGGACGGCACCGATACCGCCACCGCGGCCATCAACCTCAGCCTCCTGCTGGGCCTGCCGGGTTCTGCCTGCAGCGGCTACGGCACGCTTACCGGGCAGGGCAACGGCCAGGGCGGCCGCGAGCACGGCCAGAAGGCCGACCAGCTGCCCGGCTACCGCAAAATCACCGATCCCGCCGCCCGTGAGCACGTGGCCGGCGTCTGGGGGGTTCCGGAAGAGCTTATTCCCGGGCCGGGGCTGCCGGCCGTCCAGCTGCTCAAGTCGCTGGGACAGCCCGACGGCGTCCGCTGCCTTTTCGTCCACGCCTCCAACATTGCGGTGGCCTCCCCCGACGCCAACGCCGTGATCAAGGGCCTGCGCAGCCTGGACTTCCTGGTGGTCTGCGATTTCTTCATGTCCGAGACCGCCGCCGAGGCCGACCTCATCCTTCCCGTGCTCCAGTGGGCCGAGGAGGAAGGCACACTCACTAACCTCGAAGGCCGTGTCCTGCGCCGCCGCCGCGCCGTGACGCCGCCCGCCGGAGCCCGCAGCGAACTGTGGATCATGGCCCGGCTCGCCGAAGCCCTCGATGCCCCGTCCACCTACAGCGAAGACCCCGAAACGGTGTTCGAGGAACTCCGGCTGGCCTCCGCCGGCGGACTGGCCGACTACTCCGGCATCGACTACGCCATGCTGGACCGCGGCGAAGCCGCCTACTGGCCCTACCCCCAAGGCAGCAGCGGAACCCCGCGCCTGTTCCGCGACTCCTTCGCGCACGCGGACGGCAAAGCCGTGATGGTCCCGGTGGCACCGCGCCGCCGTCGTACACCCGCGGCAAATCCTGACCCCGCTGCCGCAACCATGACGCTCATCACCGGCCGCCTCCTCGAGCACTACCAGTCCGGCGCGCAGACCCGCCGGGTGGCTGAGCTGCTCGAAACCCGGCCGGAGGCGAAGCTGCAAATCCATCCCGCTGCGGCGGCATCGATGGGAATCGCCGAAGGGACACTCGTCTCTGTGGCGAACGAGCGCGGCGAGGTGCTGTGCCGGGCCGAACTCAGCACGGCGATCCGCCCCGAAACTGTATTCCTGCCCTTCCACTTTCCCGAACTCGAAAGCGCCAACCGCCTCACCGAGGCGGCCACGGACCCCACGTCCGGAATGCCCGAATTCAAGTTCAACAAGGTGTGGGTGCGGCCGGCCGCCAAACCCCTTTCAACCCACGTGCTTCAAACGACGGAGGCCTCATGAGCGAGCAGATTGTCATTGTGGGATTCGGCCCGGTGGCCGCCCGGCTGGTTGACGAGCTCCTGCCCGCCGTCCGGGACGGCCAGGTGAACCTCACAGTGGTAGGCGCGGAAGCGGAGGCGGCTTACAACCGGGTGCTCGTCGCCGACTTGGGCGTAGGACGGACCACGGCAGAGGCCCTGGCGCTTTCCGACGCTGATGCCCTGTCTGCCGACGGCGTGGACGTGCGCCTGGGCATCCGCGTCCGCCGCGTGGACCGGGCCCGGCAGCAGGTCCTCCTGACCGACGGTTCCGTGGCCCACTACGACCGGCTGGTGTTCGCCACCGGCTCCCGGCCCGTGATTCCCAACCTGACCGGCATCAACCCGGACCCCACGTCGCCCGTCCTGCCTGCCGGCGTCACAGCCCTTCGGGACCTGCGCGACGCGGACGTGCTGCGCAAGGCCGTGGAGGGCCGCAAGCGCGTGGTGGTCCTGGGCGGCGGCGTCCTGGGCCTGGAGACAGCCCTCGCCGCAGCGGAAGAGGGCGCAACCGTCACCGTGGTCCATAACGGGCCGCACCCCCTGGGCCGCAACATCGACCGCGGCGGCGGCGCGGTCCTCGCCGCCAGCCTGCGCCGCTGCGGCGTCCGCATGGCTGGCAATGCCCGCTCCACGGGCGTTGAGCACAACGCGCCCGACGGCGGGTTTTCAGCATTGCTGCTTGACGATGGTTCAGCGATCGACGGCGACCTCCTGGTTATCTCGTGCGGGGTCCGCCCCCGCACCGAACTGGCCGAAGGCTGCGGGCTCTCCACCTCCAGCGGGATCCTGGTGGACCACCGGCTCCGCGCACACCATGAACCGCACATCTTCGCCATCGGCGACTGCGCCGAGGTGCGCTGCCCCGAGCCGGACTGCGCCCGGTGTCGGAACGCGAAGGGCCCGTCGGGGCTGGTAGGGCCAGGCTGGCGGCAGGCGGAATGGCTGGCCGAGTATCTGACCCTCCTGGCCGCCGGTTCATCGGACGAGGCTGAACTGCTGCCGGAACTGCCCGCCGAGCAGGCCGGCGTTATTGTGCTCAAGGCCCGGGGCATGAACATGGCCGTGGCCGGAGTCAACGCTGCCGAGCCATGGGACGAGGAGATTCTCACCGCCGGTGCCGTCAATGGCCGCCCCCGCCTGCAGATCGCCCAATGGGCAGACCCGGAACATGGCCGCTACGTCAAGATGACCACCCGCGGCGGGGTCCTGGAGGGCCTGGTAGCCGTGGGCATGCCACGCACCGCCGCCGAACTGGTGGGCCTTTTTGAGCGCGGCGCCGAGCTGCCTGCGGACAGGTCGCTGCTCCTAAGGCTGGACGGGCCGGACCAGCTGCCCGGCGCCGAGGCCGATCCGCAGGGCACCGTGTGCCGCTGCGCCGGCGTCAGCGGGGCAACCATCCAGGGCGCCGTGGAAGAAGGCTGCTCCACCGTTCCCGAAGTTTCCAAGGCCACCCGGGCAGGAACCGGCTGCGGCGGCTGCCACGAGGACATCAAAGGACTCATCGAAAAACACTTCCAGGCGGTTTCCGCCGCCTGAATAGGACCGCCGGCTGATGAAGGCCGGTGGTTGAACCCGATGGTTGAGCCCGGTGGTTGAGCCTCGGGCCAGGGCCGGTGGTTGAGCCTGTCGAAACCCGGTCACCGGGTTTCGACAAGCTCAACCACCGGGGTCCAGAGTCCCGCCGGGGCAGAACTACAGGTGCACGTGCAGGCGCCGCGCCGCCTCCGAGATGGAACCGGTCAGTGACGGGTACACCGTGAAGGTGCTGGCGACATCGTCCACGTGCAGCTTCTGCTTGACCGCGATTGAAATGGGGAAGATCAACTCGGACGCGTTGGGACCCACCACTACGCCACCGATGACCGTTCCCGAACCCTTCCGCGCAAAGATCTTCACGAACCCGTCCTTGGCATTGCGCATCTTGGCACGGGCGTTGCTGCGCAGCGAGAGCTTGACGACGTCGCCCTGGTACTTGCCGGAGTCGATGTCGGCCTCGGACACTCCGACATTGGCGATTTCGGGCGAAGTGAAGATGTTGGACGCCACCTGGTGCAGCTTGAGCGGGGTGACCATGTCGCCCATGAAGTGGGCAACCGCGATGCGGCCCTGCATGGCCGCCACGGAAGCCAGCGGCAGCACTCCCGTACAGTCGCCGGCGGCGTAGATGTTGGGGGCTGTGGTGCGGGAGACGCCGTCGACCTTAATGTGTCCGCTCTCGCTGACCGCCACACCCGCTTCTTCGAGTCCAATGCCCGCGGTGTTGGGGATGGAGCCCAGGCAGAGCAGGCAGTGGCTTCCGGTGACCTTGGACCCGTCGCTGAGGGTCACCACCACGCCGTCGTCCGTCCGCTCCACAGCCTCGGCGCGTGAACGGGACAGGACGCGGACGCCACGGCGCTCGAACACTTCCTCGAGGACCACAGCCGCGTCCACGTCAGAGCCCGGAAGCACCCGGTCACGGCTGGAGATCAGGGTGACCTTGGAGCCAAGGCCGTTGTAGGCGGAGGCGAATTCGGCTCCGGTCACGCCGGAGCCCACCACGATCAGGTCCTCGGGAAGTTCGTCCAGGTTGTAGATCTGGGTCCAGTTCAGGATCCGCTCGCCGTCAGGGCGGGCGGTAGGCAGCTCACGCGGGTGGGCGCCCACGGCCAGCAGAATCGTGTCCGCTTCCACGGTCTCGGTGCCCTCCGCCGTCAGCACCTCGATGGTGTGGTTGTCCGTGAGCCGGCCCGAACCGGTCAGGATCCGCACGCCCTGGGCGGCCAGGCCGTCGTGGATGTCCTTTGACTGGCTGCGGGCCAGATTAAGGAGGCGGTCGTTGATGTGTTTAAGGTCCGCGCGCATCACCGGCACAAAATCGCCGCCGTCGACGTCGAACTTAACTCCCAGTTCCCCCGCTTCAGCGACGCGGGTCATCAGGTCCGCGGTGGCGATCAGGGTCTTGGACGGGACGACGTCCGTCAGCACGGCGGATCCGCCGAGCCCGGCCCGCTCGATGATGGTGACCTGCGCTCCGAGCGAGGCGGCCACCATGGCGGCCTCATATCCACCCGGACCACCTCCCAGGATTGCGATCCGGGGTGAACTGAAATCTGGATGCGTAGTCACAAAAGCCCATTCTTCCGCATCCTCCCCGGACCACCAAAGAAACCGCTCTCTGGGCGAAAAGCCTGAAAGGGTGGGCCCAACAGAAGCGGCGGGATACCTTGTACCAGTGAGTACAACAGACTTCCTGAACACGGATCCTTTCGCTGCCGCGCGTGCCGCCGCCGACTACATCGCCGAGGAAACCGGCGTTGACAGCCACGATGTGGCCCTGGTGCTTGGCTCCGGCTGGGCAGAAGCCGCCGATCTAATCGGTGAAACCACCGCTACCCTGTCCGCCGAGGAAGTGCCCGGTTTCCATGCCCCGGCGGTGGTAGGGCATGTGGGCACCATCCGCTCCGTGCTGACCAGGGAGGGCAAGCGGGCCCTGGTCCTGGGCGCCCGCACCCACTACTACGAGGGCAAGGGCGTGCGCGCCGTAGTCCACGGCATCAGGACGGCGGCGGCCGCAGGCTGCAGGACTCTTGTCCTCACCAATGGCTGCGGCGGGCTGAATGAAAACTGGGCGCCGGGCACTCCGGTGCTGATCAGTGATCACATAAACCTCACCGCGGCCTCACCGCTGGAGGGCGCCACCTTCGTTGACCTGACAGATCTTTACTCCCCCCGGATCCGCGGAATCGCCCGGGAAGTGGACGCCACCCTGGACGAAGGCATCTACGTGCAGTTCCCCGGCCCGCACTACGAGACCCCCGCCGAGGTGCAGTACGCCAAGCGCATCGGCGCCGACCTGGTGGGAATGTCCACCGCCCTGGAGGCCATTGCCGGACGGCACGCAGGCATGGAAGTGTTCGGCATCTCGCTGGTCACCAACCTCGCCGCAGGCATCAGCCCGCAGCCGCTCAGCCACGAGGAAGTCCTCGAGTCAGGGCAGGCAGCAGGCCCCCGGATTTCCAAGCTGCTCGCCGGAATCATCGCCCGGCTCTAGGGTTGGCACACCCGCGGGCGGGAGCCGCTTCCGGCCCGGAGGCAGGTGCTTCGTGGGCCGGAAAAGACCCCGTGGTGCAGGAAGTGCAGGGCCAATGACGATAGCGTTGTGCCCATGACCTCCTCCGATGCCGATTTCCGCCTGCTCAATGAGGCCCGTGACTGGGCTGCCCAAGACCCGGATCCCGAAACAGCGGCATCCCTCCTTGAGCTGGTCCGGCTGGTGGAAGACGGCTCCCCGGTGGCCCGCCAGGAACTCGAAGACAGCTTCCGCGGCACGCTGCAGTTCGGTACCGCAGGACTCCGCGCCGCGCTGGGGCCCGGGCCGAACCGGATGAACCGTGTGGTGGTGAGGCGCGCCGCTGCCGGCCTGGCGGACTTCCTGCTCCGCGCGGTGGGCGAGGCGTCACCGGGAACCCGGCCACGCGCCGTCGTTGGCTATGACGCACGCTACAACTCGGACATCTTCGCGGCCGAAACCGCGGCGATCTTCACGGCGGCCGGCATCGAGACGTTCCTGATGCCTTCCGCGCTTCCCACCCCCCTGCTGGCGTATGCCGTGCGCGCACTGGAATGCGACGGCGGTGCGATGGTCACAGCCAGCCACAACCCGCCGCAGGACAACGGCTACAAGGTCTACCTGGGCCGCCATGCCGTGACGGACAGCGGCAACGGCGCCCAGATCGTGGCACCTTATGACGCCGAAATCGCGGCGAGGATCAACGCCACAGGCCCGCTCGAAACCATTGCCCTCGCCCCCAACGGCTGGACAGTGCTCGACGGATCCGTGGCCGCCGCCTACCAGCAGGCAACTGCGGCGCTCGCCCTCCCCGAATATTTTCCTGCGCGGAATTTGCGCATCGTCCTCACCCCGATGCATGGCGTCGGCGGCGAAACGGCGCTTGCTGTGCTGAATGCCGCCGGTTTCACCGATGTCACGCTCGTGGCCGAACAGGCTCAACCGGATCCCGCATTTCCTACCGTCAACTTCCCGAACCCCGAGGAGCCAGGGGCCCTGGACCTGGCCCTGGAAACGGCTGGGCGGCTGGACGCGGACATTGTTATTGCCAATGATCCCGACGCCGACCGGGCGGCTGTTGCGGCGAAGGACCCGGACACGGGTGCCTGGCGCATGCTCCGGGGGGACGAAGTGGGGGCGCTGCTGGGCGCCCACATAGCGGCGCGGCTGGCCGCGGCCGACGGAAGCGCCGGCGGCGGGGACAGCCATGGCGTGTTCGCGAACTCGATCGTTTCCTCCCGGCTCCTGGCCCGGATCGCCGCGGCTGCGGGCTGTGCGCACGAGGAAACGCTGACCGGGTTCAAGTGGATTTCCCGCGTGCCCGGGCTGCTGTACGGCTACGAGGAGGCGCTGGGCTACTGCGTCGCGCCGGAGCTGGTGAAGGACAAAGACGGCATTTCGGCAGCGGTGCTGATTGCGGAACTCGCTGCCGCCGCGAAAGCCGACGGAAAGACCGTCTTTGACACCCTGGACGACCTGTACCTGCAGCATGGCCTGCACGCCAGCGATCAACTCAGCATCAGGGTGGCGGACCTGGGACTGCTGGATGCAATGATGAACCGGCTCCGGGTCAGTCCGCCGGAATCCTTCGGCTCATCAGCAGTGGAGGTTTTCACGGACCTGGCCGAGGGCACCGGGCAGCTTCCGCCGACGGACGGGCTCCTGTATCTCACCCGCGACCTCACCCGGGTGATCATCCGGCCCAGCGGCACGGAGCCCAAGCTCAAGTGCTACCTCGAGGTGATCCACCACGTGGGGTCCGCGGCCGAGCTGCCGGAGGCCAGGCAGGCGGTGCGGGCGGCACTGGACGAAGTGCTCCGGGACGTCAAAGAGGCGCTGGGGCTTTAGAAGAAGTCAAAACCCGAAAAGGGCGCCCGGCCGGGCGCCCTTGTTCCGGGTTGGAACTGCGCGTCCTTACAGCTCGACTTCGACGAAGCCGTCCACCACGCGGGTGCTGAACGCTGCGATGCTCAGGCCCGGGGTGCTGAAGCATTCGCCGGTTTCGAGGTCATAGACCTCTTTGTGCAGCGGCGAGGCGATGGTGGGACGCGTACCGCGTGATCCCAGGATTCCGCGGGCCATTACGTGCGCGCCGGTAGCCGGGTCCTCCTGGGCCACCGCGAAAACCTCAGTTGGGCCGGTCCGGAAGAGGGCAACCTGACGTCCTGCCACGAGGGCGGCTTCGCCCCAGGCGGGTTCCAGGTCGTCCACCAGGCAGACGCGGTGCCAACCGGTGGTGATGCCCGGTGCGGCCTCGTCGGTGGCTGCTGCGAGTGCCCCAAGTTCCAGTGTTGCCGTCATGTCGGCTCCTTCTCCTGTGCGTGTTTTCCTTGCCTTCGGCTGCCTCTGCGGCCGTGTTCCACGCTAGGGGGCGGGTGTTTCAGCGGGGTGCAGTGAATGTGTCCAGTGGGTAAAAGACACCTCACGCGGCCCGAAACCCGCCCGTGATGCAGAAGTTAAGTTGACGAAACAATTGGGAAACTGAAGCGAAACTGCGTCTCCCTAGTCTGGATGGACAGCTCGTCAGAGGAGGCTGCGGGAAAACTGCCTGCGGCCCATGCGAAAGGCCCATCAGTGACCGAACAGACTTCAAACACCGAGACTCCGCGCCGCATCGTCGTCGCCGGCGGCGGCCCAGCGGCCCACCGTTTTGCGGACGCAATGCATGCCCGCGGCCTCGATGGCTGGCATGTCACGGTCCTCACCGAGGAAGCGCACCTCCCGTACGACCGCGTCGCGCTCTCCAAGGCCCTCACCGAAAAAGACGTGGACCTGACCCTGGGCACCGCTTCGATGTGGGATCACCCTTCGCTTGAGCTGAAGACCGGCGAGCGCGTAGCCAGGATCAATGCCGAAGCCAAGACGGTGGAAACCGCTGCCGGCAACGTCTTCGAATACGACGAACTGGTGGTGGCCACCGGCTCGAACGCAGCGCGCCTGCCCATCCCCGGCGCCGAACACACCCACGTGTACCGCACGCTCGAAGACGTGTGGGCCATCAACGAGGCCATCACGGGCCTCACCGAGAAGCTGGGCCGCAGGGTCAACGCCGTCACCATCGGTGGTGGCCTTCTCGGGCTCGAATCGGCCGCCGGCACGGAGCAGCTGGGCGCCAACCCGATCGTTATTGACGGTTCGCAGTGGCTGATGGCCACGCAGCTAGACGAGGGCGCAGGCCAGGCCATGGGCAGGCTGATCAAGTCCAAGGGCTTCGAGGTCCACGGCGGCGTCTTCCCGTCGGAAGTATTGTCCGACGACGACGGCCAGGTCACCGGCGTCCTCATGGCTGACGGCCGGGTCATCGACGCGGACATCGTGATTGTCGCCATCGGCGTGCGGCCGCGTGATGAGCTCTTCCGTGCTGCTGAAGGCGAGGAGCAGGTGTTCAGCCTGGGCCAGCGCGGCGGTGTAGTCATCAACGACTACTGCGCCACCGAAGTACCGGGCATCTGGGCCATAGGTGAAGTAGCCAACTATGGCGGCATGTGCCTGGGCTTGGTAGCCCCCGCCAACACCATGGCAGAAATCGTGGCCGACCGGCTGCACGGCGGGGACGCCACGTTCCCCGGCTTCGACACCGCCACCAAGCTGAAGCTGTCCGGCGTGGATGTGGCGAGCTTCGGTGACGCCTTTGCAAAGACCGAGCACGCCCTCGAGATCGTCTACGCCGATCCCGCCCGCGGCGTCTACCAGAAAATTGTTACCACGGACGACGCCAAGACCCTGCTCGGCGGCATCTTCGTGGGCGACGCCTCACCGTACATGAGCCTGCGTCCGCTTCTGGGCCGCGAACTTCCCGCAGAGCCCGGCGCCTTCCTCAGCGCGGCCGGCGGCGGCGACGCCCCCGAAACTGAACTGCCGGACGACGCCACGCTCTGCTCCTGCAACAACGTCACCGCCGGGTCCATCCGTGACGCCATCAACGGCTGCGGCGCCTGCGAGGGCAACGCCCCCGTCCAGGAACTCGGCGAGCTCAAGGGCTGCACCCGCGCCGGCACCCAGTGCGGTTCCTGCGTCCCGATGCTGAAGAAACTGCTGGAAACCGAGCTCACCAAGTCCGGCGTCGAAGTTTCCAAGGCCCTCTGCGAGCACATCGAACTGTCCCGCCAGGAACTGTTCGACGCCATCCGGGTCCTGGAACTCTCCTCCTTCGAAGAGATCATGGCCAAGTACGGCACCGGCGCCGGCTGCGACATCTGCAAGCCCACCATCGCCAACATCCTGGCCAGCCAGAACAGCGCCTATGTCCTGGACGCCGGCCGTGGCACCCTGCAGGACACCAACGACCGCGCCCTGGCCAACATGCAGAAGGACGGCACGTACTCGGTGGTCCCCCGGATCGCCGGCGGCGAGATCACCCCGAAGAAGCTCGGCGTCATCGCGGCCGTGGCCGAGAAGTACAACCTGTACACGAAGATCACCGGCGGCCAGCGGATCGACATGTTCGGCGCCCGCCTGGAACAGCTCCCGGAGATCTGGAAGGAACTGGTGGACGCCGGCTTCGAATCCGGCCAGGCCTACGGCAAGAGCCTTCGTACGGTGAAGTCCTGCGTCGGTTCCACCTGGTGCCGGTTCGGAGTCCAGGATTCGGTGGCCATGGCCATCCAGCTGGAACTGCGGTACCGCGGCCTGCGCAGCCCCCACAAGCTCAAGATGGGTGTTTCCGGCTGCGCCCGCGAATGCGCTGAAGCCCGCGGCAAGGACGTGGGTGTCATCGCTACGGCGGACGGCTGGAACCTGTATGTCGGCGGCAACGGCGGCGCCACCCCGGCCCATGCCCAGCTGCTGGCCAAGGACCTCGACGACGAAACGCTGATCAAGTACATCGACCGCTACTTCATGTACTACATCCGCACCGCCGACCGCCTTCAGCGCACCGCACGCTGGCAGGAAGAGCTCGACGGCGGCATCAAGCACGTTGAGGACGTGGTGGTCAAGGACACCCTGGGCATTGCCGAGGACCTCGAAGCCGCCATGGCCAAGCACGTGGACACCTACAAAGACGAATGGGCAGATACCCTCCAGGACCCCGAGCGCCTGCGCCGGTTCCGCTCCTTCGTGAACGCCCCGGACCAGAAGGACGACTCCATCACCTTCGTTCCGGACGAGCGCGGCCAGATGCGCCCTGCCACGGCAGAAGAAAAAGGCAAAGTCCTCATCGGGGCCTCCATCCCGGTCCGGTCCAGCAACCAGAACGAGGTATAGGCATGCAGCTCAGCATTGATCTCACCGGCCGCGAAGTCCTGGTCACCGGCTCGGACCACGCGGCACGCCAGGCGGTCCGCCGCTATGAGGCCGCCGGCGCCGTGGTCTACCGCCTCAGCACCCCCGCGGGTGCCGCCCATGACGGCCCGCTGCCTGAGCGGCCGTTCCTGGTCGCCGCCGTCGATGACGGTCAGGCCGGTTGGGATGCCCTGCTGGACCGGTGCCGCGCAGCCCGGATTCCCGTAGCGGCGGAACCGGCCGCAGGACCGGTGGGGCACGTCACGCTGGTCGGGGGCGGCCCCGGAACCACCGAACTGCTCACCGTCGGTGCCGTCAAAGCGCTGCGGGATGCCGACGTCGTCTTTTATGACCGGCTGGCGCCCTGCCAGGACCTGCCGTCCCTGACCTCCGCGGAACTGGTGGATGTGGGCAAGAAGCCGGGCCACCACAAGGTCAGCCAGGGTGACATCGAGAAGCTGATGGTCGCGTCAGCTCTGGAAGGCAACAATGTGGTCCGGCTCAAGGGCGGGGACCCGTACGTCTTTGGCCGCGGCGGTGAAGAGGTTGCTTCCTGCGTTGCGGCCGGTGTTCCGGTGCGCGTCATCTCGGGCGTCACCAGCGCCATTTCGGTCCCCGCGGCCGCCGGAATCCCGGTCACGCACCGGGAAGTGAGCCACATGTTCACCGTGGTCTCCGGTCACGCCCCGCTGACCGCCAAGGAGCATGAGCACCTGGCGGGCCTGGGCGGAACCATTGTTGTGCTGATGGGCATCGGTACGCTCCACCAGCTCGCCGCGGGCCTCCGCCGGGCGGGCATGCGCGCCGACATGCCCATGGCCGTTGTTGAACGCGGATACCGTCCCGGGCAGCGCACCACCATCGCGGACCTGGGCACCATCACCACTGCGGCCGCAGGCTGCAGCAACCCGGCTGTGCTGGTTATTGGTGAGGTGGTTCGGGTGGCTGAAGCCAACCGCGGGCATGCTGAGGCCGCCGCCGACCTGGACAGGCTGGCGGCCTCGCTGCTGGGCTCGTGAAAGGATTGACCTCCATGAATGCACTTGCACCGGCCGAATCACCGCAGGTCGAAGAAACACCCGACGCCGCAGAAGCGCCGCTGGAGGGTTTCCGCATCGGCGTCACCTCGGACCGGCGGTCCCAGGACCTGATCGAGGCCCTCGAACGCCGCGGCGCTGAAGTGCTGCACGCCCCCGCCCTGAAGATCGCCCCGGTACAGGAGGACATGCGCCTCATCGACGACACCCGGGCCATCATCGCCGCCAAGCCGGACCTCTGCATCGCCACCACCGCCTACGGCATGCGCCGCTGGTGTGAAGCCGCGGATTCCTTCGGGATCGGCGACGAGCTGCTGGAAACCCTCGGAGCCTGCCGGATGTTCGTCCGTGGGCCCAAAGCCCGTGGCGCCGTGCGCGCCGCGGGCCTTGCCGACGTCGGAATCAGCAGCGACGAAACCACGGCAACGCTGGTGGACATGCTGCTCGCTGAGGGTGTCCGGGGCAAGACCGTCGCCGTGCAGCTGCACGGCTACACGGATGTCCGGCAGCTGGAGCGCCTGCGCATGTCCGGTGCCACCGTCCTGACCGTCACCCCGTACCGCTGGGTGAAGCCTGACGGCGAGGACAAGCTTCCCCGCCTTATTGAGGCGGTGTGCAGCGGAAACCTGGACGTCCTCACCTTCACCAGCGCGCCCGCCGTCGACGCCCTGTGGAGCACCGCCCACGAAATGGGCGTCTACAAACAGCTGATCGAGAGCCTGAAGACGAACGTCACCACGGCCGTGGTGGGTCCGGTCACCGCGCAGCCCCTGCTGGACGCGGGCATAACACCCCTGATTCCGGAACGCTTCCGGATGGGCGCCCTCATCAGGCTCGTGTGCGAGCACCTTGCCCTGAACCATGTGCGGCGGCTGGACACCAGATCCGGCAACATCGAGCTGCGCGGCCGCAGCCTTCGTATCAACGGCCAGCCGGTGGAACTGGCGCCGGCCCCGCTGCTGCTGCTGCGCGCCCTGCTCGGGGCGGGCGGCGCGGTCCTGTCCCGCGAATCCCTGTCCGACCTGCTGGAACTCCGCGGTTCCGTCCACGCGCTGGACATGACTGTAAGCCGGCTCCGTTCCTCCCTGCCGGACGGCCGCCTGGTGGAGACAGTGGTGAAGCGCGGCTACCGCATCCGCGTCTAGCTCCGCCTTCAGCCCCCGCAATGTGTCGGTGGGCGGCGGGATGAGAGGCAGGTCACGGGTTCTGTTACCGGCCGGTAAAAACTGGCGAACAAGGCCCGGTTAAACGGCAACTGAAGGGAAACACTCCGGAAAAAGCAGGGTCCTAGGCTGGGTTCCATCACGAAGTTCCGGCCGTTCAGCGGCCGCCAGCGAAAGGGCCAGCACATGTCCGCTCCGGCACCCTCCACCTCCACCAGTCCCGCCACCCGCATCGTCATCGCGGGGGCGGGTCCTGCGGCCCAAGCCCTCGTCAGCCAGCTTGACGGTGCCAGGTTCGCCGGCACCATCACCGTGCTGAGCAACCGGGACGACACCCCCGGGGAACTCCTCGAACTGGCACTGCTCCCCCAGGTCTCTGTCCGGTTCGGCCAGCCCGCCAGCCACATCGACCCGGAGAACCGGACTGTCGCCACGGCGGACGGCATGGAATTCAGCTACGACCAGCTGGTCATCGCCACCGGATCAGCACCGGTGGCCAGCCCGGTGGAGGGCGCCAGCCGCTGCCTCAGCTACTCCACCATTGATGACGCCGCCCGGATCGGCGAGGCGGTCAGCGAAGTCACTAAGGAACTCGGCCGGCGCCCGCTGGGCATCCTGGTGGGCACCGGGGCTGCCGCCGGCCAGGCGGAAGCCGTACTTCGTGCCAGGGGCGTCCGCCCCATCCGCACCACGGCCCGCCCGGCCGCCGTGGTTCCCGGTATCTCAGCCGGGCTCGCCGCCTCCGGCGTTGTTTTTGAAGATGGCAGCAGCATGAACGGAGACCTGGTGGTCCTGGCGGAGGAACGCGTGTCCCGGGACGGCCTGGCTGCCAGCGCGGGCCTGCAGACGGCCGCCACGGGCGGGATTGTCATCAGCAAGGACTTCCGCACCTCCGTCCCCGGTATTTGGGCTATCGGTGACGCGGCAGCGTTCGACGGCGTCCGGCTGGGACTGCTGGTGGCTGCCGCTTCCGCGGCGGGCGCCTGCGCCACCCAGCTTCTGGGTGCGGCATCCGTTCCGACCGCTTTGCCGGCGGCCGCCTGAGGGGCGCGAGTTCCGGCTTTCCCCCGGTTGAGGGCTGCACCGCTGTGGCAAGATGGTTCCGAAACGAGTCACGGGCGTTACAACGCCCCGGCCCACCGGCCCCTTCGAGAGGACCATCATGAGCAACGAAGCCACCCCTTCCGTTCAAACAGCCGCCGCCGGCGCCCCGGGTCCGGGCAGCATAGCGTCCTTCATCGACCACACGTTGCTGAAGCCCGAGGCCGGCGAGGCTGACGTCCTGAAGGTCTGTGCGGAAGCAGCCGAATACCGCTTCAAGTCAGTGTGCGTGAACCCCATCTGGGTCAAGACCGTGAAGAAAGCCCTCAGGGGTTCCGGCGTCCTCACGTGCTCCGTGGTGGGTTTTCCGCTTGGCGCCACGCCCACCGACGTCAAGGCGTTCGAGGCCCGCGGCGCGGTGCTGGACGGTGCGGATGAGGTGGACATGGTGATTAACATTGCGGCCGCCCGCGCCGGGGAGAAGGGTGCGCTCCTCGAGGACATCACGTCGGTGGCGGAGGCCGTGCACGCCAGCGGGGCCATCCTGAAAGTCATTATCGAAACGGCGCTGCTCAATGACAGCCAAAAGGTCCTGGCCTGTGAAGCAGCCGTGGAGGCGGGCGCCGATTTCGTGAAGACCTCAACCGGCTTCAATGGCGGCGGTGCCACGGCGGAGGATGTGGCCCTGATGCGCCGCACGGTCGGGCCCGGTGTTGGCGTCAAGGCCTCCGGCGGCGTGCGGTCCCTCGAGGATGCGCAGGCTATGATTGCTGCAGGTGCAACACGTATTGGTGCCAGCTCCGGCATCGCCATCGTCAAGGGTGAACAGGGTTCGTCCTCCTACTGACGGCAACCGGAGCCGCCACAGATTGAGGCCCGCGGGGCCAAGGAGGAACGAATGTCCAGCAAGATCACGGCTTCCAGCCAGGGCCAGGCGTCTCACGAAGGGGCTCTCCGGACCCCCCAGAACGAGAACAAGCTCGGCACGAGCATCCTTCTCTTCGTGGTCTGCATGGCACTGTTCCTCGGCGCCATCTACTCGCTGTCCTTCCTTACGCTCGGAAACCCCTGGCCCATGGCCGCCTGCCTGGGGCTGTTCGCCCTGGCGTACTGGATCCCGCAGACCATCCTGGGCCGCTCCGATTCCGCGGGCGAGCACTAATCCCAAGTAAGTAGCATCAAGTGCCGTTTTGACGCTCCAAAACGACACTACGCGCTACCCAGTTGGGATTCCCGATCCCACATATAAGAGACCCCCTGGACAGTGTCCAGGGGGTCTTTTCACGTTTAGTGCGCGAGGGGCTTCAGAACCGGCCCGCGGTTAGGACCGGATCCGCCGCAGAATCAGAACCAGATGCGGGTCCAGGCTTCGGCCGCGGCCGCCACCCTGGTCCAGTGTGTCTGGGCTATTGACCAGCCCGCCACGCATAACCCCACCATGGCGTAGGCGCTGACGGGGATCAGCAGGAGCCACTCCCGCTTTGAGCCGGCACGGCCCAGCAGCGGGAGGGACAGGGCGCCGTTGGGCCGCCAGACCTGGCGCAGCAGCGGCACCTTGCGCAGCAGTTTGGGCGGCCTGACCACCAGCGGCCACAGCAACGGCACGCCCCCGGTAGTGATCATGTCCCCCACAATGTGCACCGCCACACCGATCAGCATCGAAACGGGCAGCCACGTCCACTGGTCCGGGGCGTACCAGGTGACAAGCCCGGCCATGACCAGCCCGAAAATCCAGTTGGTGAGGAACCCGGACTTCGGAAACAACTTCAGCGCCTTGGCCGCGATGTTGATCATGAACATGCACAGCAGCCCGGCGCCTACGGACAGCAGTCCCCACTCCGTCTGCAGCTGGATCTGCCCGGCGAGGGTTGCCAGCAGCACAAAAAAGCCCGCCCCGAGTACGGAGTGAGTGCCCTGCCGGTGTCCGCCGCTGGCATTCTCGATGCCAACGGCAATCACGTTGGACAGCGGCGGCAGGGAATTCGCCACCGTGCTGTGCCGGTGGTCCCAGTCGCACACCAGGGCGGTTCCCGCCGTCGCCATGCCGCCGATCAAAATCCCGGTGGCATCCAGCGGGTACCAGCCCAGTGTGTACGGCCCCGTCGAGGCAACAGCTACCCACGCCGCGGCTCCCGACGCGGCGTGATGTCCTCCCATCAAGTCCTAACTCACCGCCAGCGGTGCGTCCGAGAAGATGTTGCGGATGACGCCGTTGGCCCATTCCAGGATTTCGGCGTCCTGCAGGTCCCGGCCGCCGATCTTCGCCGTCTTCGGCTTGGGAATCAGCACAGCATCGAGGGCGGGCTTGGACTGCGATCCCGGGTACATCCGGTTCAGGCGCATCACCTTGGACTCGGGAAGTGAAGCCGGCGAGAACTTGATGAAGTTGCCCTGCAACGCCACGTCGGACAGGCCGGATTCCCTGGCTCCCACCCGGAAGCGGGCCACCGCCACCAGGTTCTGGGCGGGCAGCGGCGGCTCGCCGTACCTGTCCACCAGTTCGGCCAGGACTTCGTCGATGGCCTCGTTGGTGAGGGCTGCTGCCAGCTTGCGGTAGGCCTCCAGGCGGAGCCGCTCCCCCGGCACGTAGTCGTGCGGGAGGTGGGCGTTGACGGGCAGTTCGATCTTCATCTCGGCAGCCTTCTCCTCGGCCTCGCCGCGGAAGTCGGCCACTGCCTCACCCACCAGGCGGATGTACAGGTCGAAGCCGACACCCTGGATGTGCCCGGACTGTTCGCCGCCCAGCAGGTTGCCGGCACCGCGGATTTCGAGGTCCTTCATGGCCAGCTGCATGCCGGCGCCCAGTTCGTTGTGCGTGGCCACCGCCTTGAGCCGCTCCAGCGCCACTTCGCCCAGAGGTTTCTCGGACGGGTACAGGAAGTAGGCGTACGCGCGCTCACGGCCGCGCCCCACACGCCCGCGGAGCTGGTGGAGCTGGGACAGGCCGTACTTGTCCGCCCCGTCAACAATCAGGGTGTTGGCGTTGGAGATGTCCAGGCCGGTTTCGATGATGGTGGTGCACACCAGCACATCGAACCGCTTCTCCCAGAAGTCCACGATGATCTGCTCCAGGCGGCTCTCGGACATCTGCCCGTGGGCCACCTCCACCCGCGCTTCCGGGACCAGTTCCCGGATCCTGGCGGCGGTGCGCTCAATGGTGGACACCCGGTTGTGGACCAGGAACACCTGGCCTTCACGCATCAGCTCACGCCGGATGGCCGCCGAGGTCTGCTTGTCCGTGTAAGGCCCCACGTAGGTCAGGACTGGGTGGCGCTCCTCCGGCGGGGTGGCCAGGGTGGAGGTTTCCCGGATCCCGGTGAGGGACATCTCCAGGGTGCGCGGAATCGGGGTGGCACTCATGGCCAGCACGTCCACGTTGGTGCGCATCTTCTTCAGGGCTTCCTTGTGCTCCACCCCGAAGCGCTGTTCCTCGTCCACGATCACCAGGCCCAGGTCCTTGAACTCGAAGTCCTTGGACAGCAGCCGGTGGGTGCCGATCACCACGTCCACGGAGCCGCTCTTGACGCCTTCCACCGTTTCCTTGGTTTCCTTGGTCCCCTGGAACCGGGACAGGGCCTTGACCCGCAACGGGAACCCGGAGAAGCGCTCGGTGAACGTCTCGTAGTGCTGCTGGGCCAGCAGGGTGGTGGGCACCAGCACGGCCACCTGTTTGCCGTCCTGGACCGCTTTGAACGCGGCACGCACCGCGATCTCGGTCTTGCCGTAGCCCACATCGCCCGAAACCAGCCGGTCCATGGGGATCTCGCGTTCCATGTCCGCCTTGACCTCGTTGATGGTGGTCAGCTGGTCCGGCGTCTCCACGTACGGGAAAGCTTCCTCGAGTTCGCGCTGCCAGGGGGTGTCGGGGCCGAACGCATGCCCGCGGGAGGCCATCCGGGCCGAATACAGCCGGATCAGCTCGCCCGCGATCTCCTTGACAGCCTTCCGCGCCTTGGACTTGGTGCTGGCCCAGTCCGCACCGCCCATCTTGCTCAGCACCGGGGTGTCGCCGCCGACGTACCGCGTCACCTGGTCCAGCTGGTCCGTGGGCACAAACAGCCGGTCCCCCGGAGCGCCGCGCTTGGAGGGCGCATATTCCAGCACCAGGTACTCTCTCACCCCGTCACCACCGCCAGCCACCTTGCGCTGGATCAGCTCCACGAAGCGGCCGATGCCATGTTGTTCATGCACCACATGGTCCCCTGCCACCAGCTGCAGCGGGTCCACGGCGTTGCGGCGCTTGGAGGGCATGCGGCGCATGTCCTTGGTGGAACCGGCGGAGGTCCGGCCCAGCAGGTCCGCTTCGGTGAGCAGGCCGAGTTTGAGTCCGTCCAGGACAAAGCCGCGTCCGACGGCGGCAGTGGTCACCTCGATGATGCCCGCCTGGGGCTCGTGGTCCAGGCTGTCCACCCGGGCGCAGGGGATGTCCGCGTCATGGAACAGTTCGGCCAGCCGCTGGGCGGGTCCGGGGCCCTCGGTGGCGACGACGATCCGCCACTGGTCCCGCACGTGGGACCCGATGAAGTCCATCATTTCCGCGACGTCGCCCTGGTAGCCGCGCGGTTCGCGTGCGTGCAGGTTCAGGACGTCGATCTCGGGCAGCAGTTCCTCGTCCTGGGCCAGGGAGGTGATGGACCACCACGATACCCCGTGCTCAAGGGAGGAGGTCCGGGTTTCCGCCAGTGACCGGAAGCTGGCGGAATGCAGCGCAGCGCTAGCCTGCGAGCTGAGGTCCAGCGGGGCTGTCCCGCCGTCGGAGGCAGTGGACCAGGCCGCTTCGAGGAATTCCTCGTTCGTGGCCGCGAGGTCGTGGGCGCGGGTCCGGACCTTCTCCGGTTCGATGACCACGGAGATGGAACCGGCGGGGAGTTGCTCCACAAACGGGACCATGGCGTCCACCAGCACCGGCGCCAGGGATTCCATGCCCTCCACGGCAACCCCGCCGGCAATCTTTTCGAGCATGTCGGCCGCGGCCGGAAGCTGGGACTTGAGGGTTGCTGCCCGGGACATCACGGACGGCGTGATGAGGATTTCCCTGCACGGCGGGGCGTGCAGTTCGGTGGGGTGGTGCAGCCCCGGTGAGGACAGCGAGCGCTGGTCGGCGACGGCGAACCAGCGCATCTGGTCCACTTCGTCGCCGAAAAACTCGACCCGGACGGGGTGGTCCTCGGTGGGCGGGAAAACGTCGATGATGCCGCCGCGGACGGCGAACTCGCCGCGGTGCGTCACCATGTCCACCCGGGCGTAGGCAGCGTCGGCCAGGCTGCGGACCACTTCGGTGAACGGCCTCTCCTGGCCCACCTTCAGGGTGACGGGGACCAGCTCACCCAGGCCGGCCACAACGGGCTGTACCACGGCGCGGACGGGCGCCACCACGACGCGGAGGGCTCCCGCCGTCGAACTTTCCGGGTGCGCCAGCCGCCGCAGGACGGACAGCCGCCGCCCCACAGTGTCCGAGCGCGGCGAAAGCCTCTCGTGCGGGAGTGTTTCCCAACTGGGGAACTCAGCCACCGAGTCAGCAGGCAGGTAAGCGCGCAGGGCGGCGGTGAGGTCCTCGGCTTCCCGCCCGGTGGCGGTGACGGCCAGCACCACGCCCGGCCCGGCGTCGCCGTTCCCTCCCCCCGCGGCGGCAATGCCGTCGGCCATCTCGGCGAGCAGCACCGGCCGCAGCCCGGCCGGCGCACTGATCTGGTAGTCCTGGCCACGGACGGCGAAGCCGCGGGCAGCCTCGGCGCGGACCCGGGCGAAAGTCTGGTCCGCGGCGAGGGCGCGGCGCAGTCCCTCCAGCGAAGGGCCTACGCTGGGTTTGCCGGTACTGGATTTGCCCGT
The DNA here is from genome assembly GCF_030823375.1 of Pseudarthrobacter siccitolerans. Taxonomy (NCBI): domain Bacteria; kingdom Bacillati; phylum Actinomycetota; class Actinomycetes; order Micrococcales; family Micrococcaceae; genus Pseudarthrobacter; species Pseudarthrobacter siccitolerans. The sequence continues at coordinate 4,172,147 of NZ_JAUSXB010000001.1, read as the reverse complement.
GCTGGACGTTCCTGTGCTGGATGTGCCGGCGGTGGACGGGCCGGGAAGGCTCATGGCAGAAGCTCCTGTGGTGTTACATAAAAAGCAGGCAACGCGAAAACCCGAAATTCGCTGCGAATCCCGGGTAATCCCAGCCTACCCCCAGCCGGCGAGATGCCGGCCGTCCAAAGGCGCCGCGGCTCCGAACTGCTACAGGTGGAAGAGAAAGAACACAAGACACAGGACAAGAAACACCGACGAAAGGGCACAGCATGAGCGGAACCAGCAGCACCCGGCCTTCAGGCAAAACTGTCCTGGTGACCGGCGCCACCGGCTACATCGGCGGACGCCTGGTGCCCAGGCTCCTGGACGAGGGGCACACGGTCAAAGTCCTGGTGCGCTCTCCCGGCAAGATCGCCGGCATCCCCTGGCGGGACAAGGTGGAGGTGGTGGAAAGCAGCCTGGACGACGGCGGGGCGTTGCGGGCGGCCCTGGCCGGCGTCGACGTCTTCTACTACCTGGTCCATTCCATGGCCGCCGGGTCCGGCTTTGAAGCCAAGGAACGGACAATGGCGCGGACCGCTGCCGACGCCGCGGCCGCCGCCGGCGTGGCCAGGATCGTCTACCTGGGCGGGCTCCACCCCCAGGCTGTGCAGCTTTCCACCCACATGCGGTCCCGCGAGGCTGTGGGCCAGGTGTTCCTGGACGCCCCCGTGGATGCCATCGTCTTCCAGGCCGGGGTGGTCATCGGCTCGGGTTCGGCGTCCTTCGAAATGATCCGCCACCTCGCCGAAACGCTGCCGCTGATGCCGGCGCCCAGCTGGGTGAGGAACCGGATCGAAGCCATCGCGGTGCGCGATGTCCTGTACTACCTCGTCTCAGCGGCGTCCCTGGACGGCCCGCTGAACCGCACCTTCGACGTCGGCTGCCGCCAGGTCCTCACCTACGCCGGCATGATGCAGGAGTATGCCGCCGAAGCCGGCCTGCCGTTCCGGCCGGTACTGGCGCTGCCGGTTCCGGCACCCAAGCTGGCCGGGATGTGGGTTGCCCTGACCACCCCCATCCCGCTGTCCATGGCCATGCCGCTGGTCCAGTCCCTGCAGCACGACGCCGTGTCCAACGAGCACGACATCGACCGGTACATCCCGCGGCCCGACGGCGGCCTGACCCCCTAACCGCACCGCCGTCGCCCTTGCCCTCGGGAAGGAACGCGACGGCCAGGTGGAGACCATATGGGCCAGCGCCGGAGCTGCCGCCGATCCCCTGCCGAGTGACCCGGACTGGGCCGGGCACAAGGTGTACATCGACGAACGGACCTTCCATGGCGACGTGGATCCGGCCCGGGTGTGGACGGTGATCGAGGGCATCGGCGGGCGGAACGGCTGGTACTCCCTGCCGCTGGCCTGGCAGGTGCGGGGCTGGCTGGACAAGCTGACGGGCGGGGCCGGGCTGCTGCGGGGACGCCGTCATCCGCATACGCTGGCCAGCGGTGAAGTAGTGGACTGGTGGCGGGTGGAACGGATCGAGCACGGGAAACTGCTGCGGCTGCGGGCCGAAATGCGCGCTCCGGGACGCGCCTGGCTGGAGCTGTCCGTTGAGCCGGACGGGACCGGCAGCCGTTACCGGCAGCGGGCTATTTTCTTCCCCAAGGGGCTGAGCGGGCGGCTGTACTGGCTGGGGGTCCTGCCGTTCCACAGCCTGATCTTCCCGGCCATGGCCAGGAACATCACCGGGGCGGCGCGGAAGCTGGTGGATGCGGAGCCCGGCGCCCGGACCCCGTAGGATGTTTGGAGCCTAATCCGACCCCCATGTCCCAGGAGGACCCATGGCCTTGAGCGCAACCACCACCCTTCCGCACTCCGTCCCCAGCGTTGCAGCTGTCCTGGTGAACGAGGATTTCCAGCGCCACGTCAGCCAGCTCGTCGGCGGCAGCCTGGAATCCTTCACCGTGGACGGCGACGTTGCCGGTGCCTTCAGCGCCACCTCAGTCCGGACCCTGCCCACGACCCGACTGCCGGAGATCGCCCGCAAGTTCGTGGGCGAGCAGCTGAAAGTCACCCAGGTGGAGAACTGGGATGCCCCCGCCGCGGACGGTTCCCGGCAGAGCAGCATTTCGCTGAAGATTGCCGGCGCCCCCGTCGATGTCACCGCGGTGCAGCGGCTGGTAGCGGCCGACGGCGGCACCCGCGTGGAGCTTGAAGGTGCGGTCAAGTCCTCGGTTCCGTTCCTGGGCGGCAAGATCGCCGACGCTGCCGAACCGATGGTGGCCAAGGCCCTGAACCTGCAGGCCCAGCAGGCGCAGGCCTGGCTGGAAAGCCACTAGGTTCGTGGAGCTGCCCGTCTTCCCGGCGCTTGTCCTGATCATCGCCGGGGTATGGTCCCTGGTGGTCTGGCCGCAGTTCCTGCGCCGGGTCATGAAGGATCCGCGCGCCAGGGACGCCACAGGCAAGGCCACCAGGTTCCTCACCGTTCACGTGGTGCTGGTCAGCATCTCGATGGTGCTTGGCGCAGCCACCGCCGTGATTGGAATTCTGGGGCTGGCCGGCTAGGCCCCCGGGAACCCGGCACAAAGAATCGTCCGGCCCTCTTCCCACATGGGAGGAGGGCCGGACGTTTCTGCGTTATCAGGCAGCCTGGTTGAGCGCGTCCTCGGCAGCAACCCAGGAAATCATGGCGCACTTGACCCGTGCCGCGTACCGGGCCACTCCCTCGAAGGCTGCTGCGTCGCCGAGGAGATCGGGGTCTGCGTGGATTTTTCCCCGCGACCTCAGGACCTCGCGGAAGCTGTCAATCACCCCGTGGAGTTCCGCCACCGTCATTCCCTCGGCCAGGTCGGTCAGGACGGAAGCAGAGGCCATGGAAATGGAGCAGCCCGCACCGTCCCAGGCAACCTGTGCCACTTTCCCGTCACTCACCGCCAGGCGCAGGGTTACTTCGTCGCCGCAGACCGGGTTGAGCTGGTGCGACTGGCCCGTCGTGGCGCCGTCGGGCGCGTCCGTGCCGGCCAGGCCGCTGCCGTGGCGGGCCTTGGAGTGATCGAGGATGATCTGCTGGTACAGCTGGTCGAGGCTCATGGTTTTACCTTCAGGGTGTGGGGTGTCTTAGGTGCGGAAGTAGGCGCGTACGCCGGCGACGGCATCCAGGAACTGGTCCACATCGTCGGTGGTGTTGTAAAGATAGGCGCTCGCCCTGGTGGTGGCCGTCAGACCCAGCCGGCGGTGCAGCGGCTGGGCGCAGTGGTGGCCCACCCGCACGGCAATCCCCCGCGAGTCAAGGAACTGGCCCACATCATGGGCGTGCACGCCGTCCACGTCGAATGCGGCGAGCCCAATGCGGTCCTGCCCCGCCGCGGGCCCCAGGACCCGGATACCCGGGATGGACTCCAGGCCCGTGACCATCCGCTGGCCAAGCTCGGCCTCCCAGCGGTGGATCCGGTCAAGCCCTGTTTCCGTCAGGTAGTTCACGGCCGCGGCCAACGCCACCGCCTGCGATATCCGCTGGGTCCCGGCTTCGAAGCGCTGGGGGGCCGGGAGGTACTCGGCCCGCTCCATGGTCACCGTAGTGATCATGGAACCGCCCGTCAGGAATGGCGGCAGGATATCCAACATGTCCTGCTTCCCGTAGAACACACCGATCCCGGTGGGCGCGAGCATTTTGTGCCCGGAGAACACCGCAAAGTCCACATCCAGCTCTTTGACGTCCAGCGGCATATGCGGGGCGGACTGGCAGGCATCAAGTACCACCAGGGCTCCCGCCTGCCGGCCCAGGGCTGCGAGTTCGCTGACGGGGTTGATGGTTCCCAGGACGTTGGAGGCATGCGTGAAGGCCAGGACTTTCGTCCGGCCGTTCACGGTGTCCCGGGCCACGTCCATGCGGAGGCCGCCGTCGTCGTCCACAGGGATGTACCGCAGGGTTGCCCCGGTGCGGAAGGCGAGTTCCTGCCAGGGTATGAGGTTGGCGTGGTGCTCCATCTCGGTCACCACGATCTCGTCACCGGGATACAGGGCGAGCTCCTTGAGCCGGCCATCGCCCCTGCCCTGGGCAGCCCACAGGCCGGCGTTGGACAGGGCGTAGCTGAGGAGGTTCAAGCCTTCGGTGGCGTTGGAAGTCCAGATGATCTCGGAGTAGTCGGCGCCAACGAAATCCGCCACCGTCTGCCGGGCGTCCTCGAAGGCTTCGGTGGCCTCGACCGCAAGATGGTGGGCGCCGCGGTGCACCGCCGCGTTGCGCTGCTCGTAGAACTCCTGCTCGGCTTCAATGACGCTGAGCGGGTTCTGCGACGTGGCTCCGGAGTCAAGGTAGATCAGCGGGCGGCCGTTGACCAGTTGGTCCAGGACCGGGAAGTCGTTGCGGATGCGCTGCACTTCGGCGTTGTCCATCACAGGCAAGGCGCGTTCCAGTGTGGCTGGCGTTGATACTACGGCCAAAACAAACTCCTTGAAATGCCAACGGATGACACTCAATTGTCCCACAGCACGGCTGTGGCGGCCGCCCGGAGGGGCAGCCGCCACAGTCGCTCCGGGCTTCAGCCCGCGGAGTGGAGGGCCGGCGACGGCTGGGGGGAGAGTCTCGGTCTCAGAAGACTCTGACGTCGCCGGCCCCGTCCAGCCCGGTCCCGAGGGACCGGAAGTTTCTTGGATATAAGGCCTTCATTTTGTTCTCAAAGCTTCGGCTTCTTTCGTACCGTTTGCTTTGCTTCCATAAGTAAATACTCCGGAGTACACCCTGCACACGAGTAGGGTGTACTCGAATTCCACCGCGTGGGACTACCTATGGGGCGCCGATACCCGAAAGGCTTCGAAGAATCACGCGAGGGTGCCGCGAGGGCGTGCAGGCAGAGGGCGCGCGGGCCACACCGTCCCTTCAGGGACGGTCAACCAGGCGGTTTCCAGGAGGCCTACTTGGGCAGGGCCGACTCCAGCTCATCCCGGCTCCGCACGCCGAGCTTGACGTACGTGCGGTACAGGTGGCCCTCGACCGTGCGCACCGACACCATGAGCCGCTGGGCGATTTCACGGTCTGTCAGGCCCTGTACGGCCAGCTCCACGATGTCCTGTTCGCGCCGGGTGAGGTGGACGGCGGGAGCGGCGGCAATAAAGCGGCCTTCGCGGAACCTTTCTCCCAGTTCGTGGTCGCATTTTTCGCGCATGGCAACGGCCTGCCGGGAGCGCCGGCGTTCCCCTGCCTGCTCCAAAAGGGTGCTGGCGCGGGCGTAGGCCTCCCGTGCCAGGTTCACGAAGCCCGATTCCTCCAGGTTGGAGGCCGTTTCCATCAGGGCATCCCCGTCAGCCTCTTCCCAGCGGGTAGCCAGGGTCAGCATGGCCTGCGCCCACCGGCCCTCCACGGTCCCGGCGACAGACTGCACCACCGGGATGACGGAAGGGTCGCCCAGATCCCAGCAGATGGCCAGGAGTTCGAGCAGGGTTCCGGCCCGCGCGGTGGCGTCATGCGTGGTGGCGAGCGTATGCAGCGCGGCAAGGCCTTTGCCGTCCCGGGACAGGTATTCGGCGGCAGCGGCGTTGTAGGCAGCGGCCAGCAGCTCGTGGGCCGGGCCTCCTGCCGCAGCATCGCTGTAGTCCTGTTCCAGGCGCTGCGCCTGAGCCGTGTCCCCCAGCCTTGCGGCAACATAAAAACCCAACGCTGAACCGAAGCGGAACAGCTGCAGCGGATCGTTCAGGCGGAGTGCCTCCACGGCCGGCAGCAGCACCTGGTACGCACGCTCCATACGGCCTTGCCGCAGGAGCGAGTACCCGCGCAGTATCTGCAGACTGCCGTTGAAGGTGTCGGCCCCGGGCGAGTGGCTGGCGGCGTAATTGTCGAGTTCACGCCCGGCCGATTCCCATTCCCCCATGGCAAGGTAGTCGGTCACCAGCCGGCCCAGTACAAACTCTGTGTAGAAGAACAGGCTGTCCTCCAGCGGCGGCAACTCGGAAGCGGCCAGGAGCGCGGAATCCAGGCCCTCGGAGGCCCGGCCGGCGGCAGCCAGGGCGTGCGCCAGGAGCGCCTCACCCAAGGCCCTGACCGGTTCGCCTCCCGCATCCGGGGAGGGGCTGTTCCTGATCTCCCTCACCTCCGCGGCCAGCGCTTCGGCGTCCACTTCCGCACCCAGCTCGAGGAGGCGCACGACGTGCAGGAGCTGCTCCGGCGCGAAACGGTCCCCGTCATCCAGTTGCCGGATGTGTTCCCGCATGTCATCGGCCAGGGGCCTGAGCGGTGCGCCCTTCGCCTGGTGGGCGGCCGCCCGGAGAAGGACGACGGCGGGGCCCTCGCCGGTACCGGACAGCTGCCGCCAGCAGGCATCAAGCAGCTCGGCGGCCGGCCCGTACACCCCCTCGTTATACAGCGCCCGGGCCTGGATAGCTTTGGCCAGGGGCACCAATGCCGGATCCCGGACTTTGGCCGCTATGGTTCGGGCGCTGTCATTGCGGAAGCGCCGCAAGGCTTCACGGGCGGCGCGCAGCATCTCGTCGTCGGGAATGCGCAGGCCTACCTCAAAGGCCCACTCCACGGAACGAAGCATGCCCTCGCCGCGCAGGGCCGCGCCGTCCTGGTGGGCCCGGATCTTTTCCAGCAGTTGCAGGCTCCGGGACACGGACAGGGTGTTCCTGATCGCTTTGGCGAAGAGGGCGTTCCACATGAAGAGCTCGGCCGGAACCCCGGAACTCTCGGAAATCATCTGCTGGTCAAGGAGGGAGCGGACCACGGAGGCCCCGCTGATGTCCTCGATCACCTTTCGGCCCACGGGCCCGGCGAGGGCGATGAGCTTCAGGGCCTCCTGTTCCTCCGGTCCCCGCCGGAGGTGGTCCTTGGTCACCACCGCCGTGAGCTGCGGGCCGTCCGCCGGCAGGTGGCCAAGCAGTACCCAGATGCCGTTCCGCTTGGCGAGGACTCCGCTTTCGGCGGCATCGTGCAGCAGTGCGTCGAGGATCCGCGGGTTGCCGCCCGACGCCTGCCAGATGGAGTCGATGGTGGCCGGCGGGACGGTCCCATCCAGGACGTGGGCCAGGACTTCGTCGATCTGATCCCGATTCAGGGGCCGGAGGTCCACCCGTTCGGCAAGGCCGTCGTACCAGAGCTGGTCCAGCGGCTGCGGGAGGCCGGGCCGGGGCCTGGCGGCAGCAACCACCGTTGCCCATCCGGCAGAGATGAGGTCCGCCACCACGCCGGCCGAGGCCTCGTCCAGGTGATGGGCATCATCCACTATCAGCAGGACCGGGGCGCCGCTGCCCGCCTTCAGCTTTTCAAAGTAGGTCCACATGGAACGCAGTACCGCTACCGGCGAGACGGACTCTTCAGCGGTCAGGTCTCCCGTGTAAGGGGTGAGGACGCCGAAAGGCACGGCCGCAAGGGCGGAGCTGCCGTGGATCTGCAGGATGTTCAGCTGCCCGGCGAGACGCTCGGCGATTGCCTCTGTCAGGGACGTTTTGCCGATGCCCGGCCCTGCCATCAGGAAAATCGCGTGGCTGGTGCCGTTCCGGACAATATTGCAGATCCGTTCCAGCGGCTCACGCCGCCCAGTAAGGGCGCGGTGGGCCGTTGCCGGTTTGTGGCCGTTAGACGAGTCCAGTCAGATCACCCCTGGAAGTTACGCCGAGCTTCGTAAAGACCTGGTACAAATGGCCTTCAACGGTCCGGACTGATACACCCATTTCCAGGGCGATATCACGGTTTGAGGCTCCGCGGCCGGCGAGCCGGGCGATTTGGCGCTCCCGTGCGGTGAGCAGCGGACTGCCGCTGCTGGGCACGATGGGAAGATTTGCCACAGTTGCCGCCAGGATGTCCAGCCTGGCCTGGGCGGTCCGGGCTGAAACCGCGTCGCCGTCCTGCCGCGCGAAGTCCACGGCCAATGCCATGCAGCGCGCCTCTACCGCGTCCAGTTCGAGCGTGGCCGCCAGTTCGCCCGCTGTGAGGAGGGTTTTGGCATCCTTGGTCCTGCTGCCCGCGGCGATGAGCCGGGAGACCTCTGCCAAGGGGCCTTGCCGGTGCCCGGCGATGTCTTCCAGGAGGCGGAAGTCCGCGTCGCTGCCGTTGACAGTGGCAGCGAGCAGGCTGATGCCTGCCATGGTGTAAACCCCTGCTTTAGCGTTCCGCTGGGCTGACTGCTTCAGCCCGGCAACGGATTCGGAATCCCCCAGCCAACGTCCGGCAACCTGGGCGCAGAACTCAATGATGTTTTCGGCGGAAAAACTGGATTTACCAGGAGTCCTTTGGAGTTTGCCGAGATACTTGCGTGCCTGGGGCGCGTTGCCCGTCTGGGCGTATGCCAAGGCCGTTGCGGCATACGCCGAGCGAAGGGCGCTCTGGCCCGGCTGGAGCTCCAGCTGGGCCACAGCCGAAATCAAGGGGTCCAGGGCAGCGCCGCCACGGCCGGAATAGACATAGGCCAGCCCGGCGGCAAGTTCGGACGCGGCGCTCCGGTAAGGCATGCGGTCTGATTCCCCGTCAGTGTGCGGTCCCACCAGGTCAATACACCGCCGCCATTGCCCGGCGGTCAGCAGTACCACGAAGGCCTCCCGGGTGTACTGCTCGCGCAGGCCCACCACGTGCGATGCGTCCGAAATTTGTCCGCCAAGCCGCCGCATCAGGCTCAACGCGTCCATTTCCCGCCCCGTCAAGGACAGTGCGGTCATCAGGATGATGGAAGCCTGCATGCGGTAGGAGGTGTCCGGATTGAGTGCGGGATCGGCTGCTGCCTTGAGCTCCGGAATCATTGCAGCGTAATCACCAGCGAACGCCCGGTACTCGAACCCGCTCAGTGCTACCCGATGAGCGGCGGCCACAGCCGGGTGCGGCCATGCGGCCTGGCCCCGGGCCGCATCCAGCCTTTCCCGTGCCTCGGCAAGAAGGGCCGGGACCTTCTCTGCGTGCTCCGGCAGCCACAGCATCACCCGGGCCTTGGCCGCAATGACGTGTGCGTACTCTTCGACTCCCACGCTGTCCAGTTCGGGCTGCGAGATGTCATCCAGGGCAGCCAGGGCCTGGACGGGCAGGTCCAGCTGAAGGTATGCGGCGGCCTTTTGCCGCTGGGCCGGCACCCACTCCGGGTCTGTCCTCTTAAGCATGTCCGCGTAGGCCAGGGCGAAGCGGGGGTCAAAGAGCTGAACCGCGGCTTCGGCGGCGGCGAGGGCCATTGCGGGGCTGAGGTCGGCCTCGCACTCATGGGTCCAGGCGGCGAAAGCCATCAGCTCATCGACAGTCATCCCGGCCGGCTCCGGTTCCGTCCCGCTGAGGAGCACACTCCGCAGCTCCCGCCGGCGGGCAATGCTTAACCAGGAGCGCACTACATCGCCGATATATTTCTCCCGCAGCGACACCCAGCGGTGGTCGGAGTCGTCGATCTCCAGCAGGCCCCCGTCCTCCATATCCGCCACGACGTCGGCACTGTAGATGGCAGTGAGCCCGGAGAGTTCCACCCGCCGGGCGCAGGAGAGCATTTCGATGACTTCCCGGGTTTCCGGCGTTTCCCTGGACCAGCGGGAGCGGACAATATCGTCAAGGCTGGCGGCGCCGTCGAGCACCACTTTGTCACGGAGGGTCCAGACGGAGTCGGACAGGACGAGGTTTCCCGAGAGCTTCTGCTCGGTTACCAGGGCCTTCAGCAGCAGGGGGTTGCCGCCCACAATGTTGTGGTAGGTGTTGACCAGAGAGGCCGAGACCCGGTGGCCCAGCAGGGACAGCAGCACCTGGCGGGTTTGCAGCTCATTGAGGTTGCTGAGCCGGACCTCGGTCAGGCGCCTGTCTGTGAGCAGCCAGTGGAAGTCGGCGGGAAGATCGCTGATCTTTGGTGCGACCGCAATGATCTTGGCGGTGCCGGTCAGGAGCACGTTCAGGAGCACCCCGGCGCTCATGTCGTCGATGGTTCCGGATGTATCAAGGGTAAGGACGCAGGGCCGTCCGGCGGCATCGCTCCGGATCAGCGAAGTGATGCCCCGCAGGATGGCCGTGGGCGAACCCATGTAGGCCTGTGGAAGGCGGGCCAGCAGGAAGGAGAGGCATCCGTAGGGCGTGTTGGCGCCGGCGGGGCCGCTGCGCAGTTGAAGCGACCAGGCATCGGGGCCAAGATCGGCCACTGCAGCCCGGGCAAGTGATGACTTCCCCACCCCGCGGCCGCCGGTGATAATGACGCCCAGGGAATCTTCGGAAGTCAGCGCGGCACGCACGGCTTCGAGGTTTGCGCTGCGGGCAGGGGCAGACCACCGTTGCCCCCCTGGTGTGCCGGAGGGTTCGGTCTGCAGCCCTGCGCCCTGAGGTGTTGCCCCACGTCCCCAGCTAAGCGGCTCAATTGACATGAACTTATCCCCTACGTCCCCTGGTGGCGGGATGTAGCCCCATTGCTCCCCCGCCTTGCAGACAGAGTACCTCGTCGCGCAGACAAGGAAACAGATTCGGGCGACTTTAAGTTTTTATGTTGCTATCGCTCAGACTTCGCAGGATGGAACTTCTGCTGTGCCGCCAGCAGCCCGTCCCGCAACAACAGCTCCGCTGCATCGGCCGCCTCATCCAGCAGGAAAGGCAACTCCTTGAGCTCGGCAGTACCGAAATCACGCAGCACGAAGTCTGCGGTGTCCATCCGGCCCGGCGGCCGCCCAACCCCCACCCGGACGCGGAGGTAGTCCTTGGTGCCGAGCGCCTTGGAAATGTCCCGCAGCCCGTTGTGGCCGCCTTCTCCCCCGCCCCAGCTTGAGCTTCACTGTGTTGAAGGGGATGTCGATTTCATCGTGTAAGGCGACCACGTGGTCCGGTGCGATGCCGTAGAAGTTGGCCAGGGCCGAGACCGGCCCGCCGGAGACGTTCATGTAGCTCATGGGTTTGGCCAGCACCACCCGGGGCCCACCGATACCAAGCCGCCCTTCGACCACCTGGGCACGCGCCTTGTGTGTCTTGAACCCCGATCCCATCCGGGCTGCAAGTTCATCAAGCACCATCTGGCCGACGTTATGCCTGTTGCCTTGGTACTGCGGTCCGGGGTTGCCGAGGCCGACAATCAGCCAAGTGTCAGTCATGAATCAATCCTAAGGTGGGCGGTTTCCGGTCGCGGCGCGGCTGGGGGCCGCACACATGCCAGTGGCCGGACCCCCATGGGGATCCGGCCACTGGCACAAGGTGAAGCGAAATTACTCGGCTGCAGCCTCGGAAGCGGTGCCGGCAGCTTCTTCAGCGCCTTCTTCGCCGGCTTCAGTGGCCTCGGAGATGTTCACCACGAGTGCGTCAGCGTCAGCGAGCAGGACAGCACCCTTGGGCAGGACCAGGTCCGAAGCGTGGATGTGCTGGCCGGCGGTGCGGCCTTCGATGTCAACCTCGACGGCGGTAGGCAGGTGGGTTGCCTCGGCTTCGAGCGAGATGACAGTCAGTTCCTGGTTGAAGACGTTGCCGGGGGCAACTTCGCCAACAACGTGAACGGGGATGTCAACGGTGACCTTTTCGCCCTGGCGGACGGTCAGCAGGTCGATGTGCTCGATGATCTGCTTGATGGGGTCGCGCTGGACATCCTTCACCAGGGCCAGGTGGCCTTCGCCGTTGATGTCCAGGGACAGCAGGGCGTTCGCGGTACGGACGGCCAGAGTGGTTGCCTTGGCGGGGAGGGTGATGTGGATGGGCTCTGCACCGTGGCCGTAGATAACGGCAGGGATCTGGTTGGCCATCCGGGCGCGGCGGGCGAAGCCCTTGCCGAATTCGGTGCGTACTTCTGCTGCGAGCTTCTGCTCAGACATGGACATCTCCTTGAAGACTAAACGGTGTTCAGCAAGGGCGGAGGTCTGTTGCGACCTTCAACGCCGGGCGGCCGATGCCTGACCCACTTCGAAGGGAGATTCAGACCCAGTCGATAACGGAGACTGCAATCCGGTGCCCGCAGCTGCGGTAACCGGCGCTCTCCCTCGCCAAGGTATCGCTAAGAATCTTACCAGCGCCGGACCCAATTCCTGAAACCGGCTGCGGTGGTTGAGCCTGAGCCCACGCCCGCAGGGTTCCCTGGCCGAGCTAGCGAGGCCAGGGTGCGGGTGGGGAGCGAAACCCCTCAGGAGGTTTCGACAGGCTCAACCACCGGACTTGGCAGGCTCAAACTACCGGACTCGTCAGGCCTTGCCGTCGAAAAGGCTGGTGACGGAGCCGTCGTCGAACACTTCCCGGACGGCGCGTGCGATCAGCGGGGCGATGGACAGCACGGTCAGCTGCGGGAAGCGCTGATTGGCCGAAAGCGGGAGGGTGTTGGTGACCACTACTTCACGGGCGCCGGACTCCGAGAGGCGCTGGGCGGCCGGCTCGGAGAAGACCGCGTGCGTAGCCGCGATGATGACGTCCTTGGCCCCGGCGTTCATCAGCACGTTGACGGCGCCGGAAATGGTTCCGCCGGTGTCGATCATGTCGTCGATCAGGACACAGGTGCGGCCTTCGATCTGGCCCACAACTGTTTTGGAAACTGCCTGGTTGGGAACGGTCAGGTCCCTGCTCTTGTGCACGAACGCCAGCGGGGCGCCGCCGAGGCGTTCGGCCCACTGCTCCGCGACGCGGACGCGGCCGGTGTCCGGCGAGACCACCGTGATGTTTTCGGCGTCCACACGGGTCCGGATGTAATCGGCCAGCAGCGGGATGGCCATCAGGTGATCCACGGGACCGTCAAAGAAGCCCTGGATCTGGGACGTGTGCAGGTCAACGCTCATGATGCGGTCGGCACCGGCAGTCTTGTAGAGGTCTGCCACCAGGCGGGCCGAGATGGGCTCGCGGCCGCGGCCCTTCTTGTCCTGCCGAGCGTACGGGTAGAAGGGGGAAACAACGGTGATGCGCTTGGCGGAGGCACGCTTCAGCGAGTCGATCATGATCAGCTGTTCCATCAGCCAGTTGTTCAGCGGGGCCGGGTGCGCCTGGATGACGAAGGCGTCCGTTCCGCGGACACTTTCGCCGGCACGGACGTAGATCTCACCGTTGGCGAAGTCGTAGGCGTCCACCGGCAGCAGTTCAGTGCCCAGCTCCTTGGCGATCTCCCGGGCCAGCTCGGGGTGGGCACGGCCAGTGGCCAGCACCAGCTTCTTTTCGCCGCGCGCCGTAATTTCGCTCATTATTGCTTGCCCTCTTCTGTAGATGCCGGGGTACTTGAGGAATTTGTGGTGGCTGCCTGGGCCAGTTCGGCGGAGCGGGTTCCGGGGCGGTTGGCCTGGACCCAGCCCTCCGTGTTTCGCTGTGCCGCTACCGTCAGGGCGAGCGCACCCGCCGGAACGTCCTTGCGGATCACCGCGCCGGCGCCGCTGTAGGCACCGTCCCCCATGGTGACCGGGGCAACGAACACTGTATTGGAGCCGGTCCTGACGCCTGAGCCGATCACCGTGCGGTGCTTCTTCTCGCCGTCGTAATTGGCCGTGATGTTTCCGCAGCCGATGTTGGTGTCCTCGCCGATCTCGGCGTCACCGGCGTAACCAAGGTGGGACAGCTTTGAACCACGTCCGATGCGGACGTTTTTGGTCTCGTAGAAAGCGCCGATCTTGCCGCTTTCACCCAGGACGGTGCCGGGGCGGAGGTAGGTGAAAGGGCCGACGGCGGCATCCGGGCCGATGAAGGCCCCGGAACCATGGGTGCGGACTACCTTGGCGCCTTCACCGATGGTCACGTCGGTCAGGGTGGTATCGGGGCCCACGACGGCGTCCCTCGCCACGGTGGTGGCGCCGTGAAGCTGGGTGTTGGGCAGGATCCGGACGTCCTCGTCCAAGGTCACGGACGCATCGATCCAGGTTGTGGACGGGTCCACCACGGTGACGCCGGCACGCATCCAGGCTTCCACGATCCGGCGGTTAAGTTCAGCGCCGAGGGCGGCCAGCTGGACGCGGTCGTTCGCGCCCTCCACCTGCCAGCGGTCGGCAGTGACGACGGCGGCCACGCGGCCGCCTGCCCGCCGCGCCAGGGCGAGCACGTCGGTGAGGTACTTCTCGCCCTGCGAGTTGTCGGTGGTGACGTGGGCCAGCGCGTCGCGGAGGACGGCGGCGTCGAAGGCGTAGATGCCGGAGTTGACTTCACGGATGAGGCGCTCGGCGTCGGAGGCGTCCTTGTGTTCGCGGATCCCGGTCACGGTGCCGTCGTCACCGCGGAGGATCCGGCCGTATCCGCTGGCGTCGTCCAGGACCGCCGTGAGGACGGTCACTGCGTTGGCGTCGCGTTCGTGGGTGGCCACGAGCTCGGCCAGCAGGCCGCCGGACAGGAGCGGCACGTCGCCGTAGGTCACCACAACGGTTCCGGTGAGGTTCTGCTCCGCGTCGAGGGCCTGCAGGGCCACCTCCACTGCACGCCCGGTGCCTGGGATGTCGTCCTGGTCCACAATCACCGCGGCCGGATCGACGTCGGCGAGGTGGCGTGCCACCAGGTCGCGTTCGTGGCGGACCACCACGGCGAGCTGGCGGGGGTTGATGCTGCGGGCGGCCAGGAGGGCGTGGCCCACCATGGACCTGCCGCCGATCTCATGCAGGATCTTGGGGGTACGCGATTTCATCCGGGTACCGGCGCCTGCCGCCAGAACGATGACTGCGGCCGGGCCGGTTTTCTCGGGGATCACGTACGGGCTCTCCTTGCTTTGGTTTCGCTGGCACTTACGGTGCCCGCCCGGCTCCAGGCCGGCGGGGCACCGATTGTCATGCTACTGAACGCTCCTGGCACAGCAGTTCCGCCCATAGGATTCGAACCTATACTCCACGGCTCCAAAGGCCGGGGTGCTGCCATTACACCAGAGCGGACCGTGCCGACGGCGTAAGCCCCGGGCACAAGTCCCTATTTTGCCACGGGTTCGGGGCGCCGCGCGACACGGGGCTTTGCCCCCAGGCTGCTCCCCCGTTCCCGCGGCGTTCCTCTGCCTTCCGGCCGGCTGCAATTGCGCCGAAACAGGTAGGGCACGCATAGGTGACGCTTCGTTCGCGGAGCGACCTCCACGCCACGATGCGCTCCTACGCGAAGGCCCCCCGCACCGCTCTTGCCGAGCGTTCCGTTTGGGGAACTTCGAACGAAACCAACTGCCGACGGTCATGATCGGGCGTCTTTCGCCGCCGTGCAATAGCCGGCACCTACATTCGGGCGCTCTCCACGAGTACCCCCTGCCGAACGTTCCGCGCGGGTTGCCTCAGGTTCCACGACGTGAGGCAACATTCCTCGCCGGAGGCGGTCCTTCGGAAAGGAGCGCATCGCGGCGCATCGGGCACCGGAGGTCGCTCAGCGACCGCAGGTGCCCCTATGCGTCGAAGCGTCGTCCCGAGGGCCCGTCGGGAAGGGACCTACGCGTTAAGCGACGGCGAAGGGCCGGCTGCGGCACCCAAGCCGCGACTCAGGCCGCACTCAAAGAGGGCTACTCGCCGAGGACTTCGGAGGCTTCGAGCCATTCGAGTTCGAGGGTGTCCTTTTCGTCTGCCAGGTCCTTGAGCTGCTTGTTTTGTCCGGCGAGCGCGTCGAAGTCGGACTTCTCCGTGCTCTTGACCATGTCGTCGTGGAGTTTCTTCTCCTGCTGATCGAGCTTCTTGAGCTGGCGTTCGATGCGGTTCTTGGCCTTGCGGGCATCCCGCTTCTCGGCCTCCGAAGGGCCGGCGGGAGCCGCGGCTGCGCCGCTGGAGCCGCCACTGGTGACGGGGTTGCCGCCGCCCGTGATGGTCGATCCGGCCAGGGCGGACTCGCGCAGTTCCAGGTACTGGTCCACGCCGCCGGGCAGGCCGCGGATCTTGCCGTCACCGAGGAGCGCCATCTGGTGGTCGGTGACGCGCTCCAGGAGGTACCGGTCGTGGCTGACTACCACCAGCGTGCCGGGCCAGCCGTCCAGCACATCCTCCACGGCTGCGAGGGTATCGGTGTCCAGGTCATTGGTGGGCTCGTCGAGCATCAGCACGTTGGGCTCCCCCACCAGCAGCCGAAGCAGCTGGAGGCGGCGGCGCTCACCACCGGACAGGTCCCTGACCGGGGTCCACTGCTTTTCGTTGGTGAACCCCAGCTGCTCCACCAGCTGGCCGGCGCTGAATTCCTTGCCGCCCACGTTAAAGGACCGCTTTTCCCGCTCGATGACCTCGATGACGCGCAGGTCGGAGACGTCGTCGAGCTCCTTGACTTCCTGCGTGAGGACAGCGGTGACCACCGTTTTGCCGCGCTTGACCTTGCCGGCGTCGGGAGTGATTTCACCATTGAGGAGCTTCAGGAGCGTGGTCTTGCCGGCGCCGTTGACGCCCACCAGCCCCAGCCGCTCGCCAGGGGCCAGGCGGAGGGTGATGTTGTCGAAGAGCTTCCGGCCGTCGTCGCTGCCCTGGAAGTCCAGGGAAACGTTCTCGAGGTCCAGTACGTCCTTGCCCTGGCGGGCCGTGGCCATCTTGCTCAGCGCCATGGAATCCCGGGGTTCGGGAACGTCGGCGATGAGGGCGTTGGCTGCCTCAATCCGGAACTTCGGCTTTGCGGTCCGGGCGGGGGCGCCGCGTCGCAGCCAGGCCAGTTCCTTTTTGACCAGCTGCTGGCGCTTGCCCTCAACCACCGAGGCCATCCGGTCCCGTTCAGCGCGTGCCAGCACGTAGGCGGCGTAACCGCCTTCGAAGGGATCCACGATTCCATCGTGGACTTCCCAGGTTTTGTTGCAGACTTCGTCAAGGAACCAGCGGTCGTGGGTGACCACCAGGAAGGCGCCCTGGTTGGCACGCCAGCGGGTTTTCAGGTGCCGGGACAGCCAGGCCACGCCCTCCACGTCCAGGTGGTTGGTGGGCTCGTCCAGCATGATGACGTCGTGGTCCTCAATCAGGAGCTTGGCCAGTGCCACACGCCGCTTCTGCCCGCCGGACAGGGCGTGCACGTTGGCGTGCCAGTCCACGTCGGACACGAGCCCGCCCATAATCTCGCGGATCTGCGGGTTCCGCGCCCATTCGTAATCCGCCTGGTCCCCCACGATCGCGGCACCCACTGTCAGGTCGCCGTCGAGCACGTCGCTTTGGTCCAGGTACCCGACATTGACGTCGCCGCGCTTGGTGACCCTGCCGGAGTCAGGGGTGGAACGCAGCGCCAGCAGGCGCATCAGCGTGGACTTACCGTCGCCGTTCCGGCCCACCATGCCAATCCGGTCACCCTCCTCAAGCCCGAGGGTAATGCCGTCCAGGACGGTGCGGGTTGCGTAGGAGACGGTGAGGTTTTCGCCGCCAAGAAGGTGTGCCAAAGGGAACTGCTTTCTGCTGCTGGGAAATATACGTCTAAAGGAGGGTGTCGGAGATGATGCGTGCCCCGGGAACGGGGCCGTGCACAGCGAGGGCCGTCAAGCCGTAGCGCCGCATCTTCTCCGCCAGGCCTTCTGCGGCAACGGCATCATCGGCCAACAGTGCCACAGTGGGGCCGGAGCCTGAGACGATCCCTGCAACGGCACCATGGGATTCACCGATTCCCAGAGTATCGCGCAATGAAGGTGCCAGCTCGATGGCTGCCCGCTGGAGGTCGTTGACCAGGACGCGGCTCAGCGCTTCCGCCTCCCCGCCGCGGAGGGCGGTGAGGATTTGCGGGTCCACGCCGGTGGGCTCGGCACCTTCGATGCCTTCCGCGGCCCGCAACCTGTCCAATGTCCTGTACACCTCGGGGGTGGGGAGTCCGTAGTCGGCCGTGACCAGGACCCAGTCCGTCTGCGCCTTGGCCAGGGCCGGGGAAAGTTCGTCGCCCAGCCCGAGGCCGACGGCGGTCCCGCCCAGCAGGGAGAAGGGGACGTCGGCGCCCAGCTCCGCAGCCAGGTGGGCCAGCTCCTCGCGGGAGAGGCCGCTGTTCCAGAGTGCGTCGCAGGCCAGCAGGGTTGCCGCGGCGTCCGCTGAGCCGCCACCCATGCCGCCTGCCACGGGTACGCGTTTGGTGATCTCCAGGTGGACGCCTGTTGTGCGCTCGGAGACGTCCGCCATGATGGCTGCCGCCTTGTACGCCAGGTTGTCCTCGTCCAAGGGGATATCGACGGCGTCCAGGTCCAGGGTGCTGTCCGGGCTGAGGCTGACGGTGATCCCCGGTGTTTCGGTGCTGGTGGCCGCCACCTCCTCGTACAGGGACACGGCGAGGTACACGCTGGCCACCGAATGGTAGCCATCAGGCCGCAGCGGCCCGACGTCCAGGGAAACATTGATCTTTCCCGGCGCCTTTGCCCGGACGCTCCTGGCGGCGAACCGTCCCGGGAGGGCGTTCACGGGCGGGCCTCGCGGGCTTCGGCGATCCTCGCGAAGGCCGTAATGTCGATCACTTCGCCACGGGCTGTGGGGTCCACGCCGGCAGCCACCAGGCAGCGTTCCGCCTCCGGGGCGCTGCCTGCCCAGCCGGCAAGGGCTGCGCGCAGGGTCTTGCGGCGCTGCGCGAAGGCGGCATCCACCACGGCGAAGACCTGCTCGCGGGTGGCGGTGGTGGCTGGCGGCTCATGGCGGGTGAAGGACACCAGCCCGGAGTGGATCTTGGGTGCCGGCCAGAAGACGTTCATGCCGATGACGCCGGCTTTGCGCATCCTGCTGTACCAGGCCGCCTTCACCGAGGGCACGCCATAGGTTTTGGATCCGGGAGGTGCGGCGAGCCGGTCAGCTACCTCGTCCTGGACCATCACCAGTCCGTGTTGGAGGCTGGGGAAATGCTGCAGGAGGTGCAGTACAACGGGCACGGCCACGTTGTAGGGCAGGTTGGCCACCAACGCGGTGGGCCGCACGGGGAGTTCCGTGACCTTCATGGCGTCCGCCTGGACCAGATGGAAGCTTCCGACGGCGGCGGGGCGCCATTCCTTGACGGTTTCCGGGAGCTTCGCGGCCAGTACGGGGTCGATCTCCACTGCCACCACGCCGGCGGCTGCGTCCAGCAGGCCGAGGGTCAGCGACCCGAGGCCGGGGCCCACTTCCAGCACTGTTTCGTCCGGTCCAACACCGGCCGCGGCCACGATCCTGCGGATGGTGTTGCCGTCGATCACGAAGTTCTGGCCCAGGGTCTTGGTGGGGCGGATACCGATCTCTTCCGCCAGCCGGCGTATGTCGGAGGCACCAAACAGCGGTGCGGGCGCGGCGGGGATGGGTTCAGTCACCTAGGTATCCTATCCCGCATGCCGGCCCCGCCCTGCCGGACAATAGGGCGATTAAATGCAGCGGCCGGGCCCGGAAGATCCGGGCCCGGCCGCTGTGTATTGCAGTGCAGTCGCGCCTTGCGTCAGCTGCTTGCAGCCCAGCCGCAGCCCCAGGGCTGCAGGCCGCGCTGCGCGTAGACGCGGTTGGCGACGTCGATCTGCTGGGCCTTGGTGGCGAGGCTGGCGTTCGGGGCGTACGCGCCGCCGCCTGATCCGATCCAGGTCCGGATGTCGAACTGGAGGCCGCCGTAGTAGCCGTTGCCCGAGTTGATGGACCAGTTTCCGCCTGATTCACACTGGGCGATCTTGTCCCACATGGCTTCGTTCATCATGGCCGGGGCGGCGGCACCGGTGTTGGCACCGGCACTGGCTGCGGGGGCGGCCTGGGCCACCGGCTTGGGCTTGGTGCCTACGGTGATCTTCTCGGTGACCGGCTGCGCGGTGACGGATTCGGTGACCAGCGTGCGGGACGCTTCGCGGCCGTCCACGAGGACCAGCTTGTAGGTCTTCTCCACCTTGCCGGCGGAACCGGCCTGGGTGACTTCTTTTTCACCCTTCAAAAGCTCGGCGCTTTCGACCATTTCGCTCTTAAAGGCGATTTCCTCGCTGGTCACCGCGGTCTGGCCGGTATCCACACGGGAGACCTTGATCACCATGTTGTTGACCACGGGGGCATTGGCGGGCTGGGAGGACCGGTCGTTGGCGCCGAGGGTCAGGCTCGCATCTTCCAGGACCTTGCCCACGGTGGCGGCGGTGGTGGTAGCCGCCTGCACCTTGCCGTCGGCAACGATGCTGACGGCCTTGGGGGTGGAGATGGAGACGAAGGATCCTGCCACTGCCAGCTGGGCGTCCTTGGGGGCCGAGACGGACGATGCACTTGCGACACCGAGCTCGGTGACCAGATCTTCAACGTCCTGGGCGGTGGTGTTCACCGTTTTCTCGGAGCCGTCAAGGCTGACTTTGACTTCCTTGGCCTGGTTGACGTTGATGACCGTGCCGTTCTGGACGGTGGCGTCGATGGCCGGGGAGACGCGGTCCGCCGGCTTCAGTTCGAGGTTGGCGCTTTTGACGACCTGCCCCACTGTGCCACCGAAGGTTTGAACGGAAGTCACCTTGCCATCAACGTTCAGCGTGATGGTTTTGTTATTGCCCACGAAAGCTACGAGACCCACCACCAGTGCACAAAGCACCAGAAGCTGGGTTCCAACCTTGAAAAAGCTGAACTTGCCGTCCGTTGTAAAGAACTTGACCACGATTGCCCGTAACTTTAGTCCTGTCCGGGCACGGGGAGAGCGCAATAAAATGCCCGGGCACGCCTCCAGGGAGGGGTAGTCCGGGCACCGTCGCGCCGCCACACTCCTAGTAGAGGACAGGCCGGAACAAGGCCGGCATATCAAGCTGCAAGTGGAGTGAACTTATCCGGTGGCCTTCCCCGACCCCGGCTAATAGTTTTCCACTGTAACCGTAGCGTTATAAAGCCGCCAAGAAATTTGCATACCAGGTATTTGTTTTGGCAGGTGCAGGCAGTGTGTTCCTAATCCCATTTTCCGTAGGCCCGCACCGTATTTTGGCTAAGGCCGGCACAGAGCGAGGCCAGGTCTCGGTTTGTCAATTCAGCCATGGCGCGCACCGTGTAGGGAACCATATAGCTGGCATTGGGCCGCCCCCGGTGGGGATGCGGAGTCAGGAACGGGGCATCCGTTTCCACTAGGATGAGCTCCGGGTCCGCGACCGCGAGTGCAGCCCGCAGGTTGGCCGCGTTCTTGAACGTCAACGTCCCGGCAAAGGACATCCACCAGCCTTCCCGGTTGCACGTCGCCGCCAGTTCCTCGTCCCCGGAAAAGCAGTGGAAAACCACCCGCTCCGGGGCCCCTTCTTCCTTCAGTACCTGCACCACGTCGCTGTGCGCGTCACGGTCGTGAATCTGCAGCGTCAGGTCCAGCCGCTTCGCGATGTCGATATGGCGGCGGAAGGAGTACCGCTGGTGGGCCAGGCCCTCCCCCTCGGTCCGGAAGAAATCAAGGCCGGTTTCGCCGATGGCACGGATCCGGGGATGGGCAGCGAGCTGCTCGATTTCCGCCAGCGCCTCTTCCAGCTGGCCGCGTGCGGCGTAACGGGGGGCATCGTTGGGGTGAAGTGCCACTGCCCCCAGCAGCCGCTCATCCAGGTCCACCGCCTGGACTGTAAACCGGGACGATTCCAGGTCGGTGCCCACCTGCACGGCACCCTGGACGCCTACCGCCGCAGCCGCATCCAGCGCTTCCTTGATGCCCACCGGCGCCTCCCCGTCCGGAAAGTCAAGGTGGGTGTGGTTGTCCATGACCGGCACCGGCAAAGGCTCAGGAGCGGGGGGAAACTCCCGCTGCCGGGAACCTTCGGATTCCGAGGTACCGCCGGCAGCGGAAGCACGGTAAGCGGCGGGGATCATCGGATTGCACATCCATCAAGCCTAAACCGACAGTGTGGCCCCATATTTGTTGGAACTCTCTGTCTGCTGCGGCAGTTGTGTTAGTAGTCTGGTACGAACACATGCGGACGCCCACCGAGGGGCGAAGGCAGGGCCAGCTGTCCCGTCCAGGAGAACCCCGGGCTGAAAGGTTGCCGATGGAATCCCACCGACGCACTGCCGATGATGTGAGCGCTGCGAACCGCAACCTTGCGGGAGTCGCAGAGCCCGTGAGCCACCTGAACGGCCACCGGCCCGCTGCCATGGATGCCACATCCTTCCACGAGGCAAGCCAGCGGATCCTGACAACCGTCAACACGGTGATCGACGGGAAATCGGACGCCGCGAAGCTCGCATTGACGGTACTGCTCGCCCAGGGCCACCTGCTGCTCGAGGATGTGCCGGGCGTGGGCAAGACGCTCCTGGCCAAGACGCTCGCCCGGACCATCGACTGTACTGTCAACCGGATCCAGTTCACCCCGGACCTGCTCCCCTCCGACGTCACGGGAGTGTCCATCTACAACCAGTCCTCCAGGCTTTTCGAGTTCCGGCCCGGCGCGGTTTTCGCGAACATCGTCATCGGGGACGAGATCAACCGGGCGTCAGCGAAGACCCAGTCGGCGCTGCTGGAGTGCATGGAGGAGCACCAGGTGACGGTGGACGGCCATTCCTACCGGCTGGACGAGCCGTTCATGGTGGTGGCAACGCAGAATCCCATCGAGATGGAGGGAACGTATCCCTTGCCCGAAGCCCAGCGGGACCGCTTCATGGCGCGGATCTCCATGGGCTATCCGGACAAGGAGTCCGAGATCGAAATGCTGGAAACCCACCAGTCGGCCTCACCGCTGGCCAAAGTCACCCCGGTGGTGACCACCGCTGACGTGGCCGCCATGATCGCCACAGTCCAGCAGGTCTACGTCTCGCAGGCGGTCAAGGAATATACAGTGTCCGTGGGCCGGGCCACCCGGGAAAGTCCACTGCTTCGCCTCGGTGCCAGCCCCCGGTCCATGCTGCAGCTGCTGCGCGCTGCGAAGGCCACCGCCGCCCTGGATGGCCGCGACTTTGTCCTGCCGGACGACGTTGTGGGCGTTGCCGAAGCTGTCCTGGCGCACCGGATCATCCTGGACCGGAAAGCGGCGGGCGCAGGGGAAAGCGCGCAGAGCGTCCTGCGCGGCATCCTGTCCCGCTTGCCTGTCACGCAGAAACCGTCCGATACCGGGGCCAGGGTCTCCGCCGGTGCCGGCCGGAACGCCCCCGTGGCAGGCTTGAGCAGGAACCACTAGGCGGACTGCCATGGCGCTGCTGGACCGACTGCCCCGACACCTCTTCACCCGGCGCGGCTGGGGCATGCTGGCAGCAGGGGCCGCAGCACTTGCCGCCGCCCACGTTATGGGCCGCCGGGACCTGTTAAGCCTGGCAGTGCTCCTCTTCGTCCTCCCCCTGGTTTCCCTCGCCGGGATCCGGCTGGTCAAACCCCGCTTCCAGGTATACCGCGAATTCAATCCCTCCCCCGTGGAGACGTCCGCGCCCACCACTGTCAGGCTTGCGGTGGCACGGACCGGAGCAGGAACCGGCCGCGCCACCATGGAGGAACGGCTGCCGCCGAGGTTCGGCGAGTCGCCCACCTTCCGGTTCCCTTCCCGCTCCGCCACCGGCGGCACCAGCAGGTACGAATACCATGTGCGCTCCGCCCAGCGCGGACAGTTCCTGATCGGACCGGTGACGGCGGAGTTCACCGACCCGTTCGGCCTGTCGCTGCACAGGCAGGCAATTGACGACGGCGACACGCTCACCGTGACGCCCGCCGCCGTCGTCCTTCCTCTGACGGGGCTGGCCGGCGCCCGCGGCAACGACGGCGTCACGGCCACAAGGATCCGGGCGAACCCCAGCGACGACGACGTGATGACCCGCGAATACCGGCACGGGGACCCGATGCGCCGCGTGCACTGGGCTGCCACCGCGCGCCATGGTGAACTGATGGTCCGCCAGGAGGAATCCGTCACTACGCCCGAGGCGACCATTATCCTGGACCACCGGTTCGGGGCGTTTTCCGGCAGCTCGGGCGCCGCCCCGGCGGGAAACGCGGCCCAGGACGGCCACACGATGATCAGCAGCGAAACCTTCGAGTGGGCCGTGGTGGCGGCCATGTCCATCAGCGCCCACCTGGCCGAGCGCAACTACGCCCTGCGCCTCCTGGACGCGCGCGGGGAACCGGCATTCCTGCGTTCGCCCTCGGCTCCGGAACCCGAGCTGGAGGAGTACAGCGGGGCTTCCGGGCTCCAGTCCATCGCGGAGAGCCTTGCCGCCATCCAGCTCACAGGGCCCCACGCGCGCGGCGAGGCCGGAAGCAGGGACTTCTTCGGTACCGGGGAATCCCACGGCCACCAGGAGGCAGGGCCCCCGCCGTTTGACGACAACCTCATGGACAAGCTCTCCGCGCACCGGATGCGGGGACCGGTGATTGCCGTCCTGGGCAGGATCTCAGCGCTGGAGGCGCTGTCCCTTGCCCCCGCCGCAGGCTACGGAACCAACGCCTTCGCCATCATCGTGGCGGAACGGCCGGCGGAGTTCGAGGACGCCCTGGAGAAGCTCCGGCAGGGCGGCTGGCGCGCGGCGGCAGTGGCCCCCGGCGTCTCCGTCGCGGCCGCATGGAACCAGTTCGACCAGGACCTTGCCGTGCCGGAACTCCCGGCGACGGAGGTCCGGCGCGGAGCGGGGGTGGCGCGTTGACCATTGCACCGGCCAGGAGCTCCGGAACGGGCCGGCAACAGCCGCCGGCAGGACCCCCGGCGGGACGTAGCCGGGTGGGCGCCTACCCGTGGGTGATGGCGGGCTCCATTGCCCTGGCGGTGGCCGGGGCCGCCTTGTCCTTGAACGGTGTGTTGCGGGGCTGGGCCTGGTACTGGCCGGTTTTCACCACCGTGCTGGTGGTCAGCCTTACCCTTGCTGCCTTGCGTTCTGTCCGGGCGCAGCCGTTGCTGGTGACTGCCGGCGGGTTCCTTTCCCTGGGTGCCATCCTGACGTTGACGTTCTTCCGCGGCACCAGCTTCGCGGGCATCATTCCCACCGGAGGCAGTTTGGCGGAGCTCGACCGGCTGATCCGCCGCGCCAGCGAAACAGTGCTCTCCGAGACCGCTCCGGTGGCGCCCAATGTCGGCATCGTGATGGTGATCTGTGCCGTTCTGGGCCTGGCCGTGATCCTGGTGGACGCGCTGGCCGTACCGCTCGGCATGCCCGCCGCCACAGGCGTGGGACTGCTCGCCATCATGGTGGTGCCGGCGATGATCAAACCCCAAAGCGTCGGCTTCTGGGGATTCGCTGCCGCTGTTGCCGGGTACCTGATGATCCTGGCATGCAGCCAGTGGTACGTCCCGGACCCGCGGACACCAGCGGATTCGGCGCGGAGCCCCGGCCAAGGGCGGAGGGCAGTCCTGACCGGGGCTGTGGCCGTGGCCGCCGCCCTGGTGCTGCCGCTGGCCATCCCCGGCTTCGACCAGGGCACCTTTCCCCAAGGCTCCCGTATTAATCCATGGGGCAATTCCACCGGTTTGAATCCCATGATCACGCTGGGCAACAGCCTGCGCACCCCGGCCGGGAGCGGCCGCATCAGCTATGCCACCAACTCCCCTACGCCGCTGTACCTGCGCTCTGTCACCGTGGATAATTTCGACGGCGACTCCTGGGGCCCGGATGATCGCAACGCCTCCCGGCGGCCGCTGGGCAACGAGATCGACCCCGGTTATGCGGTGGCCGAAGAGCAGCAACTGCTCACGGCAATAGACACCGGAACCTTCACCAGCCCTTACCTGCCGGTTCCTTACGCGCCGGAATCCGTGCGGGGGCTGGAAGGCCGGTGGACCTGGGATCCTGCCACTTTGAGCATCAAGGGGACGGACACCACCTCCCGCCGGCAGGAGTACCTGGTCACCACCACCGTTCCGAAGCTGACGGCCGGACTGCTGGCCAGGTCTTCGGCGCCCGTACAGGGCATCGCGGACGACTTCACCAGGATCCCGGGCAACGTTCCGGACATCGTCCGGACTACGGCCGACACCGTGGCCGGTCCAAGCTCCACGCCGTACGACAAGGCGATGGCCATCCAGAAGTACTTGCGGTCCGCGCAATTCACCTACTCGCTGCAATCCCCGGTCCAGGGCGGTTACGACGGAAACGGCCTCTCGGTCCTTGCCGACTTCCTGGAGCAGAAGAGCGGATACTGCATCCACTACGCCTCCGCGATGGCCGTGATGGCCAGGCTCGAAGGGATCCCCAGCCGGATCGCTGTCGGATACGCACCGGGGAGACTGACCGGCGCAACCGTATCAGTGGCCGGCCAGGGCGCACTGCCCGAATATGAAGTGGATGCGAGGGATGCCCACGCCTGGCCGGAACTCTATTTCCAGGGCCTGGGCTGGGTCCCGTTCGAGCCGACCCCGTCCCGTGGTGTGGTGCCCGACTACGCCACGGAAAGCTCCGCATCCTCGTCCCCGGGCTCACTGGACAACGGCGACGACCTGACCCCGGACGCCACACCTGCACCCGCTCCAGCACCGAGCGCCGCCCCGCTTCCTGTTCCGGGGGCGGGCGGAACCGCTGACACCGGAAACCAGCTCCTGCCCTGGCTGCTCGGTACCGGGGCGCTCCTGGGAGCCGCGCTCCTCGCCGCGTCCCCCCGGCTCGTCAGGACTGGCATCCGGGCACGTCGGCTCAGGGCAGCTGATCCGGCCGCTGCCGTGCCGCTGGCATGGAACGAAATGGTGGACCTGGGGACCGACTATGGCCTGCCGCCAGAGCCGAGCGAGACGCCGAGGGCCTACTCGGCCCGGCTCCGCAGCTCAGCTTTGCTGGGGGAACCGGGCGGAATGGACGAGGCCGCGCACCACGCCGCGGTGGCATTGACTGCAGAATTCGAACGCCAAAAGTACGGGCCGCCAATAGTGGACGGGGTGCCTGAAGCGGGTCACGCCGGAACCGGGCGGAATGCCTCCCTGGCCAACGGGGTGGCCGGCAGCCGCATAGCGGCGGTTGAAACAGCGTTCCGGGCCAACGCCTCCACCCTGCGGCGGCTGCACGCCCTCTGGCTGCCGCCGTCGGTCGTTGGACGGCTGGCACGCCTGCTCGCCACACCGTTCAGGATCACGTTCAAGGCCGCAGGGGCAGCCGCGGGCAAAGCCGCGAAAGCCGCCGCGCGCACCTGGTCAGCGCGCTGGTCCGGACATTCCTGATACAGGCCTTCCAGATCCAGGCGCTCCTGCACCAGGGCAGGCGGCGGCTTTCGCCGGCAGTCGAAGCTACTGCCCGGCGTAGGGGTCGGCGATGCCGATGTACTGGGTGTAGAGGTATTCCTCGATGCCCTCGAGGCCGCCTTCGCGGCCCAGGCCGGACTGTTTGACACCGCCGAAGGGTGCAGCGGCGTTGGAGATGACGCCCGCATTCAGGCCCAGCATGCCGGTCTCCAGCCGTTCGCCCATCCGGATGCCGCGGTTGAGGTCCTTGGTGAAGACGTAGGCAACCAGCCCGTATTCAGTGTTGTTGGCCAGCCGCACCGCGTCGTCTTCGCTGCTGAAGGTGGTGATCGGGGCTACGGGACCGAAGATCTCCTCGGAAAGGATCCGGGTGCCTTCGGTGACGCCGGAGAGGATGGTGGGCTGGTAGAAGTAGCCCGGTCCCTCCACCGGACCCCCGCCCAGGACGGCCTTGGCACCGGAGGCAACGGCGTCGGACACCAGTTCGTGGACCTTGTCCCGGCTCTTGGCATCGATCAGCGGGCCCACCTTGGACTCCGGCTCCGTGCCCCGGGCGGTGGTCATCTCCTTCATCTTCGCGGCGAACTTCTCCGCGAACTCGGCGGCGACGGATTCGTGCACGATGAAACGGTTGGCCGCAGTGCAGGCCTCGCCCATGTTCCGCAGCTTGGCGAGCATGGCACCCGTGACCGCGGCGTCGAGGTCAGCGTCCTCGAAGACGACGAACGGGGCGTTGCCGCCGAGCTCCATGGAGGTGCGCAGGACGGTTTCGGAGGCGTCGGCGAGCAGGCGCCGTCCCACCTCGGTGGAGCCCGTGAAGGAGAGCTTGCGCAGCCGGGAATCCTTGATCAGCGGGCCGGTGGTGGCACCGGCCGTGGACGTGGGGATGACGTTCAGGACGCCGGCGGGCAGGCCGGCCTCCAGCATGACGGCGGCGAACAGCTGGGAGGTCAGCGGCGTGAGGTTCGCGGACTTCAGGACCATGGTGCAGCCAGCGGCAACTGCGGGGGCGATCTTGCGGGTGGCCATGGCCAGCGGGAAGTTCCACGGCGTGATCAGCAGGCAGGGGCCCACGGGCTTCTTGGTCACCAGCAACCGGGACTTGCCATCCGGAGAGACGGAGTAGCGGCCGAAGGCCCGGACGGCCTCTTCGGAGAACCAGCGCAGGAACTCGGCGCCGTAGGTGACTTCGCCCCGGGCTTCGGCCAGGGGCTTGCCCATTTCCAGGGTCATCAGCAGGGCGAAGTCCTCGGCCCGCTCGGTGACGAGGTCGAAGGCGCGGCGCAGGATTTCGCCGCGTTCGCGGGACGGGACCTTCGCCCAGGACTCCTGCGCAGCCGCGGCGGCATCCAGGGCGGCGGCACCATCCTCCGGGCCGGCGTCGGCAATGCTCAACAGCACCTTGCCTGTGGCAGGGTCCTCGACGTCGAACGTCTTGCCTGAGGCGGCATCCCGCCACTCACCGTTGATAAGCAGGCCGGTGGGAACAGAGGCCAAAAGGGCGCTTTCGCGTTCTGCGGAAACGGCCGGCTGTGCAGTGACAGTCACGATGACTCCCTCGTCAGTAGGGTTATTGCAGCCCGCCGGCAAGCGGCCGGGATGGCCGCGGTGGTACGGGCTGATTAGTTGCCAGACTACTGCCGTGCCCGCAACCGGTCTACGCCTGTACGCACTACCAAAACAGGAAGGGGCTGTGCACCTGCACAGCGCCTTGAGGGCGGCGCCAGCGTGCTCAGCGGGCAGCCAACACTGCCGAATAAAGCTCCCGTTTGCTCACCCGGACATCCTCAGCCACCGCAGCCACGGCTTCCTTGAGCCGGATGCCCTGCGCCACGAGTTCATTGACGGCGGCCACGTGGTCCTCCGGCGATCCGGCGGCCTGCTCGGGTGCCCCCGCCAGGACAACGGCGATCTCACCGCGGACCTCGGTGCCCTCAACCCATTGCAGGAGTTCGCCCAGGGACCCGCGGATCACTTCTTCATAGGTCTTGGTCAGTTCGCGGCATACGGCGATGCGGCGGTCGGGTCCGAAGCGTTCCCGCAGGGCCCGCAGCATCGCTTCGAGCCGGTGCGGTGCCTCGAAGAACACCATGGTCCGCCGCTCTCCGGCAAGGTCCGCAAGGCGCGAGGCTCTTTCGCCGGCCTTCCGCGGCAGGAATCCTTCAAAACAGAAGCGGTCGGTGGGCAGGCCGGACAGCGCCAGGGCTGTCAGGACCGCCGATGGTCCAGGGACGGCAGTGACGGCCAGGCCTGCGGCCACGGCGCCTTCCACCAACCGGAAGCCAGGATCGGATACTGCGGGCATTCCCGCGTCGGTGACCATAACGAGTGTCTTACCCGCCCTGACCTGGTCGAGGAGCTCAGCAGTCTTGGCTGCCTCGTTGTGCTCGTGATAGCTGATGACCCGGCCGGCCACTGTGACCCCCAGGCTCTGGACCAGGCGGTGCAGCCGTCGGGTGTCCTCGGCGGCAACGATGTCCGCCGTCGCCAGCAGTTCCACCAGGCGGGCCGAGGCATCGCCGGTGTTGCCGATCGGTGTGGCGGCGAGCACGATCCGCCCGGCCCCCGGCCCTGGTGCCACGACCGCTCCCGTATCCCCTGCGGGCTCTCCACCGGCCCGGCCGGGGGTTGCAGTGCCGGAATCAGGGAAGGTGCTGGGGTTAGGATCCACGCCACCAGCCTACTGCTGCGGGCGCTGCCAGCCGCAAAAGGTAGCATGGGGCTCGTGACGCAGACCTCGACGCGGCCAGCCGGGGCCGGACACGCCACACCTGCGGCGTCCACTAAAAGCCCGCCAGGAGCCGGCGGCCAGCCCGGAAACGCCCCGGTCCGTTCGTGGATCACCCGGCCAGCCGAGGCTTTTACCGTTGAATCCCTGCGGGCCCGGCTGCTGGACCGTCCGCACCAATGGCGGGACTACCCGCCGTCACTGCGGTTGTGGTTCCTGCTGGTTCCGGTCCTGACGGCCGTCGCAGGCGGGGTTCTCCGGTTCGTCCGGCTGGAGAGCCCGCACAAGCTCGTCTTCGACGAGACCTACTACGTCAAGGATGCCTACTCGCTCCTTATGAGCGGCTACGAACGGGCGTGGCCGGACAAAGCCAATGATTCTTTCAACGCCGGCAACCCCGGCGTGCTCCTGAACACCCCCGAATATGTTGTCCATCCCCCGGCGGGAAAGTGGATGATAGCCGCTGGCATGTGGCTCTTCGGCGCGGACAATTCCTTTGGCTGGCGCTTCTCCGCGGCCCTGGCGGGCACCCTGTCCATCCTGCTCCTGTCGCTCATCGCGCTGAAGCTCTTCGGGTCCCTGCCGCTGGCGGGAGCCGCCGGCCTCCTGCTGGCCGTGGACGGCCACCACCTGGTGATGTCCCGGACGTCGCTGCTGGACATCTTCCTGATGTTTTGGGTCCTTGCGGCGTTCGGTGCCCTGCTGCTCGACCGGGATGACGGACGACGGCGGCTGGCCGCCCGGCTTGCCCGTGCAGCGGACGCCAGCGGGGGACGTCCCACTCCGGCGCAGCTCCTGTCCGGGCCCTGGCTGGGCATCCGCTGGTGGCGGATCGCTGCAGGCGTCTGCCTGGGGCTCGCCGTGGGAACCAAGTGGTCCGGGCTGTTCTTCCTTGCCGGATTTGGCGTCCTTACCGTGCTGTGGGACCTCAGCGCGCGCCGGGTTGCTGGCATCCGCGGCTGGATCAGCGGCGGCATCATCAGGGACGGCGTTCCAGCCTTCCTGGGCACGGTTCCGGTTGCCGCGGTGGTTTACGCCGCGAGCTGGACGGGCTGGTTCCGGTCGGAGGACGCCTACTTCCGCCGCTGGGCGCAAAGCAATCCTTCCGCGGAATGGGGATGGCTGCCGGACTCGGTCCGGTCCCTCGCGCACTACCACCTGGAGGCGTACAAGTTCCATCAGGGCCTGGGTTCGGAACACCCCTATGAGGCAAGTGCCTGGAGCTGGCTGGTGATGGGCCGGCCGACGTCGTTCTTTTACGAATCCCCCGAGCGCGGTACCCCCGGCTGCGACTTTGACCGGTGTACGGCCGCCATCCTGTCCGTAGGGAATCCGTTGATCTGGTGGACGGCCGCCATTTCGCTGGTGGTGCTCCTGTTCTGGTGGGCTGGACGCCGTGACTGGCGGGCCGGAGCCGTGCTGGCGGGCATGGCCGCCGGATACCTGCCCTGGTTTATGTACCCCGAACGGACCATGTTCTACTTCTACGCGGTGTCCTTCGAGCCGTTCCTGCTGTTGGCGCTGGTCTACTGCCTGGGGCTGGTCCTGGGGAAAACGACGGATCCGCCCTGGCGCCGGCGGTCCGGCCTGTATGTGTTGGTGGTGTTTGTCGCGGCGGCAATGCTGCTCTCCGCCTTCTTCTATCCGGTCTGGGCCGCCGAGATCATCCAGTACCAGGAGTGGAGGCTTCGTATGTGGATGCCGTCCTGGATCTAGGGCAGGATGTCAGAAGACCCCCGAAGGAGCCGCTGCCCGCGGCGTGGCAGCGGAACGGAGACCTGCTGTGAGAGAAGCGAGCACGGAACTGCTGGTTGAGCTTGACGCTGCCAGCAACGTCACGGACCTGTTACTGGAGCGGCAGGCGGCCAACCCTGCCCATGCCCTGTACCGGCGCAAGGGGCCCAACGGTTGGGTGGATGTGCCGGCGCAGAAATTCCTGCAGGACGTCAGCGCCCTTGCCAAGGGCCTCATCGCGGGCGGGCTCGAGCCCGGTGACACCGTAGCTGTGATGTCGGCTACCTCCTATGAGTGGACGCTGGTGGATTTCGCCATCTGGTTTGCCGGCGGCGTGACCGTTCCCATCTATGAAACGTCCTCCGCAAGCCAGGTGGAGTGGATCCTGCACGACGCCGGCGTCCGGCGCGTGTTCGCGCAGGACCGCGGCAAGGCGGGGCTTGTAACGGCTGTCCTGGCGGGCTCGCCCCTGCTGCGGGACCGCCTGGTCAACGTGGTCCGGATGGATTCCGACGGCGATGCCCCCAATCTCGCGAGCCTTGCCGCTGCAGGCATGGGTGTCACCGATGCCGAGCTGGAACGGCACCGGAGCAAGGCGGTGCTGGACGACGTCGCTTCCCTGGTCTACACCTCCGGAACCACAGGCAAGCCCAAAGGGTGCGAAATCACGCACGGCAACTTCGCCCTGGTAGCCAAGAACATCGTTGCCTTCCTTCCGGAGCTGCTGCTCCAGGATCAGGCCCGGACGTTGATGTTCCTGCCGCTCGCCCATGTGCTGGCCCGCGCAGTGCAGGTGGTCTGCCTGACCGCCGGTGCCACGCTGGGACACTCACCGGGCGCGGCGGGTCTCCTGGAGGACCTGGGTTCATTCCGGCCCACCTTCCTGCTGGTGGTTCCGCGGATCTTTGAAAAGGTACGTGCCGCCGCGGCCCACAAGGCAGCTGCAGGGGGCAAAGCCCGGTTGTTCAGTGCCGCCTCTGCCACTGCCATTGAGTACTCCAAGGCGGAGGACCGGCGAAGCCGCGGTGAGGGCAACGGCCCCGGCTTGTTGTGCCGGATCCGGCACGGGATCTTTGACCGGGTGCTCTACCCGCGGCTCCGCCAGGCCATGGGCGGCCAGGTGGGGTACACCGTTTCCGGCGCCAGCCCGCTGGGCCTGGATGACGCCCACTTCTTCCGCGGCGCCGGGATCCCGGTGCTGGAAGGGTACGGCCTGACGGAAACGACGGCCCCGTGCACGGCGAACACCCCGTCGCGTACCCGGGTGGGATCAGTGGGTATCCCCATCCCGGGCACTACCGTCCGGGTGGCCGAAGACGGGGAGATCCTGGTGAAGGGGATCGGCGTCTTCCGGGGTTACCACGCCAACCAGGCCGCGAACGCCGAGGCTTTTGTTGACGGTTTCTTCCGCACCGGCGATCTCGGGGAACTGGACCCGCAGGGCTTCCTCACCATTACAGGGCGCAAAAAGGATCTGCTGGTCACGGCCGGCGGCAAAAACGTGGCGCCCGGGCCGCTCGAGGAAAAAATCCGCGCACACCAGCTCGTGGGCCACGCCGTGGTGGTGGGTGACGGCAAACCGTTTATCTCAGCCCTGGTGACCCTCGATCCCGAGGGCCTGGCGAACTGGTGCTCGGAGCGGAGCCTGCCTTCCCGGACCATCCGCGAGGCGGCCAGCGATCTGCAGGTGGTGGCCGCTGTCCAGGATGCGGTGGACCAGGCGAACCAGCTCGTGTCCAAGGCGGAGTCCATCCGCAAGTTCAGCCTGCTGGACGCTGAACTCACGGTCGAATCAGGTCATCTCACGCCGTCGCTCAAGGTGAAGCGCCACGCCGTCGTACGCGACTTCGAAGCCGAGATCGCCAAGCTTTACGCCTGATCGGCGGGCTGCTCCCCTGCCGCGCCGGCTCCGTCCTTCAGCAGGCCACGCCGGCGGCGTGTTGGCCAGGTGAGGACCAGCGTCACCAGCGCGGTCACCAGTACCAGGCCGCCAATCACCATTCCGGCGTCAATCCAGAACTGGCCGGGGAACAGCCGGATCAGAGTGTCATCCATGCTGAACGTCCAGGAGCCCTCGGCGAAGAAGATCCGGTGGAATTCCGTGAAGAACTGCTGCCAGCCCAGCACGGCCAGGGTTCCCAGGCCGAGGATCAGCACCAGCGTGATGATGGCGCCGGCGAACAGGCCCCTCCTGACGCCCCCGGAGCTGCGCCTGCGCAGGTAAAGGATAGCGATGAGGCTCACCAGGACCAGCAGCACGCCGGCGCTGAAGGTGGACAGGATCACCAGCTTGACGTCCGCCATGTGGCTGACTTCGCCGTCCTTGAAGAGCTTGCCGCCGCTGCGGTATACCAGGTCCCCCAGGTAGCGCGGCCCCGCCCAGTTGTTGAGGTAGTCCACGGCGTAGGAGCCGTAGGTCATTCTGTCGTCGGTGCTGAACCCGTAGCCGTCGCCGGGAAACCCGGGACGGTTGTATTCCACCCACAGGAACAGAGGACTGGTCACAGCCCGCACGGCGAGGATCAGCAAAACCAGCGGGAAGAAAATGGCGAGCAGGACCTGCATCACCCGCGGGGCCACGGGCTTGGCGTTTGCCGCGCTCTCCCGCTGGGCATTGCGGCGCTCCACCTCCTCCTGGGGCGGACGGACCTGCAGGGCCGAGGTGGGAAGCTGCTCCCGGAAAACGGGGGAGCTTCCGTGGCTTGCAGCCGGCCCCGGCTCTTCGACGGCGGCCTCGGCGGCTTTGCGGTCCGCCCGGCTTTCCGGCTGGTCAACGTTGCCCTGACGTGGGGCAGCCGCGCCGGTTGCGGCCGTGGCTCCTGCAGTTGCAGATCGCGCATTCCCTGCATTCAGCCGCGTCGGGGCGTCTTCATCCCCGACCGGTCCGCGGTCGCTGTCAGGCTCACGGACAGTTCTGGGGTCGGTGCCGGGCGATCCGGTGGCGGCTGAATCGGTGCGGTCCGGTTCACGAGAGCCGTCCGCGGCGGGACTGTCGGATTCGGCGCCCCCGGTCAGCCAGGAGAACGCCGGCTCGTCGGAGTCCTCTGATGTGTCCAGGACCGGGTCCGGCTCTGGCTCGGCACGCCGGGCGCGGGCAGGAGTTTCGTCTTTCACAGCAGCGTCCACTTCCGTTGGGTCTTCACGCCGGGTTCCGGGTCCACCGGCGCGCTTTCTCTGTTGACGAGCCTACCGTCCGGGATTCCGGCTGGGCGAGGAACCACCCCGGACGGTTTACAACGATTCAGGCAGCGATCCCGGAATAGCCGGCATCCTCGCGGCGCAGGTCGCCGCGCTCCCCCGCCAGGTAGGCAGGCCGGCCACACGCGACAACATAGAGCCAGTACCCTGCCAGTACTGAGGCTCCGATACCGATCTTTGCCCACACCGGCAGCGCACTGGGTGTCACGAAACCTTCCACCAGTCCGGAGGCGAAAAGCACCAGGACCAGCCCCAGGGCAACGGTGATCAGAGACCTCCCTTCCTCTGCCACGGCCCTGCCCCGGGTACGCGGGCCGGGCGAAACCATGGCCCAGAAGATCCGCAGGCCGGCGGCGCAGGCGATGAACACTGCCGTGAGTTCCATCAGGCCGTGCGGCAGGATGTAGCTGAAGAAAACATCCGGCTTGCCGGCTGCGGTGAAGATGCCTGCGGCAATGCCTACCCCTTGGGCGTTGGCGAACAGGATCATGGGCACCCACACGCCGGTGATCCCCAGGGCCACGGCTTGTGCGCTGATCCAGGCGTTGTTGGTCCAGACGGCACCGGCGAAGGAGGCGGCAGGGTTTTCTGAGTAATAGTTGATGAAGTCTTCTTCGACGTACTGCCGGGCCGCCGCCTCGGAGGCCACTGCCCGCAAGGCCTCAGGGCTCCCGGCTATCCACAGCGCATACACCGTCCCGATGATGACAAACGCGGCACCACAGGCCAGGGTGAGCCAGGTGAGCCGGTACAGCGCCGCAGGAAGGGCCACCACAAAGAACCGCGCCAGGTCCGCCATGACATTGGAGCGCGCTCCGGTGAAGCGGGTCCGGGCCTGCGCCAGCGTGGCCGAAAGGGACGCGGAGAGGCCGCTTTCCGGAGCCAGGGACCGGATGAGCGACAGGTGGGCGGACGTGGACTGGTACAGGGCCAGCAGTTCGTCTGCTTCGGACCCGGTGAGCCTGGCCTTGTAGGCCAAGTGGTGCAACCGGGACCACTTGTCCGCATTGACGGCGGAGAACGCGTCCATATCCACGGCATCAGCCTAGCGCCCGGCACTAGACTTGCGTCTGCAACATCAGCCGCTAGGAACAGGAACCAGTGTGAGTTCGATCGTCACGGGGGAAGCAGTCGTTCTGGAATTGCGTCCGGCCTCCTTCGCGGCGCGCGCCCTGGGCTTGCTCCTGGATATGGCGTTGAGCATCGTGTTGCTGGTGGTGATCCTGATAGGGCTGTCGGCCGCCGGCGGGGACCTGGACGGGGCCGCCCAGCGGGCGTTGGTCCTTGCCAGTGTGGTCTTTTGCCTGGTAATCGTTCCGGTGGCGGTGGAGACCCTGAGCCGCGGGCTCTCGCTGGGCAAGCTTGCGGTGGGCCTCCGCGTAGTCCGGGAGGACGGGGGCGCCATCCGCTTCCGCCATGCCCTCATCCGCGGCCTGACCGGATTCCTGGAAATCTACTTGACCTTCGGCGGCCTTGCCATCGCCGTGGCCCTCTTTAATGAGAGGTCACGCCGGCTGGGCGACCTGCTGGCCGGGACGTACGCCATCCGCAGGCGGGTACCGGTGGAACAATCCGCGCCCGTGTTCGTTCCGCCCCGGCTCCAGGCCTGGGCGGCTGCAGCTGACATCGGAAGGATTCCGGACGCGACGGCGCGGCGGGCATCCCAGTTCATCCGGCAGGCCGGCCGCATGGCGCCCCTGTCCAGGGCCGGAATGGCTGAGTCAATCGCCACCGAACTGGCGGCCCGCGTTGCTCCTCCCCCGCCTCCCGGAACCAGCCCTGACGACTACCTTGCCGCCGTCGTTGCTGAGCGGCGGAGCAGGGAGCTGGCCAGGCTGAGCAAGGCCCGACGGCGGAATGCTGAGACCGGTGAGCGGCTGCACCGGCTGCCTTTCAGCAGTTAGGCCCCTGCAGCTGCGCCGGTTCCGGCAGTTGCGCTAGTTGTCGTATTCGCCCCAAGGGATGTTCCAGTCACCGAAGCCGTCAGTGTGGGCCGCGAAGTCACCCTCGGTGTTGACGATCTGGACCACGTCGCCGGTGCCCATGTTGTCGAAAACCCAGGCAGCGCCGTCGGGAGCGAACCCGATGCAGCCATGGGAGACGTTTGTGTTGCCGATGAACGGGAAGGCGGACGGCAGGGCCTGGTGGATATACGCGCCGCTGAGGGTAAGCCGGATGGTGTATTCGACGTCCACGTCGCCGTAGTAAGCGGGGTCGTCCGGCTTCAGTCCAATGCTCGAGGCGCGGAAGTGGTCATAGCGTTTCTTCTCCATCAGAACGCCGTAGCCCCGGGCAGACGGGAAGCGCTGGTCCCCCATGCTGACGGGCAGCGTCTTGACCACTTGGTCGTTGACGCTCAGCGTGAAGGTATGGGCTGTAGCGTCAGCCACCGCCACCTTCTTGTCGCCGATGGAGACGTTCACCTTCTTGTTGAAGTTGGCGATCTGGCCGTTCCCCAAGTCCACGCCGAACAGCTTCATGTCCATGGTGATGGTGGAATTCGCGGCCCAGAAGTTTTCGGGCCGGTACCGGACCATGGTGTCGCTGTACCAGTGGAAAGCGCCCGCCTGGCCGGCGCTGCTGGAAATGGTGATGGCCTTCTCCACGGCCTCGCGGTTGGTGACAGGTTCACTGAAGATGACCTGCAGGGGCTGCCCCACACCCACTTTCATGCCGTCCAGGGGATAGATGGCGGCATCGGCTTCATGGGAACTGGAGACAGTGCTGAACGTCTGCGTGGTGCTTGTCTCGCGTCCGGCACTGTCCTTGACCACGTAGGTGTAGCTGTAGTCCGTGTTGAACTTCAACGCTCCAGCCGCGGTCCAACCGGTGCCCTTGGCGTCAATGCTGCCTTCCACGGTCTCGCCGCCGGTGCTGGTGAGGGTGACCCGTTCAATGGTGCCGTTGGCCACATTCAGCGACACCGGCGCAGCAGGATTAACCTGTTTGGCACCGTTGGCGGGTGCGGCCTCCAGTTTCACGGGGGCGACCACCGGCAGGGCGAGCCCGGGAGATGTCCTGACGGCGGAGCCTGCCTCGGATTCGATCGCGCCGCCGGCGGCTCCCGGGGCTACCGCGGCGAACACGCCGCCTACGGCGGCGAGGAGGCATACGGCCGCCACCACAAGAATCTTCTTGGCTCCGCCGGTCCGGCGGGGCTTGATTTCAGGCTCCATATTTTGATCCTAGGCGCAAAAAGTAACAGCCCGGGTGCGGTGGGCACCCGGGCGCTTCACTTCTTAGTAACGATAGTGCTCGGGCTTGTAGGGGCCGGCCACGTCGAGGTCCAGGTACTCCGCCTGGTCCTTGGTCAGCTCGGTGAGCTCCACACCCAGGGCGTCCAGGTGCAGGCGTGCCACCTTTTCATCCAGGACCTTGGGCAGGACGTAGACCTGGTTTTCGTACTCGCGCTCGCCCGCCGCCTGGTCCTTCTTGGTCCACAGCTCGATCTGGGCAATGGTCTGGTTGGCAAACGAGTTGCTCATCACGAAGGACGGGTGACCTGTGGCGTTGCCCAGGTTCAGCAGCCGGCCTTCGGACAGGACGATGATGGAACGCTCAGCGGCGGTCCCGGCGTCGAAAACCCACTCGTGGACCTGCGGTTTGATCTCCACTTTCCTGATGCCCGGGATCTTCGCGAGCCCGGCCATGTCCATCTCGTTGTCGAAGTGGCCGATGTTGCCCACGATCGCCTTGTTCTTCATGCCCGCCATGTGCTCGGCCATGATGACGTCCTTATTCCCCGTGGTGGTGATGAAGATGTCACCCTGGGCCAGCACGGACTCAAGCTTGGCCACCTGGTAGCCGTCCATCGCCGCCTGCAGCGCACAAATGGGGTCGATTTCGGTGACGATGACCCGGGACCCCTGGCCGCGGAGTGCCTCGGCCGCACCCTTGCCGACGTCGCCGTAGCCACAGACGACGGCGACCTTGCCGCCCATGAGCACGTCGGTGGCGCGGTTGATGCCGTCCGGGAGTGAGTGCCGGATCCCGTACTTGTTGTCGAACTTGCTCTTGGTGACGGAATCGTTGACATTGATCGCGGGGAACAGCAGCTTGCCCTGCTCGGCCAGCTGGTAGAGGCGGTGCACGCCGGTGGTGGTTTCTTCGCTGACGCCCTTGATGGTGGCGGCTGTCCGGGTCCATTTCTTCGGGTCCGCCGCGAGGGAGCGGCGGAGGACCTCCAGGAAGATTCCGTACTCCTCGGAGTCGGCGGGGTCGGCGGAGGGCACGTTGCCCACTGCTTCGAACTCCACGCCCTTGTGCACCAGCATAGTGGCGTCGCCGCCGTCGTCCAGGATCATGTTGGGGCCGAGCTCGGGATCGGATTCGGCACCGGGCCAGGTGAGGATCTGCTCGGCGGTCCACCAGTATTCCTCCAGGGTTTCACCCTTCCAGGCGAACACCGGCACGCCCTGCGGGTCCTCCACGGTGCCCTTGCCCACCACGACGGCGGCAGCTGCCTCATCCTGGGTGGAGAAGATGTTACAGGAAGCCCAGCGGACCTCTGCGCCGAGGGCCGTCAGCGTTTCGATCAGCACGGCGGTCTGCACGGTCATGTGCAGCGATCCGGCGATCCGCGCGCCCTTGAGCGGCTGGCTGGGGCCGAACTCCTCGCGCAGGGACATCAGGCCGGGCATCTCGTGCTCGGCAAGGCGGATCTGGTGCCGGCCGGCTTCAGCCAGCGAGATGTCGGCAACCTTGTAATCAAAAGCCATGGGTAAATCCTTTACTTGGTCCGGCGGTGTGGCCGGTGCTGTGTCCGGGTACTGCGGCACCGGGGCGCCGGTGGCCGGGTGGAGCCTGTGGTCGGGGGGACGTCGTGGGCGCTACTCTGCGGGCGGCGCAGCCATGGACGCATCGTGCTGGTCCGAACCAGCGGAAGCGGCGGCTGCCAGCAGTTCGGGCGGAAGCAAGAGCGGAATGCCGTCCTCGATGGCGTAGCGGGGCTTCACTCCGGACTCGTCCGCGGCGGTGGCAACAAGTTCCTCGCCCTCCTGTACCAAGGGCGAACCTGTCACGGGACAACGCAGGACGGACAGCAGTTCAGGACTGATCTTTGGCATTGGTACATGCTCCCTGGCGGGCGCGCTGGCGCCGGTAGCGGACGGAATTGCAGCTTCCAGCGTACCGCCAGATCCGTTCAGGACGGTTCCCGCAGGACGCGCAGGTGGCCCCTTCGGGTACCTTCCGCTCCGGCCGGAGCTTCCAGTGCTGAATGCGGCCCGCGTTTGGCAGTGGCCGGCTGCGGCTGGGCCGGCAATGCAGCGGCGTCCCGCACAGCATTGGCCAGGGCCAGCAGGTCATCGGGGCCCGGCTGCTGCGGAGTGGTGGGCATGGCGAGGCGCAGGACCTCCCAGCCCCGCGGGACGGTCAGGGAG
The DNA here is from genome assembly GCF_030823375.1 of Pseudarthrobacter siccitolerans. NCBI lineage: Bacteria > Bacillati > Actinomycetota > Actinomycetes > Micrococcales > Micrococcaceae > Pseudarthrobacter > Pseudarthrobacter siccitolerans. The sequence goes on along the minus strand of NZ_JAUSXB010000001.1, from coordinate 4,132,384 downwards.
CCGGCGTGCTGCTCGCACAGATCGTAGCAATGGGGCTCGGCATAGGTGGCCAGCGGACCGAGGACCGCGGTGGAGTCCGCATAGACGTACGTCAGGGTAGCCACCGCTGACTGGCGGCACGCAGATCTCGAACACTGACGGATAGCTCCCACGACATCCCAGACTACTCGCTGTCCACCCCAAAACCCCGCATTGCGGCTTCGGGTCGACGCGCCCGTGAAGGTGGCGGCAATGTGTCGCGTAATTGTTCGCCCGGGTTTACAGTCGATGTATGCAGTCATCGAACCATGAATCAGGTTTTACGGTCCGGTTGGCTGACCCGGATGCCCGCAAGGACCAAGGCGCCGCGTTGCCCGGCAAGGGCTTTATGGCCCGCCGCCGCAACCGGCACGGACGCGGCCTCCGGGGCGAAATGATGCTGCCCACCCATCCCGGTTACCGCACGCGCTCGGACCGGTTCGATGACATGGTGCTGGACTCCGCGCAAAGGCTTCACGATATCTGGGGCAAGACTCTCGACGGCGTCCGGTTCGGCGTGGATGAAATTCCTCCTGACCTCGAACAGCTCGCGGCGAATTCGACCCCGGCCCCCATGGGCGCCTACATTCCTGGCACGGACGGGGACGGCCCGATGATTACGGTGTACCGGCGCGTGGTGGAGCAGGCCAGCGGAGGCCTCGACGACCTCCAGGACCTGGTCCATGACGTGGTGGTGGAGCACACCGCCGAAATGCTCGGTGTTGCCCCCGAAACCCTTGATCCCGTCTACCGGCGCCGGTACTGACGTCAGTAGCTGAGCGTCACCGGTACTGTTTCCTGTCCGGCAGCTGCCGGCAGGAAAGCCAGCGACGAGATGTCGTCCCTGCCGTCCTGCTGGAGCAGCAGGGCACCGTAGGCAGCGTCCCCCGACGCCGAGACCACATAGCCGACGACGTCGGAACCGTCAGCCTTTTCCGGAATGGTGATGGACGCCGTCGTTCCCCCGGCGATGTCCGCCGTGGCCGGCGCCTTGACTTTGCCGTCCGCGGTGATGGCCGCATAGGTGATGGTGGCCCGGTTCTCCAGCGCACCAAAAACCAGGGTGCGCTGCCCACCCGGCGGAACCGGGACCACATGCTGGCTGCCCAGCCTCACCCCGGATGCCGCCCACGCCACATCCACCGCCCTGCTCTCCTGGAGGCCTCGGGTCACCCGTGCGGCGGCCACGAAGGTGACATCAGATGATGCCGCAACTGTGTAGTGGCCGGCCGGGACCCCTGCCAGCGGAATCTCCGTGACCGCCCCCGCTTTTGCGGTGATGACGCCTCCGGAGGGCAGGGCCTTCTGGCCGTCCCGCCCGTAGAGCTTGACCTCCACCACGGCGTCGGAGGGGCCTGGCACGGTAATCTGCAGGGCCGGCCCGGCGTCCTGGTATCCGGACTTTACCGTCAGGGACGCAACCTGGCCGGCGTCCTGGATGTCGACGCCGGTCATCACCTGGCGGACGGCCGGTGCGGCGCCGGGGGCAATGAAGTCAACGCCTCCCGGGGTGAGTCCCCGGAGGACACTTTGCTGGATGACCGCTGCCACGGGGCCACCCGCGCTGCGTACGTGCACACTTAGTTGTGATTCACCCGGGGCGAGGCCGGCCAGTACCACCGGCCGGGAAGTACCGGGGGCAACAAGCAGGCCGCGGCTTCCCGGCGCCTGGATCTGTCCACCGGAGCCGAACAGCTCCAGGCTCACCGTGGCCGGGGTGGTGGAAGCGTTGGCGAGCATCAGCACGGACGTGCGGCCCACGGTGGTACTGGCACCGGCAAGCCATTGGTCGTTGGACGGCTGCTGGCAGCTGGCGGCCGCCGTGCCCTGCAGGTCACCGTCTGTAGCTGTGAACTTCATCGCTGCCGCCGCGGAGGCCTTCTGGTTGGCTGCGGCATCGGCGCTGAGCACACGCACCTGATTCACCGGCCGGCCCGCCACCACCCCTGCCAGGAGTTCCTGGGGAGCACCGGTGGGTGCAGGCTGGCCGGGCGCCTTGGCGATATCGACGGTAGTCCTGCCGTTGAGTTCCGTGAGGCGGCTTGCCGGCAAGACGCCGCCGGCGCTGAGCACGGCCCCTGTGAGGGAACTGGCGGCCGTCTCTGACTCCGGGCTGAACTGCGGGTCAGTGCCTGCTTCCGTGCCTTCCAGCAGGCGGGCGGGCCCGGGACAGACTCCCACGCTGCTTCCGGCCGGAACTGCGGACACCCCCGCAGGGACGCTGCGGCTGGATTCGGCCTGCGGAAGGAGGGACCCGGCCGCAACCACGGCTCCCGCGCCGGCCATAATGACCGCCGCGGACGCGAGGCCTGCCACGAGGGCTTTCCGGCCGTTCCCAAGGCGCTTTGCCGGGACGGCGCTCTCCTGGGTTTGTTCCCCGCTTGCAGGTACGGCCTGCGATGCTGGCGGGGAGACAGAGTCGTTACGCATTCTGGTGTTCCTTACGCAGGGAGCCTTCATCCCGTGAAAGGCCGGTTCGCTGGCGCCGGGCCGGCATGGGGATGGCCAGCATCACGGTGAGCCCGATGACAGCCGCTTGGCCGATTCCGGCCCACAGGGCGCCTGGGTTTTCGTACCGCACCGTCAGGTGGCCCGCCGAGGGCGGAAGGGTGAATGCCTGGGACCACCCGGACGTGGTTGCGGTCAGCTTCCGGCCGTCCAGCCACGCGGTCCAGCCGGGGTCCGCCCGTTCCGCGAGCACCACGAGGCGGCCCTCCGGACCCTCGGGAATTGCGGCATCGACGTCGTCGTAGCCCGAAGGTACCAGGCCGATCGCGGCGCCGCTGCCGTCGACAATCCGCACCCGGTGCGTGATGTCTGCCGGCTGCAGCGCCGGCTGGTTCAGTGGGGTGATGCGCCAGAGCCAGCCGACGTCGGTCTGCCCCACAGCAATGAGGCCCGGCACTGCGTCCATCCTGCTGGCGGTCAGCTGCGCCGCGGTATCGGCCGCCCGCAGCACCACAAAGCCGGCGCCCAGCTGCTCCAGGTCGGTCCGGGGGTCCACGCCCTGGCCTGCAACGAGGGTGGCAACTACCCGGCGGACCGCGGCGGTGACCGCGTCGTCGTCGCGGACTGTTTCGGAGCCCGGGGTGCCCAGGATGTTTCGCGCCGAGGCGATGGCGGAGAGGCTGTCGAGTGTGGTGCCCGCACCACGCATCAACGAGGCGTCATAGGTGCCGTCATCGCGGGTGCTGATCAACAGCGTGCGCGTCTGTTCAGGCCCGGTCCCCCGGTCGATGGCCGTGGCCGGCAGGATGCGCTGGCCGGCGGCTTCCACCAGGCGGGGTGTGCCCAACGGCAGGCCAGGGTCCGCAGGCACCTGCGCTGTTGCGGGGGTGGTACGAAGGAGGTTTTGCGCCGACCAGGCCGCCATGCCGGCCAAGGGCCCAACGACGAGGAGCGCCATGCCCAATGCTGCGGCGGACCGCAGTGCGAGCTTGTGCTTCGCGCCTCCTGCTGCCGCCCGGTCCGCACGATGCAGGAGCTGCTCCGCCCCCAGCAGGCCGGCGCCAAGAAGGGCAAAGGCTGCTGCAGAAACAGCCGGCCCGGGGAAGGGAGTGACCATGATGTTGGCGTTGATGCCGGCGGCGACCTGCCCGGCAGTCCAGCCTCCGGCCAGAGCAATGGTGGCAACAATCCACAGGCCCCTGGCAATTCCGGTCCGCTGGCCTGGCAGCCAGATGCCAGCGACGGCCAGGAGCAGGACCGGGCCGGCTACCAGGAAAGCAAGCACCACTGCCCAGGGCAGGGTGCCGCCGGCGAAATAGGGAAGCCCGGAAAGGCCGCTTCCCTGGCCGAACTCAAGCGGCTGGCCGAGGAGCTGCTGCCACAACGGAGCGGCGTCGAAGGCCAGCGGCACGCCGGGATCGGCCAGCACGGCCCGGGGCCTGTCGAGGGTGGATAGTCCGAAGGGGATGAACAGGGCGGCGGTGGGCAGCAGCGCCCACCACACAGTGCGCCCGCGGCCCCGCAGGAGGAGCCCGCAGAGAAATATCACCACGCTGGCCGGAATCAGCAGGGAGGGCGCGGAAGCTGTCACTACCGCCATCGCCAGGCCTGCCGCCGCAGCCGCTGTCCAGGACGGCATCCCGTTGATCCCGGGCTTGACCGGCGGCTTGTCGGTGAAGCGGCGGTCGCCCTGCGCCGGCGCCTCGAAGCGGCCCTGGCCCACCGCCGAGCCGGTAGCCCGCAGCAGGGCAAGGGCCAGCAGGGGAATCATGATGTGGGCGATGAGGGCCCCGGGCCGGCCCTGGTTCAGGGCCACCTGCAGGGCCGGGGCAGCGGCCCAGAAGAGCGCGGCCGCCAGGCGGAGCCGACGGCGGACAGTCAGTCCGCCGGAAGCAAACCAGGCTGTCAGGCCGGACAGCGGCGTGCTGAGCAGGAGCAGCCAGGCCATGGCCGCATTGGCGTCGCCGCCGCCCAGCACCCCCAGGATCCAGAGGACGTAGCCGAAGGGGTCCCCGCGGCCCGGGAGTCCGGCGCCCAACGAGATCCACCAGCTGGACGCGTGGTGCCAGATGTCACCCAGCTCCGCGGCCACCGGAATCAGTGCGCCGCCGGATACTGCTGGGGCTCCGAAGATTCCGGTCAGTCCCAGCAGCGACGTGACGGAGGAGATGATGACGGCGGCCAGCGCCCCGTTACCTATCCAGCCGCGTTTACTGGTGGCCAGCGCGGCAAAGTCGTCAGAAGCGTCACCGCTGGGCTGATGCGCCAGGGGGTCGTGTTCGAGGTCGTCAACCGAGTTGGTATCCGAGCCCAGGGCTTCCATCAGCGAACGCCGGTGGCTCCAGACCTCCCGCCGCGGTGTCTGCAGCTTGCGGATGACGGAACGCCTGATCCTGCGCGTCTTCCGGGCGGTCCGCCTGGCCTTGGTAACCGCGCGGGGCCTGCCCAGCGCAGCGAACGTCGAAACGAGTTGGGTAATGCCGTGCCCGGGATCCTTGACGGCAATACTCAGCACGAACTTGAAGATGCTTCCCAGCAGGGCGGCCGCCGCGTGGACCGGCACCATCCACAGCGGTGCATGCTTCAGGCGCAGATGGACCTGTGCCTTTCGCGCTGCAGCCGCATTCCCCAGCGCATGGGGCCGGTGGGCCACGTGGAACATCCTTGCCGCGGGGACAACCACCACGCGGTGTCCCGCCAGCCGGTTGCGCCAGCAGAAGTCAACGTCGTCGCCGCTGCCCGGCAACGCCGGGTCAAAGCCGCCCAGCTGCTCCCAGATGTCCCGGCGGACCAGCATGCCTGCCGAATTCACGGCAAAGGTATCGGTGCGGCCGTCGTATTGCCCCTGGTCCAGTTCATCGGCGTCGATCAGGGTCAGCCGTTCGGCCCAACGGCTCGTTGAAAGACCGACGTCGATCAACTGGCGTTCGGCGTGCCAGTCCAGCTGCTTGCAGCCTGCCACGGTGACAGATGGCGCGCGTTCAACGGCGGTGAGAAGTTCAGCCAAGGCTTCGGGGGCGGGCGCTGCATCGTCGTGGAGCAGCCAGATCCACTCCGAGCCGCCAGAGGCGGCGTCGCCCCGCAAGGGTGCGAGCTGGGCAAGGCCGGCGTTTACCGCCGCGCCCATGCCGCTCTTCCCGCGGTGGCTGACGACGTGCGCCACACCCAAGGCCCGCTGCAGGAGGACCTCCGAATCGTCGCGGGAACCGGCGTCGACCCCGATGACGTAGTCTGCCGGCCGGGTCTGATCCGCCAGTGCGGCCAGGGTTCTGGGGAGATAGGCACTGCCGTTGTGGGCAACCACAACGGCAGTGACATGGACTTCCTGATGAATTAGATTGCTCGCTTCCTTAGCCGCCGGCGCTCACGCTCGGACAGGCCTCCCCAGATGCCGAACCGTTCGTCGTTCGCCAGGGCGTACTCCAGGCATTGCGACCGGACGTTGCAGGCACCGCACACTTTTTTGGCATCGCGGGTGGATCCGCCCTTCTCAGGGAAGAATGCCTCGGGGTCCGTTTGGGCACACAAGGCGTCCGTCTGCCAGCCAAGCTCGCCTTCGTCGCCAAAGTCCGGCTGGAAGGGCAGGCCGATCCAGACCGGCTGGGATGTTCCGGGAGCCGCCAGTTCCATGGGCGGGTCAAGCTCGTCCTCCGGGTCCTCGCCGCCGTCCAGGAGGGCTTCGTGGGCGGCGAGGAATGCCGTTGCCTGGTCCTGGAGAAAGTCTTTGTTGTTGCTGTTGTACCGTTCTGCCGCATCAGGATCGGCCGGGTCAACATACCAATCGCTCGGCACCCCCCGTGCACGGTATCGCACCGACGCCTGACCGGCCACGACGGCATCTTCCTGGATACGCTCTGCTTGCCCCATGGCGACCCTCCTGATGTTGCAGCTACTGCCTGGATACGTCGGCACTCGGTTGTGTGCCGGTATTTACGCAGTTGCCTTTAGTTATCTAATTACACGCGTGTAACTAGGGTGAGTCAAGCCGCTGCCCGGATAATAATCAGTAAAACCTCCGAAGTTTCGCACGCCACGCCCGCGTTTCTCACCGGCTCCGGCGCGGCGTCGCCCCGTCAGAAGCGAAATCCGGCGGCAGGAACGCCAAAAGGCGCGTGCCAGCGCGGAAAATAGCCGCTCCGCCCTTAAATAGCAAGCACGCTTAGTACCGGAAGTGATAAGTATCACATCCGGCCGCGAGCCGGGGAGCCGCTGGGAAGCAACGGATGACCGGCGGATCAGCGGATGGCAGGATTGAGCCATGACAATCCCCGCAATCCACCTGATGACCAGCCTTCGTTCCGGCAACTCCACTGCCCCGCGGCTCACCTGGTACGGCCCTGACGCGGAGAGGGTGGAATTGTCCGGAAAGGTGCTGGACAACTGGGTGGCCAAAACCAGCAATCTCCTCCAGGACGAACTGGACGCCGGGCCCGGCATGCAGCTGGCGCTGGACCTTCCTCCGCATTGGAAGTCGCTGGTCTGGGCGCTGGCCGCCTGGCAACTCGGCCTTGAGACTGTCCTGAACGGGGAGGGCGCCGATTACCTGGTCACCGCCGCACCGGATGCAGTGGCAGGAAAGTACGACGCCGTGGTTGCAGTTGCGCTGCCGGCCCTCGCAACGCGATGGGACGGGGTACTTCCGGCCGGCTGTCTCGATTACGCTGCGGAAGTGCGCTCCCACGGGGACGTTTTTATGCAGCACGCCGACCCCGATCCTTCGGCTTGCGCCATCGTCGCATCCGACGGGCGCCGGCACCTCCACGGGGATCTTTTGGACAGTTTCGCAGTGCCCCATGAAGAAGGCGTCCGGCTGCACGTCCCGGGCAGCGCCGGGCTCGAGGCGGCCCTGGCCGATGCACTGGGCGCCTGGCGCGGCGGCGGTTCGGTGGTGATCACGCACCCGGATGTGGCGGACGCCGGGAAGCTGCTCGCCGCAGAACGCATCCACGGGAGCTGAAAAGGTCTTCCCACGCGGCGGCCCTGCTGCTTAAGCTGCCGCCCCTGTCCGGGACTACCGCTCTTGCTCGGGCTGCCGCCCTATTTGGCGGCCGCCCCCCTATTTTTTCGGCTGCGCAGTGTCCCCGGCAAATGGTTCCGTCTCCGGCTCTGTCACAGCGGTGGCCGTACCGGAATCCTTGGCATGGTGGAGTTCGATGAGCTCGTGGTCATGCGAGAATGCGGGCTCCTGGTCCAGTTCCTGGTTGAACACGAGGAACCGGTAGGCGAAGAACCGGACCACTGTGGCTACCAGGATGCCCACAACTCCGGCGGAGAACAGCAGGTTCTTGTCCGTCACGCCGAGCCCGTACTTGGCAAGGGCGGTGAACCCGGTGGAGATGCCGATGCCGATGCCGTTAATGAGGATGAACATCAGGAACTCGCGCAGCACGTTGGCCTGCCGGCGGTGCCGGAAGGTCCAGAGCCGGTTCGCAATCCAGGAAAAGATGGTGGCTACCGAGGCACCCACAAAACGGGCTTTGGCCTCACTGTCCGTCATCGGCCCGTGCATGAGGTAATAGGTGAGGCCGTTATCGATGACGAATGCCACACCGCCCACGGCACCAAACTTGGCCACCTCGCGCCAGAAAAGCGAGGCGAGCCCCCGGATGCGATCTGCAAGTGCGCTAAACATGACCCTCCATGGCCGTTGAAACAATGGGCCACACGGCCAAAGGCTCATTTTAGCCCCCGAAGCTGGGTGGCAGCCCCCTGACTTGCTTCACCTGACGCCCCGCGCACCAAAAAACTAAGCCGCCGCCGTGGCCCGAAGGCGGGATACGGGGCGGTTTTCGGTAGGCTGGCACATGTGACTTTTCCAGTAATAGGTGTGGTTGGCGGCGGCCAGCTTGCGCGAATGATGGCCCCGGCCGCAACAGCACTCGGCTTCGAACTCCGCGTCCTTGCCGAAAGTGACGACGTTTCGGCCGTCACGGCAGTGCCCTCCTCGCCCGTGGGCGACTACAAGGACTTCCAGACCCTGCTGGAATTCTCCAAGGGCCTGGACGTGATGACGTTCGACCACGAGCACGTTCCCACTGCCCACCTCCGGGCGCTGCAGGAAGCCGGGGTCAACGTCCAGCCCGGGCCGGACGCCCTCGTCCATGCCCAGGACAAACTCGTGATGCGCGCTGCCATCGACCGCCTGGAACTGCCGAATCCCGCCTGGGCCTCCGTTTCCGATGCCGCTGCACTCGTCAGCTTCGGTGAGAAGACCGGCTGGCCCGTGGTGCTGAAGACGCCGCGCGGCGGCTACGACGGCAAAGGTGTGCGGATCATCTCCTCCCCGGAAGAAGCCGCCGGCACTGGCGACTGGTTCGAGGCCATGAGCCCCCTCCTCGCTGAAGCCAAAGTGGAATTCACCCGCGAACTGTCCGCGCTGGTCGCACGGACACCCGACGGCGAAGCCCGGGCGTGGCCGGTAGTCCACACTGTCCAGGTTGACGGCGTCTGCGACGAAGTCATCGCCCCCGCCCTCGATATCCCGGTGGAGGTTGCTGCGGCCGCAGAGGACGCGGCCCTGCGGATCGCCAATGAACTTGGGGTCACCGGCGTCCTGGCCGTGGAACTCTTCGAGACGCCCGGCACAGGGGCCGGCTTTATGATCAACGAACTCGCGATGCGGCCGCACAACACCGGACACTGGACGCAGGATGGCTCGGTGACGAGCCAGTTTGAACAGCATCTTCGGGCCGTACTGAATCTGCCCCTGGGCGCCACGGATGCCCTGGCGCCGGTTGTGGTGATGAAGAACTTCCTGGGCGGCGACAACCAGGACCTGTTTTCCGCTTTCCCGCTGGCTCTTGCCAGCGAACCGGCCGCCAAGGTGCACTGCTATGGCAAGTCCGTGCGCCCCGGCCGCAAGATCGGCCACGTGAACCTGGCGGGGACGTCGACGGCGGACGTTGAGTCCGTTCGACGCCGTGCCGCAGTGGTGGCGGGCATCATCCGCGACGGGCGGGTGCCGGCCGAAGAACCGCCAGCAATTTTCGAGGAGAACGCATGAGCGCAGCAGCCACCCCGTCCAAGAGTTCCGCAGCAAGCCCCCTGGTGGGCCTGGTGATGGGATCCGACTCCGACTGGCCCGTGATGGAAGCAGCCGCGGACGCCCTGGCAGAGTTCGGCATCCCGTTCGAAGCCGATGTTGTGTCCGCCCACCGTATGCCCACGGAGATGATCCGCTACGGACAGACGGCGCACGAGCGCGGGCTGAGGGTCATCATCGCAGGTGCCGGTGGCGCCGCCCACCTGCCGGGAATGCTGGCCAGCGTCACGCCCCTTCCCGTGATCGGGGTACCCGTACCGCTGAAGACCCTCGACGGGATGGACTCCCTGCTTTCCATCGTGCAGATGCCCGCGGGCGTTCCCGTGGCCACGGTTTCCATCGCGGGAGCCCGCAACGCCGGACTCCTCGCGGTCAGGATGCTGGCAGCAGGCACTGATGAGCTTGCTGCCTCGCTCCGGGCCGACCTTATCGAGTTCGCCGCAGACCTCAATGCCGTGGCCGCCCGCAAGGGGGCAAACCTCCGGCAGAAGGTCAGCGAGGTCTTCGCCGAAGGCAACGGCACGCTCCGGGGCAGCCGTTAGGAAGGCGGCCATGTCCAGCAGCAAGATCCAGCAGTCGGCTTCGGACACTGCGCTGACCGACCCCGTGCGCTACCCGGTCAGCGCCTCTCCCCAGGTCCGGACCAAGCGCGGCTTTGTGCTTGTACTCATGACGCTTCTGGTTCCCGGCAGCGCCCAGCTCGTGGCGGGCGACCGCAAACTCGGCCGCGCCGCGCTGCGGGTGACGCTTTGCGTCTGGGCAGCACTGGCGCTGGCAGTCATCCTGCTGCTGGCCAACCGGCCCCTGCTCATCAACCTCATCACCAATCCCTTCGCCTCGCTCGCCATCATCATCGTGATGGTGGCACTGGCGGCCGGCTGGGCAATCCTGTTCATCAACACCCTGAGGCTCATCCGCCCGGTGCTGCTGGCGCCGCCGGCCCGGCCCGCCGTCGTGATTTCCCTCGTGCTGGCAATGGTCCTGGGCAGCGGCTCACTCGGCTACGCTGCCTACCTGCTCAACGTGGGACGGAATGCCATCGGCAGCATCTTTTCCGCGGGCCCCGCCATGGAACCGGTGGAAGGCCGCTACAACTTCCTGATGATGGGCGGAGACGCCGGAGATGACCGCACCGGACGGCGCCCCGACAGTCTTTCCGTTTTGAGCGTGGACGCCAAGACCGGCCAGACAGCCATCATCTCCATCCCACGGAACTTCCAGAACGCCCAGTTCAGTGCGGACTCCCCTATGCGGGCCATCTACCCTGACGGCTACAACTGCGGCGACGAGTGCCTGATCAACGCCATCAACACCGAAGTGACCAACGAGCACGCGGACCTCTACCCGGGAGTGGCGGATCCCGGCGCCCAGGCCACGCTTGAGGCCGTCTCCGGAACGCTGGGCCTTACCGTCCAGGCCTACGTCCTGGTGGACATGGAGGGCTTTTCCAAGCTCATCGACGCCATGGGCGGAATCAAAATCAAAGCCGGCGGCTGGGTGCCCATGAGCGGCTATTTCGATGAGGCCACCAAGACCCACGGCATGCCTATCGGTTGGATCCCGGCCGGAGACCAGACCCTCGACGGCGACCATGCGCTCTGGTACGGCCGGTCCCGCGAGTACGTGGATGACTACTCCCGCATCCAGCGCCAGCAGTGCGTGCAGCAGGCAATGCTGAAACAGCTGGATCCCGCCACCCTGCTGTCCAAATTCGAGGACATCGCAAACGCCGGAACCAAGGTGGTGGATTCCAACATCTCCTCGGCCCAGCTGGGCAGCTTCCTGGACCTCGCCATCAAGGCGCGCGGCCAGGACGTCAAGCGGCTCACCATCGGGCCGCCGGACTTTGATGCTTCCTTCTCCACTGTTCCTGACTTCGACCTTATCCATGAGCGGGTGGACCAGCTCCTGGCCTCTGCGTCCGGCGCACAGTCCGCAGGGCTCCCGGATGACGCCTTGGTGGCGGCTCCGACCGGCGGCGGACACCTGCAGGCTGCCGCGCTCCGCTCCCCCGCAGCATTGACGCCCGCCGGCGGGACCCCGGCGCAACAGTCTCCCGCGCCGTCGGACTTCACTCCTGTGACCACCACCCCGGACGGTGAGCCCATCACCGAAGAGATGCTGACCCAGCTCAAGCTCGAGGGCGATGAAGAGGCCATCCGCCAGCTCGTCGCCACTAACGGCCAGTGCGCCCCTTTGTAGGCACACCCTCCAGACCTAGGAAACGGACATCGACTTGTACGAGATTGAGAACGTCCTTCGGGACTATGCCTGGGGATCGACGACGGCGATCGCCGCCCTGCTGGGACGCGCCGAGTCCGGCCGCCCCGAAGCGGAGCTGTGGATCGGCGCGCACCCAGACTCCCCCTCGGTGGCCCGCGTTCCGGAGGACGGCTCGGCCACTGCTCTGGACGTTCTGATCTCGCGCGATCCCGAGCATTTCCTTGGGGCGGAGTCGGTGGCGCGTTTTGGCCCCAGGCTGCCGTTCCTGGCCAAGATCCTGGCTGCCGCCCAGCCGCTGTCCCTGCAGGTCCATCCGAGCCTTGAGCAGGCCAGGGCCGGCTTTGCCCGGGAGAACGCCGAGGGCCTCGCCGCACACGCCCCCAACCGGAATTACCGGGATGACAACCACAAACCCGAGATGATTTTCGCCCTGACGCCGTTTGAGGCGCTGTGCGGTTTCCGCCCGGCAGCGCAAACCCGGGAAATCCTGCAGCATGTTGCGGCCGCTTTTGATGCGGTGGAAGGTGGGGCGCCCGCGCTGATTGGTGCCCTGGTTGAGGATCTCGAGGCGGCCCATGAAAGCGCGGGCCTCCGGGCGGCCTTCGAGCGGCTGATCACGGGCGGCAAGTCAGTGGCCGGCGACACTGCCCTGGTGGTTGCCGCGCTGCTGTCCGGAGCCCCGCTGGCACCTTACGAAACTGAACTGGCCACGGTGATCAGCCTCAACGAGAAATACCCGGGTGACCCCGGAGTGCTGATCTCACTGCTGCTCAACCGCATCTCGCTGGAGCCGGGTGAGTCGGTCTACCTGCCGGCGGGGAACGTTCATGCCTACCTTCACGGGCTCGGCGTAGAGGTCATGGCGTCCTCTGACAACGTGCTGCGCGGCGGGCTTACGCCGAAATTCGTGGACGTCCCGGAACTGCTGCGGACCATCGACTTCCAGCCTGTCGCCGTGCCGATGCTTCCGGCCGAGCGGACCGTGATGGACCAGGAGCTGTTCCGGCCGCCCTTCGAGGAATTCCAGCTCCAGCGCATCGAGCTCGCCCCGGACGGGGGCCCCGTTCCGCTGGCACAGTCCGGCGCCGCAGTGGTGATTGTGGTGGCCGGGGACATTTACCTGGATTCCCCCAAGGGCGACCTGAAACTCTCACGCGGCGGCAGCGCCTTCCTGGCGGCGGCCGAGGCACCCGTCAACGTTCATCCCGTGGCGGGCAGCACCGAGCCGGCGCTGGCGTTCGCCGTGACCACCGGTTTGCCCCAGGCTGCAGCGCGGGGCCAGTAACAGTAAAAGGGCGACGACGGCACCCGGGGCGGGTGCCGTCGTCGCCCTTTTCCTGACGCGGCTAGCTGCCCGGGCGCAGCTTCCGGATCACTGGCCGAAGGCGGCCGGCCGCGGTCTTCAGGAGCCGCCGCCCCTGCTGGAGTCCGCGGCGGGCCAGGGGCATGGCCTGGGCGTACGCGGGGTAGAACGGCGAGAGCGGTTTTTCCCAAGTTCCAAGGAGCATGCTTTCGTGCTTGGCGAACTGCTTCTTGAAGTCGGAGATGCCGTCGTTGAGGAGGCCGTTGAAGTCGTAGCGGGAGCATCCGTCTTCGCGCATGGCCTGCAGGGCGGCCCATTTCACGCCGTAGTTCACCCGCTGCTTCTGTCCAACAGCCGAGACGCCTCCATAGAGTTCGAAGGCGGTGGCCCCGCTCCTGGCCAGCCAGACGAAGGCCAGCATCTGTTCGCCGTCGAACGCGGCGATGATCGGTGACCCGTCCCCCATGTTCTTGAAGATGTCGCGGTAGTACTGGTCTTCATGGATGCCGAAGCCGGCACGCTCGGCGGTCTCGTGATAGATCGCAAGCACTTGGTCGAGCTCGGCGTCATTCTTGACCTTGCGGAACTCGACGTCGCTGCGCATGGCCTTGCGGATGTTCGCCCGGGTGGACTTGGACATTTCCGCCATCAGTTCATCGTCCGTCCTGGTGAGGTCCAGGATCAGCGTCCGCGGAATCAGCACGGTATTGGTGGTGGCCCGGAAACCGGCGGCGGCCACGGCACCGGCGAAGGCGGAGTCGGCGTCCCAATCCGGTTCGATGCTCAGCGCCACTCCGCGGTGGCGGACGGCCGCATGGTCCGCCAGGCCGGCCAGGACGGCCGCGGCGTCTTCCACTGAACACATCGGGCCGCGGGGAATGTAGACCAGGGCGCGGAAGGGGAACGGGAGCCGGCGGACCAGCAACTGGGCACAACCGACGGTCTTGCCGGCGTCGTTGACCAGCACCCGTTCCACGGACCAGCCGTGCATCGCTTTGGTCTCGCCCCAGCCCCACAGCTGCTGCGGATGTCCCTGAAACCGGTCAACGTATTCGTCCCAGAGGGCGCGGTCAGTACAGGGCACAACAGCAGGAATCATGGCTTCAACCCTATACCAAGGCCTGAAACGCCAAATCCCCGGAGCACGCTGGGCGCTGCGGGGATCGGTGTCAGGCAGGCAGGGGATCAGCTCTTGCGGGCGTACCCTTCCCACTTGCTGGCCTGGTGCTCGCCGTCCACAAAACGGATGGTGCCGGACTTGGAACGCATCACGATGGACTGGGTGAGGACCTTGTCCTTGGAGTACCGGACGCCCTTGAGCAGGTCGCCGTCGGTGATGCCGGTTGCAGCAAAGTAGCAGTTGTCGCTGGAGACGAGGTCGTTCGTGGAGAGGACCCGCTCGAGGTCGTGGCCGGCGTCGATCGCCTTCTGCTTTTCCTCGTCGCTGGTAGGCCAGAGGCGGCCCTGGATCACGCCGCCCAGGGACTTGATGGCGCAGGCCGCGACGATGCCTTCGGGCGTGCCGCCGATACCCATCAGCGCGTCAACGCCGGTGCCGGAACGTGCTGCGGCGATGGCCCCGGCAACGTCCCCGTCCATAATGAACTTGGTGCGGGCGCCGGCTTCACGGATTTCCTCCACGAGCGGACGGTGCCGGTCGCGGTCAAGGATCATCACGTTGAGCTGGTTGACCTTCACGCCCTTGGCCTTGGCGATCAGGTGCAGGTTCTGCTTCACGGGCAGGCGGAGGTCCACCATGTCCGCAGCTTCCGGGCCGGTGACGAGTTTCTCCATGTAGAACACCGCTGAGGGGTCGAACATGGAGCCGCGTTCGGCCACTGCCAGCACGGCAAGGGCGTTGTTGATGCCGAGCGCGGTCAACCTGGTTCCGTCGATGGGGTCGACGGCGACGTCGCACTCGGGACCGGTGCCGTCACCCACCCGCTCGCCGTTGAAGAGCATCGGGGCTTCGTCTTTTTCGCCTTCGCCGATGACCACTACACCGTTGAAGTGGACGGTCTGGAGGAACGAGCGCATGGCGTCGACGGCGGCGCCGTCGGCCGTGTTCTTGTCGCCGAAGCCAACCCAGTGCCCGCCGGCGATGGCAGCTGCCTCGGTGACGCGGACAAGCTCGAGGGCAAGGTTGCGGTCCGGCTCGTCATGTCCCACTGCCAGGGACGGGGAGATCGTGGAGTATTTCTGGGTCATGGACGCTGGTGACACGTGAACCTCTTCTTCGAGTGGCGATCATTGAACCCGCTCCGCCGGAACAGCTGAGCGGTGATTCCTCTGATATCGATCATAGTCGCGGCACCGCCTTCGGGCTGCGGCATGACGCGGCGCCGCAATGTGCCCGTCCCTCCTGCCGGAAGCGGCGGTCCGCCGCCGCATTGGCGAGTGTGAGTTGGGCACCGGGATGAGGGACTATGGAGGGGTGAGCGAAATGCAGGAAAAGACCAGCCCCACCCCCGAACCAGCCGGATCCGGAAGCAACAGCGGAACCGCCGCAGCCGGCGGGCCGGCGCCGGTTAAGCCTGTAATTCCGGCTGCTGCGGCCAAGCGGGCCAACGCCTCGGTGATCGGCATGATCATTGCACTTGCGGTCAGCATCGCGGCGTTCCTGCCCATTGTCCTGATGAACCCGTCCCCCAACAGCGACGGCTACCGGCCTGACATCGACGTCAGCGCCGCAGCCCGGAACGCAACAGATGTGGCCGGATTCACACCGGTGGCGCCGGACACCGGCAACACCTTCCGGCCGAACTACGCCAGGTGGGAAGCCGGCACGGCAAGCGGGGTGCCTGCCTGGGAGGTCGGCTACATCACGCCCAAGGAGTCCTTCATTGGACTCGTCCAGACCCGCACCGCAAACCCCACCTGGCTCCTCCAGCAGACCCGGAACGCACCCGTCACCGGAACCCGCAACGCCGGCGGCCGGGAATGGGAACTCCGCGACACGGGCAAGGGCGAAAAATCAATGGTGCTCGAGTACCGCGGAACCACCGTCATCCTCTCCGGAGCCGCCCCACTGGACGAATTCGCCACCCTGGCAGACGCCGTCGTGAAGTCCCTGGACAGCAATCCCGCCGTCACAGTTTCACCCTCGCCCACTCCTGCCCCATAAAGTAAGGAGGGTGACTACCTACCTGACTCCTGCCCTTGCCTGGCGCCGGATGCGTGAAGGAAACGAACGCTTCGTCGCCGGTGAATCCTCCCACCCGAACCAGGACTCCTCACGCAGGTCCTCGCTTGTGGAGAACCAGCACCCCTTCGCCGTGATTTTCGGCTGCTCGGACTCACGGCTCGCCGCGGAAATCATTTTCGACGTCGGCCTCGGTGACGTCTTTGTGGTGCGCACGGCAGGACAGGTCATTGACGACGCCGTCCTCGGCTCGCTGGAGTACAGCGTGGGCGTGCTTGGGGTGCCGCTGATCGCCATCCTGGGCCATGACAGCTGCGGGGCCGTCAGCGCGACCAAGGACGCCGTTGACACCGGCGAGATGCCGCCGGGCTTCATCCGTGACCTGGTGGAGCGCATCACGCCGTCGGTCCTCACCTCCATGCGCCAGGAAAAGCATGAGGTCAATGACATGGTGGTGGAGCACGTCAAGCAGACGTCCCAGCGGCTGGTGGACAGCTCCCGTGTGATTTCGGACGCAATTGAAAGCGGACGCACCGCCGTTATAGGCCTCTCGTACAGCCTCGCGGAGGGCCGCGCCAACGTGGTTTCCGGGATCGGCGAGCTCTAGGGCACGGGCAAAAACCCGCCCGTAGCATGCTCTTCACGGTTTTCGATGGGATGCCGGATCGCCCTAAGCTAGCCCCATGACTTCCACTGAAGAGTTCCGCATTGAACATGACACGATGGGCGAAGTCCGCGTCCCCGTGAACGCACTGTACCGCGCGCAGACGCAGCGGGCAGTGGAGAACTTCCCGATCTCCGGCAAGACCCTGGAACGTGCGCACATTGAAGCACTGGCCCGGGTCAAGAAAGCTGCCGCCCAGGCCAACGCTGAACTGGGTGTGCTCGATGGCGAGCTTGCCAAGGCCATCGCAGACGCAGCGGATGAGGTGGCTGCCGGAAAGTACGACCGCGACTTCCCCATCGACGTCTTCCAGACGGGCTCCGGCACGTCCTCGAATATGAACACCAACGAGGTCATCGCCGAGCTCGCCTCGCGTGCCCTGAAGGCTGCGGGCAGCGACAAGGTTGTCCACCCGAACGACCATGTCAACGCCTCGCAGTCCTCCAACGACGTCTTCCCCACGTCGGTGCACGTCGCTGCCACGTCGGCCCTGATCAACGACCTCATCCCGGCCCTCGACTACCTGGCCGAGTCGCTGGAGCGCAAGGCCGTGGAGTTCAAGGACGTCGTTAAGTCCGGCCGCACCCACCTCATGGATGCCACGCCGGTAATGCTCGGCCAGGAGTTCGGCGGCTACGCCGCGCAGGTCCGCTACGGCACCGAGCGCATCAACGCCTCACTCCCCCGGGTTGCCGAAGTTCCCCTCGGCGGCACGGCCGTGGGCACCGGCATCAACACTCCGGCCGGCTTCCCGGAGCGCGTGATCGAACTGCTCGCCACCGACACCGGCCTCCCGCTGACCGAGGCGCGCGACCACTTCGAGGCCCAGGCCAACCGCGACGGCCTCATCGAAGCCTCCAGCCAGCTGCGCAACATTGCCATCTCGTTCATGAAGATCAACAACGATCTCCGCTGGATGGGTTCGGGCCCCAACACGGGACTGGGCGAGATCGCCATCCCGGACCTGCAGCCCGGCTCCTCGATCATGCCCGGCAAGGTCAACCCGGTCATCTGCGAGGCGTCCATCATGGTGGCCGCCCAGGTCATCGGCAACGACACCGCCATCGCGTGGTCCGGCACCAACGGCGCCTTCGAACTGAACGTTGGCATCCCCGTCATGGCCTCCAACCTGCTCGAGTCCATCCGCCTGCTGGCCAACACCAGCCGCGTCATGGCGGACAAGATGATCGACGGCATCACGGCCAATGTGGAGCGCGCCCGCTTCCTGGCCGAGGCCTCGCCGTCCATCGTGACGCCGCTGAACAAGTACATCGGCTACGAGAACGCCGCCAAGATCGCCAAGACCGCAGTAGCCGAGGGCCTCACTGTCCGCCAGGCCACCGAGAAGCTCGGCTTCGTCGGCGACGGCGAAGGCAAGGTCTCCGAGGCCGACCTCGACAAGGCCCTTGATGTCACCACGATGACGGCCCCCGCCCACAAGGCCTAGCCCCGGCACTATCCGCCCAAGTTCGACGACGGCCGGTACCTTTCACACGAAAGGTGCCGGCCGTCGTCGTGCTGCTGCCTGCCCTCACCTCCTCCCCGCAAGTTCGGGGACCGAAGGAAACTTGCACTGAGCCAGAAATAGTGCAAAACTTTACTTTGTGAATGATAGTGCAGTAATCGAAGGCGGGCTCCGTGAACGGAAACGCGCCGCAACCCGGGCGGCCATTACTGCTGCCGCCCGCGCCCTGACTGCTGAGCGCGGCCTGAACGGCTACACCGTCGAGGAAGTCTGCGAGCGCGCCGACATCTCCCGCCGCACGTTCTTCAACTACTTTCCGGCCAAGGAAGACGCCGTGATCGGACACGCGGACGACGACATGCCCGCTGACATCCTCCAGGAGTTCATCAACGGCGGCGCCTCCTCACCGCCGGGAGAAATGTCCTCCACCCTCTTCCGGGACCTCGTCCGGCTTTCATTGCGGCTGTCCGAGGATATGGAGGCCTCGGAGGAGGAAACCCGCCAGCTGATCGCTGTGGTCAAAAAGGAGCCGCAGCTGATCCTCCGCCTTATTGGAGTCACTGAGCGGCGGGAAGCGCAGTTTGCCCGTGACGTGGCCCAGCGGGAAGGCGTCGCCACTGACCACCCTGTGGTCCAGATGGCCGTCGCGCTGCTCAGCACCATCGCCCGGAAAAGCAGCATGGCCTACTTCGCCGACGGCAACACCCGCCCCTACAAAGAGCTGCTGATGGAGAACATTTCTGCAGCCAGCCTCCTCTTCTCCCAGCCATTCGAACAGCCGGAAACCACCGCCGCAGAAGGACAACCATGAGTATCGCCACCAAGCCACCAGCGGGTCCCCTGCTGCTGACCCAGAAACGCATCTGGATCATCTTCTCCGCGCTGATCGCCGGAATGCTGCTGTCCAGCCTGGACCAGACCATCGTCTCCACGGCCATGCCCACCATCGTGGGCAAGCTGGGCGGGGTGGAGCACCAGGCCTGGATCACCACCGCGTACCTGCTGGCCACTACCATCGTGATGCCCATCTACGGCAAATTCGGTGACGTCCTCGGCAGGCGCAACCTCTTCCTTGTGGCCATCGCACTCTTCACCCTGGCGTCAGTGGGCTGCGCACTGGCCGCCGATTTCTGGGGCTTCGTCATCTTCCGCGCCATCCAGGGCCTGGGCGGCGGCGGCCTGATGATCCTTTCCCAGGCGATCATCGCCGACATCGTGCCCGCCAAGGAGCGCGGCAAGTACATGGGCCCTCTCGGCGCCATCTTCGGACTCTCCGCCGTGGCCGGTCCGCTGCTGGGCGGCTTCTTCGTGGACCACCTCACCTGGGAATGGGCCTTCTACATCAACATCCCAGTAGGCCTTGCCGCGTTCGCCATTGCCTGGTTCGCCCTGACGCTGCCCAACAAGAAGGCCGAAAAGCGGATCGACGTCCTGGGCGTCGTCCTGCTGTCCGCCGCCACCACCTGCCTGATTTTCTTCACCGACTTTGGCGGCAAGAAGGACGAGGGCTGGGATTCACCCCTCACGTGGGCCTTTGGTGGAGGCCTGATCGTGTCGGCAGCGGCCTTCGTGATGGTGGAGCGCCGCGCGGAAGATCCCATCATCCCGCTGAGCCTGTTCCGGAACCGGATCTTCATCAACGCCACCGCCATCGGCTTCACCCTGGGCCTGGGCATGTTCTCCGCCATCGCGTTCGTCCCCACCTTCCTGCAGATGTCCTCGGGTACGTCCGCGGCAGAATCGGGCCTGCTGATGCTGCCCATGATGGCCGGACTCATGGGCACGTCCATCTACTCGGGCATCCGGATTTCCAAGACCGGCAAGTACAAGATGTTCCCTATCCTGGGCGCCGTCTTCACCCTGGCCGCGATGCTGTGGATGACCACCCTCGCCGCCAGCACCCCCATCTGGGTCATCTGTGTCCAGCTGTTCCTCTTCGGCGCCGGCCTGGGCCTGATCATGCAGGTGGTGGTCCTGGTGGTGCAGAACTCCGTCCCGGCCGACCAGATCGGCACCGCCACCAGCACCAACAACTACTTCCGTGAGGTAGGCGCGGCGATGGGCGTGGCCATCTTCGGCTCGATCTTCACCAACCGGCTCTCCGAGTCCCTGACCCGCGCCTTTACCGGCGCCGGCGCGTCCGCCGAGCAGGCATCGCAGTCCACCAGCACCCTGGATCCGCAGGCGCTGAACCAGCTTCCGGAGCAGCTGCGCGATGCCATCGTCAACGCCTACGCCGAGTCGCTCGCTCCGGTCTTCTGGTACCTGATCCCGTTCATTGCCGTGGCGCTGCTCCTGGCGCTGACGCTGAAGCAGATCCCGCTCTCGGACACCGCCGGTATGGTGGCCCGCGGCGAAGCCGTCGGTGGTGAGGAGGCTGAGCGCCTCGCCGCCGGGCTGGCTGCCGCTGCTGCGCTCACGACGGAAGCCGCCGGGGTTCAGGACAGCGTCAAGGACGACGACGGCGAACTGGTCTCCCAGCGCCACTGACCGCCGTCGTCGTCCGGACCGCCGCGAGGGGCGCCGCAACATTGGGGGTTGCGGCGACCCTGTTCTCCGCCCGGACCCTAGGCCGGGCGGGTTGCGGTCAGGGTTCGAAATGGGCAGCTTCGGCCCACCGCGCCGACGGAGACAACGCGCTCCGGTTCGGCCACCACCGCCGTCTCCTCGAAAATCTCCCGCACCAGGCCGCTCGCCGGCTGCTCCCCCGGATCGAGCATTCCGCTGATCAGGGCCCACTGCCTGTTGTCCGCCCGCCGGGCCAGCAGGACGCGGCCGGCGTCATCAACCACCACGCCCCGGACGCCGGGGACCCAGAGGGGATCGTTGCCGATTTTCTTGCGGAGTTTCAGGACGTAGTCAGGCGCAGGCATTAAGCCAGCCTACCGAACTGCCTGCGCCCCAGGCTGGTCCGGCCTTTCAGGCGGGCAGCAGCATCGCCGCCGCGGCGCCGGCGAGCATAAACGGCCCGAACGGAATGGACGATTTCAGGGTCCCCCTGCGCGCGGCGAGCAAGGCAAGGGACCACAGGCCGCCCAGCAGGAACGCCAGGAAGGTACCTGCAAACAGGTGGCCCCAGCCAAGATAGCCAAGATACATGCCCAGGACTCCGGCCAGTTTCACGTCGCCGAATCCCATCCCCGGCGGGTACACAAACCGGAGCAGGAAGTAGAAAAGCCACAGGATGGCCCCACCGGCCACGATCCGGAGGGCCGGCACGGCCATCAGGCCGGCCAGCGAACCACCAGTACTTTGGACCGCGCCGATTCCCGCCCCGGCAAAAACTGCCGCCGCGAGCAGGAGTGCACCGGCCACGGCGTAAGACGGGAAGACGATGCGGTTGGGCAGGAGGTGATGCCGGACGTCGATAACGGTGAGCCTGACAGCCATCACCAGGAAGTAGGCACAAGCAGCAAGCACCAGCCAAAAGGCCGGCGGGGTGTGCTGCCATAGTTCGCCCAGTCGTTGGATCACCCTCGGATGCTACTGGATTTCCGCTGGCCCCTGCAGCGCCCGCGCGTAAACTGTGGATATGGCGACTTGGGACTCCCGTCACCGGACGACTCCGGACAGCAGTTCAGCCGCCGCTGATCCGGCCATGTTCCGGAATCTTTGCAGGTCCTCCCCCTGGAAGTGGCAGTCCCTGCGCTTTGAATACTGGGACGAGCCCTTCGCCGAGGCACCCAGCCCGGCAGCACCCCTGGTGCGGGCATGGCTGCGCCGCCCGGGCGCACTCCGGCTCGAAACCGGGGACGGACTTGTCCTGCACAGCACCACCGGAATCAACGATTCCAAGGACGGCTTATACGTCAGTGCCACCCGGAAGTCCTGGCTCCTCCCGCCGCATCTGGTCACGCCCGTCTACGACGGCCAGGGCCTCGTGCGGCGCCGGCCGGAAGCAGCCTACGGTGAGCCGGGATTCGGAAACGGACGGTTTTCCGCGGCCCTGGACCCGGTGGAACTGGCCGGCAACGCCCCGGTGCCCATCGAATTCCCCGGCAGCAATACCGTGGAAGTGCACGGGGTCAGCCAGCGGGAGCATGAGGGCCGTCCGGTCCTGGAAGCAGTGGTGGCACCCACCCCCACTTACCATCCCGCGCATCCCGCGGCGCCGTTGTGCCTGCCGGGAAAGTCACGGATCAGGGTGGACCTGGGCACAGGTGTGTGCGTGGCAAGCCAATCGTTGGAACCCGGGGCGGAAGAACACGGGCATTGGCTGCGCATCATCGCCGTCGACGAGTACATGCTCGACGATCTCTTCCTGGCCCAGTCCATGAACCTCACCGATGTCCGGCGGCATATCAGTTGGGACATCCCGGCCTGAGTCGACAGACCCGTCGTCGCCGATCCGCTAGGCTTCGCGGATGACTACCCCAAGCTCCATCTGGCCGCTGTTCGAGCTAAAGCTGACCACGCCGCGGCTGGAGCTGCGCCCCATCCTGGATGAGGACATCGCGCCGGCAGTGGAAGCCGCCCGCAGCGGGATCCACGACGCTGGCAGGAACCCGTTCAGCACCCCCTGGACAGAGTTGCCGGAGGAGGAGTTGGGCCCCAAGATGGCCCGCTGGTACTGGCGGTGCCGCGCCGAATGCACCCCGGAATCGTGGACACTGCTCCTCGGCATCTGGCACGAAGGCCGATTCATCGGCTGCCAGGACGTCGGGGCCAAGGACTTCGCCGCCCTCAGGACAGTCAGCACCGGATCGTGGCTGAAGCAGTCCGTACAGGGCCGCGGCTTCGGCAAGGAGATGCGCAGCGCCGTCGCACTCTGGGCCTTTGACTGGCTGGGCGCCGAAGTCGCAGAATCCGAGGCCGCCACCTGGAACGAAGCCTCCCTCGGCGTCTCCCGCTCCCTCGGCTACGAACTCAACGGCACCACCCGGAAAGCCTGGGGCACCAAGGCAGAAACAGTCCAGCACGTCGGCCTCACCCCGCAGACATTCAAACGCCCCGACTGGACCCTGGAGGTTCAGGGCCACGAACCAGTAGCCCACTTCCTCAGGGTTACCTGAGCGAGTTTGACGTGTCTGGGTTCGTCCGCCCCCAGCACTTCGCCGTCGCTTAGACACCTCCCGCCGCGTCGCTCCGGTCGCTGGGCGACCTGCGCAACGCTCTGGTCGGCGATGCGCTCCTACGCGAAGCACTCGGACCGGACGTGTGCCAAGACTCGCCTTGCAGGAGGAAGAAACGCTCGAGCGGGGTTGCGGTCCTTCTCGTAGGAGCGCATCGCGACGCATCGGCCGCCGGAGGTCGCTCAGCGACCGAAGGCGGCCCTATGCGGTGTGTCTAAGCGACGGAGAAGGGCCGTAGCCCCGCGAACCCAACCACTGACACTCGCAAAAGGGCCGTAGCCCCGCGCAAAAGGGCCGGGGCCCGGCGAAGGACTGGGACCGGACGAACCGAAACACGGCACGCACAAGGGCCGTGGCCCGGCGAACCTGGCCACGGCCCCTTGCCCAGGTGACTTAGCCTTCGAGGAGTTCTGTTACCAGGGCTGCGATGGGGGAACGCTCGGAGCGGGTGAGGGTGATGTGGCCGAAGAGCGGGTGTCCTTTCAGGGTTTCGACGACGGCGGCGATTCCGTCGTGGCGTCCGACGCGGAGGTTGTCGCGCTGGGCGACGTCGTGGGTGAGGACGATCTTCGAGTTCTGGCCGATGCGGCTCATGACCGTGAGCAGGACATTCTTTTCAAGCGACTGGGCCTCGTCCACGATCACAAAAGCATCGTGGAGCGAGCGGCCGCGGATGTGGGTGAGGGGCATGACCTCAAGCATGCCGCGGTCCATGACCTCCTCCACCACCTCCTGGCTCACCAGTGCGCCGAGGGTGTCAAAAACAGCCTGCGCCCAAGGGTTCATTTTTTCGGACTCGGAACCGGGGAGGTAGCCGAGCTCCTGTCCGCCCACCGCGTAGAGCGGCCGGAACACGATCACCTTGCGGTGCTCGCGGCGCTCCAGCACCGCCTCCAGGCCGGCGCACAGGGCAAGCGCCGACTTGCCGGTTCCGGCCCGGCCTCCGATGGACACGATCCCGACGGCGGGATCCATCAGCATGTCGATGGCCAGCCGCTGTTCCGCGGACCGTCCGTGCAGGCCGAAAACGTCGCGGTCACCTTTCACCAGGCGGACCTGCTTGTCGGGGCCGACACGGCCGAGGGCCGAGCCCCGGTTGGACAGCAGCACCAGTCCGGTGTTGACCGGCAGTTCAGCGGCCGCCGGGATGAAGACGGGCTCGTGCCCGTAGAGCGTGTTGATTTCCTGTTCGCCGGCTTCGA
This sequence comes from Pseudarthrobacter siccitolerans, assembly GCF_030823375.1. Classification (NCBI taxonomy): domain Bacteria; kingdom Bacillati; phylum Actinomycetota; class Actinomycetes; order Micrococcales; family Micrococcaceae; genus Pseudarthrobacter; species Pseudarthrobacter siccitolerans. The sequence continues at coordinate 4,107,805 of NZ_JAUSXB010000001.1, read as the reverse complement.
CCTCGGCCACCCCGGTCCAGCCTGAGTCCTTTACCAGCTCGTTGCGGTACTCGTCGGCGGTGAGGCCCATCGCCGAGGCTTTGACGCGCATCGGCAGGTCCTTGGACACAACGGTGACGTTCCGGCCTTCATTCGCTAGATTCTTCGCGACGGCGAGGATGCGGCTGTCGTTGTCTCCGCTGCGGAAACCCAGCGGAAGCACCTCTGAGGAAATGTGGTTCAGTTCCACCTCGAGGGTGCCGCCGTCGTCACCGATGGGAATGGGCCGGTTCAGGCCGCCGTGTTTGATCCGCAGGTCGTCGAGGAGCCGCAGTGCCTTCCGGGCGAAGTAGCCCAGTTCGGGATCGTGCCGCTTGGCCTCAAGCTCGGTGATGACCACAACCGGCACGATGACCTCATGTTCGGCAAAGCGGAGCAACGCACGGGGGTCGGAGAGCAGGACGGAGGTGTCGATCACAAAGGTGTGGATGGTGGCTTCCCTTCCAGAAACAGCAAAACCGGCCGCAGCGTCTTCCGCTGCACCGGTTTCCAAGGTGGCTCGCATGGCGCGAGAGGTAGCTTTCTCTCCCTGGTCTGAAAGGACCGCGGGCAGTTGTTCAGAAGTAGCCACATCGACTCCAGCCCCGGGCGCAAGCCCGGATGTGTTAGTGGTGAGCCGGCTCGGCCATGAGGCCGGGTCCGGCCTCCCATACAACCGGCGCGATGTCTCGCTCCATGTACTGGCCTCCCCGATCAGCCGGCGGTTTTGCCTGCTGATGGATATAACGTAAATCCATCCGAAGTAATTTCCGCAACCATTACGCGGCGATTCCTGTTGCTGATGCGTGAACACCCGGTAAACCGGGCGGGTCAGGCTCCGAAGCGCCGCTGCCTGCCGGCGTAATCACGGAGGGCACGCAGGAAATCCACCTTGCGGAAGGCGGGCCACAACGCCTCGCAGAAATAGAACTCGCTGTAGGCGCTCTGCCACATCAGGAACCCGGAGAGGCGCTGCTCGCCGGAGGTGCGGATCACCAGGTCCGGATCGGGCTGGCCGCGCGTGTAGAGGAACCGGGAGATGTCGTCCACGCAAAGTTCGTCTGCCAGCTTGCTGATGTCCTTGCCCTGCGCCACGGCGTCGTGCAGCAGTTCGCGTACCGCATCGACAATCTCCCGGCGTCCGCCGTACCCCACGGCCACGTTGACGTGGATTTTTTCCCGGACCGGGGTGCGCGACGTCAGCTTGTTAAGCCGCTGGCCCAGGTAGTCCGGCAACAGCTCAGGGGCACCCATGGCCTGCACGGAAATGTTGGCGTCCTCGTCCAGCCGGTCCAGGGTGTTGGCGATGATGCCCATCAGCAGGTCAAGCTCTTCACTGGACCTGTTCATGTTGTCCGTGGACAGCATGTACAGCGTGACCACCTTGATCCCGAGCTCCTGGCACCAGCCAAGGAACTCGTGGATTTTGTCCGCGCCCGCCTGGTGGCCCTGGCTGGTGGGGGCATTGAACTGCTTGGCCCAGCGCCGGTTGCCGTCCACCATCACGCCGATGTGGCGCGGAATACGGTCGCGGGACAGGTCCTTGAGCAGCCTGCGCTCATAAAAGCCGTAGAGGAACCCGGGCAACTCCACGCGCTCTCTCACCTGACTTCCTTGCTGTACGTTCCGCTTTGCACATCCTAGGCTACCGTCCGCAGCGGCACCGGCGGTGCTGGCCGGGCCGGAATCGCATGCACCTCCATTGCTACTTGCGGGTAACTTACTGAGGCGTAAGTTATTCTGGAGCAATGAACAGCGACACCCCGGACGCTCCCCGGACGCCGCAACAGAACGGCAAGACAAGCGCCGGAAACGGCCCCGCAACGAACGCTGCGGACGAGGCCGCAGTCCGGTTGGCCGGGCTCCTGATGATCAAGCCCAAGTGGCGCGGCTGGATCCATACAATGACCGCTCCGCTGGCCCTGGTGGCGGGCATCGTCCTCGTGGCGCTGGCCCCGACGATGGACCGCAAGGTCACCTCATCAGTCTTTGCCGCCACGGGGGTGCTGCTGTTCGGCATCAGCGCCATTTACCATCGCGGCAACTGGTCCCCGAAGGTGAAGATGGTCCTCAAACGGCTGGACCACACCAACATCATGCTGGTGATCGCAGGGACCTACACACCGCTGGCCTGGACCCTCCTGGAACGGCCCCAGGCTGTCCTGCTCCTCTGGGTCATCTGGTCCGGCGCCGTCCTGGGCGTGCTGTTCCGGCTGCTGTGGACGGATGCGCCGCGCTGGCTCTATGTTCCGATCTACATCGCCCTGGGTTGCGGATCGCTGTTCTATCTTCCGCAGTTCTTCCAGGCGAACATTCCTGCCGCCGTCCTCATCTGCGTGGGCGGGGCGCTCTACATCACCGGGGCGGTCTTTTACGCGCTGAAGAAGCCGAACTTCAGCTACCACCACTTTGGCTTCCACGAACTGTTCCATGCGCTGACCGTGGTTGCCTTCGCCGCGCACTTCGCGGCAATAACCCTGGCCGTGCTCAGCTAGCCAGTTACTGGCGGCGGCTGCCGGGACCCGCGTCCGCGCCGCCGTCGGCCGGTCCCTGGAAGGAATCGCCGGCCTCTGGATCTGCCGCAGGCCCCGCCACGGCAGATCCCGCCTCGGCAGCGTCTGCCGCTTCGATGTCAGCTGCCGAAGCAGCCGCAATGCGCTCTTCCTCCACCTGCGCCCGGTAACGGACGCGCCGGATCCGCCGGACCATGTCCACAATGAGCAATGCCGTGGCTACCACAAAAAATGCCGTCATAATAAAGCCCAGGAGGCCTGGCGTTACCTGGTCCTGCGTAATTCCCTCGCGCAGTGACGGCGTGGGCTGGGGCGTGGGGGTGGTGGCCAGGCTGAGGAGCAGACGTTGCACGTTGAATACCTTCTATGGAACGGGTGTCAGCAGGCAGCAGATACAGCAGCCCTGGTCCGGGCACTTCTTCTACGCGGCATAGAAATTGCCTGCCGGTTCTATCTTAGCCCCGCGAACAGGTCCTTTTCCGGCAGCTCAGACTGCACCCGGGAGCTGATCAGCGAATAGTCCTCCCACGGCCACGCCCGGCGCTGCATCTCCGGGGAGACAGCGAAGAAGAACCCCAGCGGGTCCACCTGTGTCCTGTGCGCCCGCAAGGCGTCGTCGCGCACTTCAAAGAAGTCGCCGCAGTCCACCTGGGTGGTGGTGGGGTGGGGGGCCGGCGGCGGAGTGTGGCCTTCGGCGTCGGACTCCAGCCACGCGGCGAGCCGCTCCGCGTACGGCGATTGAAGGCCGGCCTCCTCCAGGGCGAAATGAAGGGCACGGAAACGCTCGGGGCTGAAGGCCCGGTCGTAGTACAGCTTCCCCGGCTCCCACGGTTCGCCCGCCTCCGGGTAGCGCGTCGGATCACCCGCGGCATCGAAGGCTTCAACGGCCACGCGGTGGGCCATGATGTGGTCCGGGTGGGGGTAGCCGCCGTTTTCGTCGTAGCTGAGGATCACGTGCGGCTTGAAGGACCGGACCAGGCGTACCAGCGGAGCGGCAGCATGATGCAGCGGCAGCGTGGCGAAAGAACCCGCCGGCAAGGGCGGCAGCGGATCGCCCTCGGGCAGGCCCGAGTCCACAAAGCCCAGCCACCGCTGCTTGATGCCCAGGATCGCGGCGGCCCGCTCCATTTCCAGGCGCCGCGCACCGGCCATGTCCCGCTTGGGGTGCGGCTCGCCTTCCACTGCCGGGTTCTGGATGTCCCCGCGTGACCCGTCGGTGCAGGTGGCCACCATGACTTCCACGCCTGAGGCAGCGTACTTCGCCATGGTGGCGGCACCCTTGCTGGACTCGTCGTCCGGGTGGGCGTGGACGGCGAGCAGCCGGAGCGGGCCGTGCTCCCACTTCGGGGTGTTGCTGGACGCTGTCATCGAAGGACTGCTCCTCTATTCTTAGTTGCGGCTTGTGGCTGCTGTTCGTATCGCTGAGCGGGGCCGCTAAACCGGCGCTCCGCCGGACGGGAAGGCCCCCGCGGATGGGCACTAAACTGGTCTGGTGACTTCCCCGGACCAGCCGGCCCCATCCGAGCCCGCGAACACTAGCCTAGCCAATCGTTATGGCGCCCAAAAGCGCAGGCTCTCCCCTGCTTCAAAGCGGGCCATCGGTGGTGCTGCACTGGCCGCAGGGATCGGATTCATGGCCTGGGTCTCCACATCGAACTCCCTCACCACCGTGAGCTTCAAAGACATCGGCTATGCCACCGCTGACGCCACGCTGGCCGAGGTGGACTTCCAGGTCACAAGGGAGCCGGGAACGGCCGTCCAGTGCGCCATTAAGGCGCTGGACTCCAAGTTCGCCGTCGTGGGCTGGAAAGTCGTGGACATCCCGCCGTCAGAGGCTGAGGAAACAGCCGACGGCGGCCGGACGGTTTCGCAACGGGTTCCGGTCCGTACAGAGTCCCTTTCCGTCTCCGGCGTGGTGGACAGCTGCTGGATTCCGGGCAACCCGGGCTGAAAGATGTGATCCGTGCCGCTCCCAGGTTCGGTTAAACCCACGGGATTGACTACAATGGAGCAATACCTTTACCCCGCTGAGCTGGTTACTGTTCCACAAGTGGCCACCGTGGCGGGGTCTTTTGCATGTAGGACCATTAGAGGAGAAGTCCGTGTCTACCACCAACAGCGCAGCTGCAGCCTGGCTTACCCAGGAAGCTTTTGACCGCCTGAAGGCAGAGCTGGACCACCTTTCCGGCCCTGGCCGGGCAGAGATCGTCCAGAAGATTGAAGCAGCCCGGCAGGAGGGTGACCTGAAGGAAAACGGCGGCTACCACGCCGCCAAGGAGGAACAGGGCAAGATCGAAGCCCGTATCCGCCAGCTGACGGTGCTGCTCCGCGATGCCCACGTGGGTGAGGCTCCGGCCGATGACGGAATCGTGGAGCCCGGCATGATCGTGGTTGCCAGGATCGCCGGTGACGAAGAAACCTTCCTGCTCGGCTCCCGTGAAATCGCCGGCGATTCCGATATCGACGTCTTCAGCGAAAAGTCACCGCTGGGCGCTGCCATCCTTGGCCACAAGGAAGGCGAGACGCTCAGCTACACGGCGCCCAACGGCAAGGACATCAAAGTAGAGATCCTTTCCGCCAAGCCGTACGCCGGATAGCGGCAAGAACAGACAAAAGCGCCGGCCGCCCCGAGGGGCGGCCGGCGCTTTTGCTTTGGGTTCAGAACTGTCCGGGGATATCGACGGCGGTCAGAAGTCGTTGCCCGCCCCGGCCCCGCGGGGGCGAAGGAGCAGCGCCGCCACCACTCCCCCGGCAGCACCTCCGAGGTGGGCCTGCCAGGAGACGTAGTTGGTAACAAACGGCAGTACACCCAGCAGGATGCTCCCGTAGCCCATGAACAGCACAACGGCCAGGAGGATCTGGCGCCAGCTGCGGTTGAAAAACCCGCGGACCAGCAGGAAGGCGAACAGTCCGAAAACGAGGCCCGAGGAACCCACCGTGATTCCGGCGGTTCCGATCAGCCAGACTGTCAGTCCCGATCCGAGCCAGCTGAAGGCCAGGGCCGTCAGGAAGACCCGCAGTCCGGACAGGAAGACCAGGAAGCCGAAAATTATCAGCGGCAGGCTGTTGGACAACAGATGGTTCAGGTTGGCGTGCAGGAGCGGGAAGGTGAAGATGTCCAGCAGCCCGTCGGCGCTCCGGGGCCGCAGCCCGAACGTCCGGTTGAGCGAGCGCAGCATCAGCGCATTGAACAGTTCGATGGCAAAGAGGAGCGCCACAAAGCTGCCCAGTACCAGCAGCCCGCCTTTTGCCCGGGCGGCAATGGTGCGCCGGTCTCCGAAACCCCTGTTGTCCGTCAGTCCGGCCATCAGGCCTCCTAGTGCACCACGATGGGCTGGAAACCCTCGGCCCGGAGCGCGCTGAGCACCTGCTCGCCGTGCTCGTGGCCCTTGGTTTCCAGGTTGACGGTGATGGAGACATCCCCCATGCTGATTGACCCGCCCACGCGTGTGTGGTCCAGGCCGGTGACGTTCGCGTCGTTCTCGGCGATGATCCTGGCGATGGTGGCCAGCGAACCCGGGCGGTCGTCGAGCATCATGCGGACAGTCATGTAGCGGCCCGCGGCGGAGAGGCCGCGCTGGATGACCTTCAGCATCAGCATGGGGTCGATGTTGCCGCCCGAGAGGACCACTGCGGTGGTTCCGGGATTTTCGATCTTGCCGTCCATGAGGGCGGCCACACCTACGGCACCGGCCGGCTCAACCACCATCTTCGCCCGCTCGAGCAGGAAAATCAGGGCGCGTGCCAGGGAGTCCTCGCTGACCGTCACCACATCGTCCACCAACTCACGGATGATGCTGAAGGGCAGCTGGCCGGGCCGGCCCACGGCAATGCCGTCGGCCATGGTGGATACCTTTTTCAGGGGCACCAGTGCATCAGCAGCGAGTGAGGGCGGGTAGGCTGCGGCGTTCTCCGCCTGCACGCCGATGATGCGGATTTCCCGGCCCAGTTCCTTGGCGCGTGCTTTGATGGCGACGGCGACACCGGCGAGGAGCCCCCCGCCGCCGACGCCCATGAGGACGGTGTCCACGTTGGGCACCTGTTCCAATATTTCCAGTCCCAGTGTTCCCTGCCCGGCAACGACGTCCACGTTGTCGAACGGGTGGACAAAGACTGTGCCGGTCTCGTTGCTGTAGCGCTGGGCTTCGGCCAGCGCCTCGTCCACATTGTGTCCGTGCAGGATGACCTCCGCACCGTGGCTGCGGGTGGCGGCGAGCTTGGGCAGGGCCACGCCGAGCGGCATGTAGATGCGGGCTTTGATCCCCAGGCTCTTGGCGGCCACTGCGACGCCTTGGGCGTGGTTGCCTGCAGAAGCGGCCACCACGCCGCGCTTCTTTTCTTCCGGCGACAGGCGGGCCATCCGGACGTAGGCGCCACGGACCTTGAACGAGCCTGCGCGCTGCAGGTTCTCGCACTTGAAGTAGACGTCTCCGCCCACAAGCTTACCCAGGGCACGTGATGATTCCACGGGGGTCCGCGCAATAATCCCGTCGAGCAGCTTCTGCGCCTCCAGGACATCGTCCAGCGTGACGGGAAGGGTTTCAAGGATGTTCACGGACTAATCTCCTCTGGATTTCGGCCCCGGCGCCGCGTCGTTGGTACGGACGCCGGGATGTTCTGCGTTTGTGCCGGCCGCGGCGTCGTTACCGTCCCTGAGGGCATCCGGCGGGTCAACTTGCGTAATGGTGTTGTCCGGGCCGACGCCGGCCGCAACGGAGCCGCCGGGCGCTGCCAGCACCTGTTCATGTTCCCACGTTCTGGCGGCGATGTAGCGAATGGCCGAGTTTGAGACGGCGAGGATGGGCACCGAGAACAGGGCGCCGGGGATCCCGGCCAGGTAGGAGCCGGCCGCAACGGAAAGGATCACCGCCACCGGGTGGAGCGAAACGGCTTTGCCCATGACCAGCGGCTGGAGGATGTGGCCTTCCAGTTGCTGGACCAGCAGCACTATGGCCAGCATGATCAGTGCGTTGACGGGGCCGTTGGCAACAAGAGCCAGCAGCACAGCAATGATGCCGGTCAGCAGTGCACCGACTACCGGGATAAAGGAACCCAGGAACACCAGCACACCCAGCGGAAGCGCCAGGGGAACGCCGATGATGGCGGCGCCAACACCAATGCCCACGGCGTCCACCATTGCGACGAACATCTGAATGCGGGCGTAACTGACCATCGAGGACCAGCCCTTGCGGCCTGCGCCGAACGCCGCGGCCCGGGCCTTTCGAGGCAGTAGCCGGACCAGGAACGCCCAGATGCGGTCGCCTTCGAGGAGGAAGAAAATCAGGATAAACAGCGCCAGGAGCATTCCCGCGGCAAAGTGGCCGGCGGTGCTGCCAAAGGACAGGGCCCCGCTGAGGATGCTGCTGCTGTTGTTCTGCAGGGCATCGGTGGCTTCCTTGACGTACTGGTCAATCTGGGCGGCGGTCAGGTGGAGGGGCCCGGCCGAAAGCCAGTCCTGGACCTGCTTCACGCCTTCCAGCGCCTGCGACCAGAGCTCACCGAATCCAATGAGGAGCTGCCTGCCCACCAGTGCCAGCGCTCCGGCAATAAGTCCGATAAACCCGAGGACAGTCACGGCCACGGCCAGGCCGCCGGGAAGTCCCCGGCGCCGCAGCCAGGAGGTCACGGGGCTGAGGAGGCCGGCGAGGAGCGCGGCGACCATCACCGGGATGATCAGGAAACTTACCTGGCGCAGCAGCCAGACCAGCGCGCCGCCCACCAGGAGGATGAGCCCGAGCCGCCAGGCCCAGGACGCGGCGATGCGCACCCCGTACGGAATGTCCTTATCCAGTTCACGGTCCGTCAGGACCCGCAGCGGCGGACCTGTCTGGGCCAGTGGGGCGGCGGGTTGCCGTACTGGCGGTTGAGGGTCGGGCGTAACGGGATCCTCGGCTGGCGTCATAGCCTTATACTTCCGCAGCCGTGGCCGAATGGGAAACTGCTACCCCGCGGCGCCCGGGCTGTAGTCGATTCCCCACGACATGGTGAAGGATTCCCCGGGCGGCAGCCAGCGGAGGCCGTGCCCGGAGTTGAAGGCATTCGCCGGCCCCGTCATGGGTTCGACTGCCACCGCACGGTTCCGGCCGGGGTACTGCGTACTCAGGTAGACGTGCACGAACTGGCAGGATTCGTCCTGCCAGAGGCTGACCTGACGGCCGTCACGCGCTGCCAGGGTGTGGCGCGCCTTGCCCCCTTCGAACTGCAGGCCGGTCAAGGCAACGTCCACGCTCAGCGGCGCAACGTGCAGCCCGGCCCGGAAGTCCGTATCCCCCTGGACCGGAGCACCGCTGCGCGGGATCAGGCGCTCATCGGCGAGCAGTTGAGTGTCAGCGGAAACCGTCAGCACCAGATCTTCGACAGGCGTGTCACCAAGCCGGAGGTACGGGTGGGCTCCGAGGACAAACGGCGCCGGGGACTTCGCGTCATTAACGAGCGTCTGGCGGACAACAAGCCCAAGGTCTTCCGCGAGGAGGTACTGCACCCGGTGGCGCGCCAGGAAAGGGTAGCCGTGCTGGGGAAAGATGGTGGCCTCAAGCGTGACCGAGTGCTGCGACTCGTCGACCAGCGCATAGGAGGCGTTCCGGAGGAGGCCGTGGCTGGCGTTGTTCCGGGCCACCTCGGTAATGTCCAGCTGCTGCTTCCTGCCGTCCAGGAACCACTGTCCGTCTTCAACCCTGTTGGCCCAGGGAGCCAGGGTTATGCCGCAGCCGCCAAGCGGAATCTGGTCATCGCCGTAGGTCTCCGTCAGCTGCACTCCTCCCCTGCTGTACAGGCGGAGCCCGGCAGCCAGCTCGGTGACAACAGCGAGGGCATCCCCGCGGCGGAGCTCATACTGCCGGCCCGTGGCATACGCCCGGTAGCCTGAAGAAACGCTGGTTTCAAGGGATGAATCGGAACTCATGAGCAATACCGTACAGCCCCACTCCTGTCCCTGCACTCCAGCCGGGTGTTACTTTTTGTTTGTTTCTATTCTCTTTTGAGCGGGGTGTGGCAGAATATTGTTAAGTTGCTGCACCACCAAAGGACGGATTCATGACGGGAATCACCAGTACCAGGCTCTCCGACGGTAGGGAATTGATCTACTTCGACGACGCCCACGCCCCGAAGACGCGCACGGCGGAGACCACCACGGACCACCGCGGCCTCCCGGCGCGGGGGGAACCGGGAGAAGCCCGTTTTGATGCCCTGACCGGTGAGTGGGTTGCTGTTGCTGCGCACCGCCAGAGCCGCACGCACCTGCCGCCGGCGGACCAGTGCCCCATTTGCCCCACCACCGCCAGCAACCCTTCGGAGATTCCCGCTGACGACTACGACGTGGTGGTGTTCGAGAACCGCTTCCCGTCGCTGGGCCCGGCCCTCGGGACGGTCCCGGCGGAAGCTGCCTGGGGGACAACGGTGCCCGCTTATGGGCGCTGTGAGGTGGTGGCCTTCACGCCTGCCCACACCGGGTCCTTCAGCGGGCTGACAGAGGCCCGTTCCCGCACTGTCATCGAGGCATGGGCACAGCGCACCGAGGCCCTGAGCGCACTGCCGGGCATCAAGCAGGTGTTTCCCTTTGAAAACCGCGGCGCGGATATCGGCGTGACACTGCACCACCCGCACGGCCAGATTTATGCGTACCCGTATGTGACCCCGCGGGCCGGAGTCCTCGGTGCGGCGGCCCGCAAGTTTTACGATGCCGCGGACGGCAGGGAAACGCTTACGGGCTCGCTGCTTCGCTCCGAACGCGAGGACGGCAGCCGGATGGTCCTGGAGGGCGAGAACTTCAGCGCCTATGTCCCTTTCGCTGCCCGCTGGCCCCTCGAAATCCACCTGGTTCCCCACCGCCAGGTCCCGGACCTGGCGGCGCTCGGCGGGGAGGAAAAGGACGAACTGGCACACATCTACCTGGACCTGCTCAAACGCCTAGACGCCCTCTACCCCACCCCCACGCCGTACATCTCGGCGTGGCACCAGGCACCCCTGGACCCACTGCTGCGCCCCGCAAGCTACCTGCACCTGCAGCTGACCTCGCCGCGCCGGGCTGCCGACAAGCTGAAGTTCCTCGCCGGGTCGGAGGCCGCCATGGGTGCCTTCATCAATGACACCACCCCGGAAAGTGTGGCCGAGCGGCTGCGCAACGTCACCGTTCCGGCCTCCACCCCATCCCCCGCTGCCCTTCAGGCAGCCCTTCCTGAAGGAGCCACCGCGTGAGCGCCGTTCCCGATTCCTTTACCACCCCCGGACCGGCCGGTACCGAGGATCTCGCCGCCCGGTTCAGCCGGGAGTTCGGCAGCGTTCCTGCCGGGATCTGGCAGGCGCCGGGCCGGGTCAACCTGATCGGCGAGCACACCGACTACAACGAGGGATTTGTGCTGCCGTTCGCCATTGACCGGACTGCCCGGGTGGCCGTAGGGGTCCGGGGCGATTCCACGGTGCGGCTGCTTTCCACCTACGGGGACCAGGGCGTAGTGACCACTTCGCTGGATTCCCTGGAGCCGGGCTCGGCCAAAGGCTGGACTAAGTACCCCTTGGGAGTCATGTGGGCTCTGCGCCAGCGGGGTATCGACGTTCCCGGCATCGACCTGCTGCTGGAATCAAGTGTTCCACTCGGGGCAGGGCTCTCCTCGTCGCATGCCATCGAGTGCGCGGTCATCTCGGCACTAAACGATCTGACGGGCGCCGGGCTGAAGGCGGAGGAAATGGTCCTGGCTACGCAGCTGGCTGAGAACGACTTCGTGGGCGCCCCCACCGGAATTATGGACCAGTCAGCATCGTTGCGCGGTTCAAAAGGCCACGCCGTATTCCTGGATTGCCGGAACCAGGATGTCAGCCTGGTTCCCTTCGAAACGGAACCGGCGGACCTGGTGATGCTGGTGATCGACACCAAGGTCTCGCACTCCCATGCCGACGGCGGTTACGCGTCCCGGCGTGCCTCGTGTGAACTGGGCGCCGAGGTCCTCGGAGTCAAGGCCCTGCGGGACGTCCAGGTGGGTGACCTTGAGGAGGCCGCCGGCCTCCTGGACGAAGTGACGTTCCGCCGGGTCCGCCATGTGGTCACAGAGAACGACCGGGTCCTCCAGACCGTGGAATACCTCGCGGCCGATGGGCCTGCCTCGATCGGCGCCCTGTTGGACGCAAGCCACGTCTCGATGCGCGACGACTTTGAAATTTCCTGCCCGGAACTGGATCTTGCCGTGGACACGTCCCGCGCCAATGGTGCCATCGGCGCCCGCATGACCGGTGGCGGTTTCGGTGGCGCCGCCATCGCCCTCACGCCGGTCAACGTCGAGCAAAAGGTGCGTGACGCCGTCGTCAAAGCTTTTGCCGGCGCCGGTTTCACCGCACCGGACATCTTCACCGTGACGCCGGCGGCCGGCGCCATGCGTATCGCTTAGATCGCTAAACGACTGTGGGCCCACCTTGCGGTGGGGCCCACAGTCGTTTTCGCAGTTGCCCGTTAGGGCGTGCGACGGCGGTATGCAGTTCTGCGGTCAGTCGTCCCCGCGCAGGATGGCCAGCAGGCGGATGATTTCCACGTACAGCCAGACGAGGGTGACGGTGAGGCCGAAGGCGGCCGTCCAGGAGAACCGCTGCGGGGCTCCGCTGCGGACGCCGGCCTCGATGCTGGTGAAGTCCATGATCAGGGAGAACGCGGCCAGGCCGATGGCGAAGACGCCGATGAGGACGCCAACGATGCCGCTGCGCAGGCCGAACGGCTCCTGGGTTACTCCGGTAAGCATCATGACCAGGTTGACCAGCGAGAACAGGGCGTAACCCGCGATCGCGATCATAAAGAAGCGCATGGCCTTGGGCGTGGCCCGGACCTTGCCGCTCTTGAACAGCAGCAGCGTCACTGCAAACACGGAGAGAGTACCTACCACTGCCTGCAGGCCGACACCCGGGTACTGGGTGTCCAGGATGCGGGTCAGGCCGCCGAGGAAGAGGCCTTCCAGTCCGGCGTAGGCAAGGATGAGCGCCGGTGAGGGCTGCTTCTTGAACGTGTTGACCAGGGCCAGAACGAAGCCGCCCAGGGCACCGACAATCATCAGCAGCGAGGCGAGGCCCAGGCCGACGGTGAGCGTGACGGCCGCGCCTACGATGACGGCACCGAGGCAGAGTGCGGTCTTGACAATGACGTCGTCGAACGTCATCCGGCCGGTGTCCGCCGGGCCTGCTGCAGGCTGGTTGTACATCTGCTGCAGCTGTTCGTCGGTCATGGGCCGCTGCCCGTAGCCCTGCTGGCCGTACGGAGCCTGGCCATACGGCTGCTGCCCGTAAGGCGCCTGGCCGTAGGGAGCCTGGCCATAAGGAGCCCGGCCGTAAGGCGCCTGCGGGACAGGCGGTGCCTGGGTGGCTCCACGGAAGCTCTTTCCGTTAAAGATCGGGTTGCCGCCAAGTGCCATTGCGGGATTCCTCCATTTGATGGGTGAGTTGTGAACTCCTAGGTTCACGCTACCAATTTTCACGTGGGGGCACCGCTAAAAGTTCCCGCTACTGCTCTGGTGCAACCCAACCGTGACCGGCGCGGCAGCTGCTCCCCCTAACCGACGCCCAGGTAGGCCTCCTTGACGGAAGGATTTGCCAGGAGCTCCTTGCCCGTCCCGCTATGCGTGATCTGCCCTGTCTCCAAAACGAATGCACGATGCGCGCCGGCAAGGGCCTGGTTTGCGTTCTGCTCCACCATCAGGACAGTGGTGCCCTGGTTGTTGATTTCCCTGATGATTTTGAAGATCTGGCGGATGAATTGCGGGGCCAGCCCCATGGAGGGTTCATCCAGCAGCAGTAGCTTGGGGCTGGACATCAATGCCCTGCCGATGGCCAGCATCTGCTGCTCACCGCCGGACATGGTGCCGCCGAGCTGCTTTTCCCGCTCTTTCAATCGGGGGAACAGATCAAACACGCGGTCCAGGTCCTTGGAGACCCCGCTCCTGTCCTTCCGGCCGAACGTTCCCATGTCCAGGTTCTCCCTGACCGTCATGCCGGGAAAGATGCCGCGCCCTTCGGGGGCCTGCGAGATTCCCTGCACCACCCGGAGGTGGGCTTTCATTTTCGTGATGTCCTCACCGGCGAATTTGATCTTCCCGCCGGCACAGTTGAGCAGGCCGGAGATGGTCCGCATGGTGGTGGTCTTGCCGGCACCGTTGGCGCCAATGAGTGCCACCACCTCGCCTTCATTGACCGTAAAGGACATCTCCCGGATCGCCCGGATCCGTCCGTAGTAGACCGAAACACCTTCGACTTCAAGCAAGGTCATCTTCAGGCTCTCCCAAGTAAGCCGCAATCACTCGCGGGTCTTCGCGGATTTCGTGCGGCAATCCGTCAGCGATTTTCTTGCCGAATTCCAGGACAACGATCCGGTCCGTCACTCCCATGACCAACTTCATGTCATGTTCAATCAGGAGAACTGTATATCCCTCGTCCCTGATGGTCCGGATGAGCGCCATCAGTTCTTCTTTTTCCGCCGGGTTGAACCCTGCTGCCGGTTCGTCCAGGCACAACACCTTCGGATCCGTGGCCAGCGCCCTCGCGATTTCGAGCCTGCGCTGGTAACCGTAAGGCAGGTGGCGGGAGAGGAAGTGGGCGTGGTCGGCAATGCCGACGAAGTCCAGGAGCGCCATCCCCCGTTCGATGGCCGACTTTTCCTCCCTGGTGTGGGTTGGCAGGCGCAGCAACGCTCCGCCAACACTGGTCCGGTGCCGGGCGTCCAGGCCCACCACCACGTTTTCCAGCGCCGTCATCTCACCGAACAGCCTGATGTTCTGGAAGGTCCGTGAGAGGCCCAGCCGTGTGATTCTGTGTTGCTTAAGGCCATTCAGGGCCTGTCCTTCAAGCAGCACCTTTCCGCTGGTGGGCTTGTAGACACCCGTCATGGCATTGAAGCAGGTGGTCTTGCCGGCCCCATTCGGACCGATGAGTCCGAGGATCTCTCCTCGTTTGATGTTGAAGCTGATGTTATCCAGCGCCACCAGGCCACCGAACTTGATGGTCAGGTTTTGAACCTCAACAATGTTATCCCCCACCTCCACTGCGATGTCGCGGTCCGGGGCAACCTTCTCCGCCAGGTCCTGGTCCACCCCTGCCTCTGCCAGGGCCTCAATATCCATCCCTGGGGCTACGGCAACCGACGGGTCCACGTCAGCAGGTTCCGGGACTGCACTGGAACCGGTGGCCGCCTTTTCCGCGCTCATGCTTCCGCTCCTCTCTGGCCGCCCGTGGGTGTCCCGGTAGCGGAAGGCCCGCTACCGGGCGCCGTCGGCTCCTTGCCGTCCCTGCCGGAAGCCTTGTTAAAGGCGGTCCGGCCGTAGGCGAGCAGCCGCTGACGGGCCGGGAGCAGCCCCTGCGAGCGGAAGATCATGATGAGTACCAGGGCGATACCGAAGATCAGGTACTTGTACTCTGCGATGGCCGTGAACCTCAAGGGAATATAGCTCACCAGGGCCCCGCCCAGGATGGCGCCCACCTTGTTGCCCGCTCCGCCCAGCACAACGGCAGCCAGGAAGAGGATGGATGTCGTGACATCGAATTTCTGGTTGTTGACGAACCCGACCTGGCCGGCAAACAGCGCGCCGGAAAGGCCGCCTACCGCAGCGCCGATGGCGAAGGCCCAGACCTTGTATTTGAAGGTTGGCACGCCCATTATTTCAGCCGCGTCCTCGTCCTCCCGGATGGCAATCCAAGCCCGCCCCACCCGGCTGCGTTCGAGGTTGCCCACCAGGAGCGTAATGATGATGATGATGGTCAGGGTCAACCAGTACCAGGGCACACCGTTGGAATTGGAAAAGATGGGAGCCCCGTCCGCTGCCGTCCCTGGCGGGTGGCCCACGTTCTGGAAACCCACCTGGCCCTTCATCGCAGGAATGATCGTGGCAAGAATGCGCACAATTTCGCCGAACCCGAGGGTCACGATGGCAAGGTAGTCGCCGCGCAGCCGAAGCGTGGGCACGCCGAGCACCACGCCGAAAAACATTGTCACAGCCATGGCCACCGGAATGGTCCACAGGTACGGAATGTGCAGGAAAGGCGAGTCAGGGCTGGTGAGCATCGCCGCGCAGTAGGAACCCACAGCAAAGAAGGCCACATAACCCAGGTCCAGCAGGCCCGCGTACCCAACCACCACGTTGAGTCCAACAGCCACCAGCGCGAAGCGGGCCATGTCAAAGCAAGCCAAGGCAAAGTTATTGCCGGGCTCTGTGGTGATGATGGGCGGGTTCAACAAGGGCAACAAGTAGGCCAGCACCACAACAACGATCAGGAAGGCCCACTGTTGCTGGCGTGAGAG